>NZ_JBHULU010000021.1:325026-405651 GCF_042684605.1 Pontibacter locisalis
TTTTCAGAGGGGTCATAGGTCTGTTAATCCTCTTGACCATTGCATTTCTATTTTCAAAAAACAAAAAACGTATTGACTGGAAGCTGGTTGGTTTCGGTGTCTTTTTGCAAGTTCTCTTCGGAGTTTTAGTAACGCAGGTACCTTTGGTGGCAGATGGTTTTGCTGCTGTTAGCCGGGGGTTTGTAACGTTCCTTGATTTTTCTCAGGCAGGGGCGCAGTTCCTGTTTGGTAACCTGGCCAATCCTTCTCAAAATGCAGGTCTGGGCTTTATCTTTGCTTTCTCTGTTTTACCGACCATTATCTTCTTCTCTACTGTATCAGCGGGTTTATACTACCTTGGTGTCCTGCAGAAGATCGTTTACGGTATTGCCTGGGTGATGTCCAAGGGGATGCGTTTATCTGGTGCTGAAAGTTTATCTGCAGCGGGTAACATATTTTTAGGACAGACAGAGGCACCTCTTCTGGTTCGTCCGTTCATTAGCCGCATGACACGCTCAGAGCTAATGTGTTTGATGACGGGTGGTATGGCTACCCTGGCCGGTGGCGTGTTAGCTGCATATGTATCCTTTCTGGGAGGAGATGATCCTGAGTTGAAAGCAATTTTTGCGGCACACCTGCTAACTGCTTCCATCATGAACGCACCTGCTGGTATCGTGCTCGCCAAGATTCTGGTACCGGAAACAGAGCCGGAAAAGATACATACAGAACTAGAAGTAAATGATGAGCAGCTTGGTGTGAACCTTGTTGATGCGCTGTCTCGTGGTGCTGCCGATGGGTTGAGGCTTGCTGCAAACGTGGGTGGTATGCTCTTAGCCTTTATTGCTGTGATAGCACTTGTTAACTACCTGTTAACGGATCTTCTTGGTGACTTAACTGGATTGAATGAATGGGTAATTGCCACTACTGATGGACGGTTTTCTGGGTTCTCTCTTCAATATATTCTAGGGCAAATATTTAGGATATTTGCCTTTATAATGGGCGTTCCGTGGCAGGATTCACTATTGGTGGGTAGTTTGCTTGGTCAGAAAACAGCAATCAATGAGTTCGTGGCTTACCTTGATCTGGCTGAAATGAAAAGTGCTAACCTTCTTACTCCTAAGGCACTCATAATGTCAACTTATGCTCTTGCCGGGTTCTCCAACTTTAGCTCTATTGCCATACAGATAGGAGGAATAGGCAGCATGGCTCCCGGGCAGCAGGGGAATTTATCTAAACTAGGTTTTCTTGCCCTGTTAGGTGCCTCTCTGGCTTGTATGATGACAGCAACAGTTGCAGGTATGTTGTACGGTTTAATCTAACCGTACAACATAAAATTAGAAGGGCCTCCTGAGATATATCAGGAGGCCCTTCTAATTTTATGCTTGTGGATGTTGCCTGTGTTCCTGGGCCTCTTCCTCTTCTTCAATCTTTTTAGCATCCCGCATCAGGCGGTTAGCGAAAATGAATTCATTCAGTTCCTCAACATTTGAATCCATAATGTCCTCACGAGTTCCTTCCCATAGCTTTTTCCCTTCATAGAGGAACATGATCTTGTCACCAATTTCAATAACTGAGTTCATATCATGCGTTACAACGATGGTAGTGATGTTATACTCTTCAGTAATCTCCTTTATTAGCTCATCAATTTTAATAGCTGTGAGCGGATCTAAGCCAGAGTTTGGTTCATCACAAAAAAGATAGGTGGTATTAGGGGCAATAGCCCGGGCTATACCTACACGCTTTTTCATACCACCGCTGAGCTCGGAAGGCATCTTAGTATTCGAGCCCTCCAGTCCTACACGGTTAAGACAGAAATTTACCCTGTCCAGGCGCTCATCCTTCCGCATATCGGTAAGCATCTTTAAAGGAAACTCAACATTTTGCTCCACCGTCATGGAGTCAAACAGTGCGGAACTTTGAAAAAGCATCCCGATCTTCCGGCGTATTTCCTGGCGTATATCAAGTTTGTTGTTAGTAAAGTAGGTACCATCGAAAGTAACACTTCCAATATCCGGCTTAATCAATCCTACAATACACTTCAGCAACACACTTTTACCAGTGCCACTGGCACCCAGCAGCAGGTTAGTTTTACCTGTCTCAAATACTCCGCTGATGCCGTCTAGTACCTTCTTGCCGTTAAATGATTTATGTATGTTATGTATTTCTATCATTAGACTCTGTTTTAAGAAAACGCTCCACCCTTGTGTATCACAGTAGCAACTGGGCACACACGAAGTCTGCTATTAATACGGCAATCACACTGTTTGTTACAGCCGTAGTACTGGCAGCACCTACTTCCAAAGCACCACCGGCGGTATAATAGCCCCTGAAGGAAGAGATCGTAGATATCAGGTATGCAAATACTACTGATTTAATGATTGCAAAGGTGACATTATAGGGAATAAAGTCCTCTCTGATGCCTGTGATGTACTCCTGTCCTGTAAGGGCACCTGTAACGGTTCCGGCCACATAACCACCTGCTATGGAAAGGAACATAGAAAGGATCACCAGCATCGGGAAAACAAGGAGGGCTGCCATCACCTTCGGAAGTACCAGGTAGGAGGCAGAATTTATACCCATTACCTCTAAAGCATCTACCTGTTCTGTTATCTGCATTGTTCCCAATCCACCGGCTATACTGGAACCAACTTTGCCTGCCAACACTATAGAGGTGATAGTAGGTGCAAGTTCAAGAATCGTCATTTCACGAACCATGAAGCCAATGGTGGAGCGTGGTATGAAAGCATTGTTCAGGTTATAAGCTACCTGCACACAGGTTACTGCACCAATGAAAGTAGATACAATCGCGACAATGAAAATGGAGTTGATACCTATAAGTATGGCCTCATCAATCGTCCGGTTAAAAATTATTCTGGGTGACTCTCCGCGACTAAACAAGCTAAGCATGAAGAGCAGATACTTTCCGAAGTGTTGCAACATATAGGGTTCTGGTGCTGGTTTAAAGCGTGTTTATAAACAAAAATAAGGTATTAATACTTATATTACGTTTAAAATCAGAAAACATATAAAACGACCCATATTTATGCAAGGATACATTTTGGTGACAGGCGGTACAAAGGGCATTGGTAAAGCTGTGATAGAGCAGTTTGCTAAGGAAGGTTTCCACATTATCACCTGTTCCAGAAGTGAGAAAGATCTGAAAACTTTGAAGCTGGAGATAGAACAAAAATACACCTTCTCTAAAGTCTTTTATCAGGAGGCAGACCTTAGCGACAGAAAGTCTTTGAAAGCTTTTACAGACTATGTGGCAAAGCTAAATGTGAAAGTAGATGTGCTGGTAAACAATAGTGGACTTTTTATTCCTGGAAAGGTTACTGAAGAAGATGACGAAGCACTTCCTTTCATGATCAACACAAACTTATATAGTGCCTATTACATGACAAAGGCTATTGTCGGCGAAATGATCAGGCGGCGTTCCGGACATGTATTCAACCTTTGCTCTACGGCAAGTATAACTCCCTACATCAACGGCGGATCTTACTGTATCTCTAAGTATGCTTTATATGGTATGACGAAAGTACTGCGGGAAGAGACGAAAGAGCATAATGTGCGTGTAACAGCTATACTTCCGGGAGCTACCCTTACAGCGAGTTGGGAGGGAGTTGACCTGCCACCAGAGCGATTCATCAAAGCCGAGGATGTGGCAATGGCGATTTATAATGCTTATATCTTGTCAGAAAACAGTGTGGTGGAGGAGTTGCTTATCAGGCCGCAGCTGGGGGATATTTAACTGGTTTAATTGAATAGATAACTGATAGGGAGTAGGAACTTTCTCTGTTAAACCTACTTATATCGCATAAAAAATGAGGAACAACAGTGTTGCTTCTCGATCACATTAATACATTCCGAATAAAACACAGAACTATGAATCTTGAAGGTAAATTAGCGGTAGTAACAGGAGTAAGTAAAGGTATAGGGCTGGCCACTGTCCAAAGCTTGTTGGACAAAGGGGCTAAGGTAGCAGGATGGGGCCGCACAGCTCCGGAGCTACAGCATGACAGCTTCCACTTTTTTGAGTGTGATGTGCGCTACAATGAATCTGTACAGCGTGCTTTTGATCAAACTATCTCACATCTTGGTACCCATGTAAACATTTTGGTTAATAATGCAGGCCTGGGAGTTGCAGGCTTACTGGAGGACATAAGCCTGGATGATTGGCATACCATGTTTGAAACAAATGTGAACGGCATCTTCTACTGCACTCGTTTGGTAATTCCTGGCATGAAAGAGTTGGGGGAGGGGCACATTATCAATATCTCATCTATAGCCGGCACTACAGGCATAGAGCAGATGGCTGGCTATTGCGGTACAAAACATGCAGTTCGTGGCATTTCGCACTCGCTGTACAAAGAAGTGCGCGACTATGGCGTAAAAGTTACCTGCATCTATCCCGGCTCCGTTCAGACTAACTTTTTTGACAATATAGAGAGTGTAACAGTAAACGAGAACATGATGCGACCAGAGGATATTGCCTCTACCATTATGCATGCACTGGAGTCGCATCCAAACTACCACCACATAGATATTGAGGTTCGCCCATTAATGCCAAAAGGTAAGCGCCAGAAATAATACAAGTATGGCGCGGCTTTTGTAGCTTTGGATCAGAATTCGCAGTTCATGCGGATTGGAAGGATTATATTGCCTTTTCATTATTAGTCTCAACATTATTCTTTAAAATATTGTCTGTTGAAGTAAAGAACCTGACCAAGACCTTTGGTGCACAGCGGGCTGTGGATGATATTTCTTTTGTGGTAGAGCAGGGGCAGATTTTAGGCTTCCTGGGTCCAAATGGTGCCGGTAAGTCCACTACCATGAAAATTGCCACCTGCTATTTGCCCCCAACTTCCGGCACCATACTGGTGAATGGGCACGATGTGGTGCAGGAACCAATGGCAGTTAGGCGTAATGTCGGTTATTTGCCTGAGCATAACCCTCTTTACCTGGATATGTATGTGCATGAGTACCTTCAGTTTGTTGCTTCTGTGTATGGCCTGAAAGGAAAGTTGGCAAAAGCCAGAGTACAGGAAATGGTAGAACTTTGCGGTTTAACTCTGGAGCAGGGGAAGAAAATCGGGGCTCTCTCTAAAGGTTACCGCCAGCGGGTGGGCCTGGCACAGGCACTGGTGCACGATCCGCAGGTACTTATCCTGGATGAGCCTACCACTGGTTTGGATCCAAATCAGATTGTGGAGATAAGGTCACTTATTAAACAGATAGGGCGTGACAAAACCGTAATATTTTCTACACACATAATGCAGGAGGTGGCAGCTATCTGCGACAGGGTAGTGATTATTAACAGGGGCAAGCTGGTTGCAAACAGTGATGTAGCCAGTCTGCAGGCCGGTGGCAAGAATGAGAAGGTGACACTGGTAGAGTTCGAGCAACCAATTGAACTGGATGCGCTGCAAAGCATACAAGGGGTTTTGCGAGTGGAGCCAGCACAGGCCAATACCTACCGGATCATCTCCAGACGTGATGCCGACATCCGCTCAAACGTTTTTCGCATTGCCGCTGAGAGAAACTGGCCGCTGGTGGGACTCCGCCAGGAAGAAAATTCACTCGAGAAAATTTTCCAACAGTTGACAAAGAATTAGAAATTCTAAACTGAAAATTAGAAAAGGAGGAAGTAAAGAGCTTTTAAAGTGTGCTACCTCAATTTCTGATTTCTAATTCATGATTTTTGATTAAAAATTAGATGCTTGCTATACTCAAAAAAGAATTTAACGGCTTCCTTAATTCCCTGATAGCCTACATTGTAATTGCTGTTTTTTTAGTGGCTATTGGAATGTTCATGTGGGTGTTTCCGGAGAGCAGTGTGCTGGAATATGGTTTTGCGGATATGCAAACGCTTTTTAACATGGCTCCCTGGGTTTTCCTGTTCCTGATTCCGGCTATTACCATGCGAACTTTTGCAGAGGAAAAACGGGAGGGTACTATAGAATTGCTACTAACCAAGCCAATCTCTGACCTGGAGCTTATTCTAGGGAAATACTTTGCAGCGCTCCTGCTGGCTCTTTTTGCCCTGCTTCCTACCCTCCTTTATTACTATTCAATAGTTGAATTGGGTAACCCGGAGGGGAATGTGGACTCGGCTGCCGTGGTAGGTTCATATATTGGTCTGATCTTTTTGTCAGGTGTGTTTGCTGCAATTGGTGTGTTTGCTTCATCAATTTCTAATAACCAGATCATTTCATTCGTGGTAGCTGTTTTCCTTTGTTTTATCATCTATACCGGCTTCGATTCCATCGCTTCGATTCCGGTATGGGGTAGTTACAATTACCTGATCAGCCAGTTGGGAATCTCTTATCACTATACCGCCATCAGCAAGGGTTTGATCGACTCGCGTGATGTGCTGTATTTTATCAGTGTTATCGCTATCATGGTCTTAGCCACTAAACTTGTTTTAAGGAGCAGAAAATGGTAGAAGAACAGAACAAGAGCAAGCGCAGCAGTGATATCCTGAGGTTCCTTGCCTGGGTAGCAGGCATCATCCTGTTAAATTTAGTAGCAGCTAACTACTTCTTTCGCCTGGATCTTACCGAAGACAAGCGTTATACCATTGCACCGGTTACAAAGCAGATGCTGCAGGAATTACCGGATGAAGTAGTAGTGGATGTGTACCTGGAGGGGGAGTTTCCGGCAGGTTTCAGAAGGCTACAGCAGTCGGTGAAGGAAACACTAGATGAATTCAGGATTTATTCCGGTGGTAATATCCGCTATAACTTCATTGATCCAAATGAGATCAGTGATGAAAAGCAGCGGACAGAGTTCATTACTAATCTGGCTAAGAAAGGGATAATACCTACTAATTTAAGAGCCACCGAAGATGGAAAGCAGGTAGAGCGCCTTGTATTTCCGGGAGCTATAGTAAAGTATAAAGGCAAGGAAACAGCTGTGAACCTATTGAAAGGAAACCTGGCTGCTTCTCCTGATGAGCGATTGAACCAGTCAGTGGAGGGAGTAGAGTATGAATTTGCCACTGCTATCCGAAAGATGGCTTTTCAGGGCAATAAGATAATCGGTTATATAGCAGGGCAGGGAGAACTGGAGATGCAGGAGGTTACGGACCTGCTGGGTTCTTTGCAGGAGTACTACCGTGTGGCAAGGGGTGAGCTTTCGCAAATCCCTTCGCTGGAGGGATTGGACCTGATCATTATTGCCAAGCCAACCTCAGCCTTTACAGAAGCTGACAAGTATAAGATTGATCAGTTCATTATGAAGGGAGGCAAAGCCGTATTCTTTGTGGATGCGCTTAATGCCAATATGGATAGTGTAGGAGCGGGAGGAATGTTTGCTATTCCTTACAACCTGAACCTGGATGATTTACTTTTCCGGTATGGTGTGCGCCTGAACCCCACAATGATCATGGACCTTAACTCGGGCTTTATACCAGTAGTAACAGGTTATATGGGGGATAAACCGCAGACAGAAATGATTAACTGGCGCTTTTATCCCTTGTTAAATAACTTTGCGAAGCACCCTATAACACGTAACCTTGATGCGGTGTACACGAAATTTATAGGGACTATAGACACTGTGAAGGCTGATGGGATCAGAAAGACTCCACTGGTCTTTAGTTCAAAATATTCCCGTGTACTACAACCTCCCGTGCCACTTACTTTGGAAGAAGCACGTATGGAGGTAAAGCCGGAGCAGTTCCAGGCAGGGGAGCTACCAGTGGGTTATCTGCTGGAGGGTAAGTTTACTTCTTTATTCAGAAACCGACGGGCTCCGGAAGGTGTGCAGGATACGCAGGTTAAGGAGCAAGGCGAAGAAACCAAAATCGCAGTGTTTTCTGATGGTGACCTGGTGCGAAATGAGGTTAATCCGAGAACAGGACAAGCCTATGAGTTAGGATTTGACCGTTTTAACAACATCACCTTTGCAAATAAAGAGCTGGCGATGAACACTGTTCATTATCTTTTAGACGCTGAAGGACTAATTAATGTAAGGAATAAAGAGATTCAGCTGCGCCCTCTGGATAAGTTGCGTGTAAGGGAGGAAAAAACTTACTGGCAACTGCTGAATTTAGGAGCTCCAATCCTGTTGCTGGTGTTGTTCGGGGTGGCGCGTTATTATATGCGAAAGCGCAGGTACGAGCGGTTTTAATTTTATCTTGCTACAAGCCAGTAAATCACGAAAAAGGACTTGGCAAAGTGGTAGCATAAATGCGAAATATTTTTAACTTTGTCCAAATAACATTATAGGTAGAATAATGAAATTTATCGTCTCTTCATCTGCTCTTTTGAAGCAGTTATCCAGCATAAACGGAGTGGTTACCAATAACCCGGTTGTACCAATCCTTGAGAACTTTCTGTTCGAGATAAACAACAGCACGTTAACCATCACTGCCAGTGACCTGGAGACATCCATGATCACGGAATTACACGTTGAGGCAAAGGAGAATGGCCGTATAGCTGCTCCTGCCAAGATCTTATTGGAGACCCTTAAAAATCTTCCTGATCAGCCGGTAACCTTTACGATTGACGAAGAGACCTATACGATTGAAATAAGTTCTTCAAATGGCCGTTATAAGCTGTCTGGCGAAAATGCCACAGACTTCCCACGCGTGCCGGTAGTACAGGGCGGAAACGCTATAGAGATTCCTTCCAATGTATTAGGAAGAGCTATTAACAAAACAATATTTGCAGTAAGTAACGATGAGCTTCGTCCGGCAATGACTGGTATCTTTGTGCAGCTGCGCAGCGACAACGTTACGTTTGTAGCAACAGATGGTCACCGTCTGCTTCGTTACCGCCGTACAGACATCTCAACAAGCCAGGAGGCGTCTCTGATTATTCCACGTAAAGCTTTTATGTTGTTGAAATCTACGCTACCTACAGAGGCTACTGCCGTGCGTATGGAGTTCAATCAGTCAAACGCCTTCTTTAGCTTTGACAACATCCGCATGATTTGCCGTTTAATAGATGAGCGTTACCCGGATTACGAGAATGTAATTCCTGTGCAGAACCCGAACAAACTGGTGATTAACCGCCAGGATCTGTTAAGCTCTGTAAAGCGTATTTCTATTTACTCAAACAAGACTACGCACCAGATCCGTTTGAAACTGACAGGCTCTGAAATGCAGGTTTCTGCCGAGGATCTGGACTTCTCTAACGAAGCAAATGAGCGTTTATCTTGCCAATATGAGGGAGAGGACATGGAAATAGGCTTTAATGCCAAATTCCTGATGGAGATGCTGAACAACCTTGATTCAGATGAGATTACTTTTGAGTTGTCTACTCCTAACAGAGCAGGTCTGTTAATGCCAATTGTTAATGAAGACAGTGAAAATGTTCTGATGCTGGTGATGCCAGTAATGCTGAACAATTACGTATAAGGAGTATTTCTCCTAATGAAAAAGGTGAGCTGATCAGCTCACCTTTTTCATTTTATATAGCAGGCTTGTTCCGTTTTGCTTTCCTTACTTTGATGTAAACCGGAAAGTGATCGCTGTAGCCCCCAAAGTAAGTAGAGCCCGAAAAGGTACTCAGTGGTGTATTCTTATACTTACCGTACAGGAATTTTAGTTCTTCAGGATCATGTATCTGAGCAGAGCCCCGAACGTATTCCAGGCCTTCTCCATCAATAAGAGACTTAGAAATCAGGATTTGGTCCAGCATTTTAAAGTCACCGCGACTGTAGTAGCTACCCAGGCCATTCACATAGTGCATAAAGAAAGTATTAAACAACTCTTCGTTGTAGTATGGGTTTGGACGACCTGTAGCCTTTAAAACCTGTTGCATAACGTTAGTCTTAGGCTCTGCGTCGAAGTCTCCCATCACTATTATCTTTGCGTCCTTATCTGCGGCCTGTAAGGCATTAATTTCCTTCCTTAGGGTTGTAGCAGCTGCACGAAGCCTGCTGTCGTCCTGTAGGCCTCTACGGGTGCGGGTGCGGGGTGGCCAGTGATTGACGAAAAGTGTTACTGGCTGTCCTTGCAGTTCTCCCTGTACCTTAAGAATATCCCGGGAAGTATAGTTTGACCTTCCGTAGTCAATTTTTACAGGCTGCTGCTGGCTAACCTTGAAAACTTTGGGTTTATACAGTAAAGCAACATCCAGCCCCTGTTCGTCAGGCATGTCATGATGGATAATGTTGTAACCTCGTTTACGTAGCGGCTCAGCGTTTACCAGGTCCTGTAGCACTTTTTGGTTTTCAATTTCACTTATCCCGATAATGGCTGGGCCTTCGCCTCCTCCAATGTTTGCAAGGGCACTTGCTATGTTCTGTATTTTTCGATTATACTTCTCCTGTGTCCAGTTCATTTCTCCATTAGGAGTAAATGCATCATCGTTAGTGCCAGGTTCATTGGTGGTATCAAAAAGCTTCTCAACGTTGTAAAATGCGATTGTGTGCAGTTTCCCTGTTTTTGAAGAAAAGGGTAGTCTGGAGCATCCAATTAGGGTGATAAAGGTAAAAATGAGTAAGAGAGTTTTTATTCCGTAGCGCATCGCGTAACTTTGTACCTATATATGTATTCAGGCATATTACGAGAGTTATATAGTATAAAGTTTAAGAACTTCGAAAATGAAAAAATCAGAGATATATTTCAGCATTGCACTGGACGAAAACCAGATCCCGGAAGCTATCAGCTGGCGTGCCACAGACGCAGGGGAAAAGATTCATTTTGCTAAAGCAATCAATATTTCATTATGGGATCGTGATGAAGCAGGCACAATGAAAATTGACCTTTGGACAAAAGATATGCCTGTGGATGAAATGAAATACTTTTACATCGATACCATTGGGGCTATGGCTCAAAGTGTAGCAACTGCAACAAGTGATAATGTTATGGCAAAGAAGATGCGTGACCTTTGCGAAGAATTAATGAAGCACGTGGAGGAAGAGCGCCAAAAGAATAACAACGGCTAATCTTTAGTAGTTACATAAAAAGCTAGAGCCGCCTTTATTAAGGCGGCTCTAGCTTTTTATATTCTATAGGAGCCTTATCGGCTACCTATCATTAGTTAAGGCTAACGGTATTATCTCCGGCAGGGGCAGTACCAGATGATGCTGTGTTATTAGAGTTTTGTTGGTTAGATAAACCTGCCATATACTCCTGCTCTGTCTGATCATAAATTTTACGATCTCCAAAGTACTCATTATACTGTCTTGTACTTAGGATATTCTCAAGCTGTCGATCTCTTTCGGCGCAAATCTCTTTGCACTTCTGATTTATTAACTCTTGATTGCCTGCATACTGAGTTTCTACAGCCATTTTCTGAGCGACAACATCCTTGTTGATTTCCCGCATCTTACGAGACTGAAAATTATTAAGACCTAAATCCTTTATCATCACATCAGATAAATGATTGGCTCTTTTTTCAGCTACCATAGCAACCTTTTTATCTAACTTAACAGCTTTGTTACCGCTAGTTTTGGTTTCTGCCTTCGCGCTGGTTGCAAAAGAACATCCAGCCATCATACAAATCATTGCCAGTAGCTTTTTCATAATCTTTCCTTTCTATAGTTTGTTCCAAGTTTGGTTCCTTTTCTCTCTTTACAACGTAGACAAAATTTAAATGATTCCGAAAACGCTGTCAAATATTTACATCTTATATACTGCAGATATTATGCCAAAAAAGCCGATTTATGCTAATAAATCGGCTTTTTACAAGAAAGGTGATGTTTTCTACCACTCGTTCATCCACATCATGGACTCTACAGGAGTAATGGTACGATTGTTATATTTTGCGTTCTGCTTCGTATTATAATAGTTTTCAATTCCGCCTTTCACCTCAAAATATATCAGCTGACCAATAGGCATATTGTAATAAATGCGTACGGGCTGAGAAACAGATATCTCAAGTGTCCAGGTATTGCAGAAACCTACGTCTCCTTTTCCAGCGGTAGCGTGAATGTCTATACCCAACCGGCCTACGCTTGATTTACCCTCCAGAAAAGGTACATGGGCGTGTGTTTCGGTGTATTCTTTTGTAACTCCCAAGTAAAGCCTTCCCGGTTTCAAAACATAACCGTCCTCCGGAATTTCGAAAACATCAATCTCATTGTGTTTGCGGGCATCAAGTACTTCATCTTTATAAGTTGCCAGGTAACGACCCAGATGAACGTCGTAAGAATTAGTGCCCAGACATGCACGGTTAAAGGGTTCTACCAGTATAGTACCCTTCTCTATCTCCTCTAAAATCTGCTTATCAGTTAAAATCATGGTGGTGGGAATATGCAACTATAAAAGTAAGCAATAAGCCATTATGTGCCAAGGAACACAAGGCATTAAAATAAATTGCTTTCTGCTGACTGATAGTTGGCCGTGTGTTTTTGTGATTTTAGAACAAAATAAAAGCGGCAGCGCCAAAAAGGAACTGCCGCTTAAAATTTATTGAAATCGTACTGCCTAACCTTGCTGAGCTTCTTTCAGTGATTCAAGGTTAGCCTGAATATACTGGCTTACCTGCTCTTCTCCAATGGCTGTAGACACAAACAATGCCTCATACTGCGATGGCGCAAGGTAGATGCCCCTATCTAACATCGCATTGAAGTACCGGCCAAAGAAAGCTGTGTTAGAGGTCTTGGCGCTGTCGAAATCAGTGACAGCCTGCTGGGTAAAGAATATGCTGAACATAGAGCCGATCTGGTTTACCGTAAAATTTAAACCCAATTGCTGCATGTTCTGCTCCATTCCGCTTACAAGCTTATCTGTCGTGTTGCGTAATTGCGTATATACCTCCGGATGCTCTTTAAGATAAGTAAGCATCGCCATACCAGCCGACATAGCTATTGGGTTGCCAGACAAGGTACCAGCCTGATAAACAGGTCCGGCTGGGGCAACATATTCCATTATTTCTCTCTTGCCACCGTAAGCTCCTACTGGCATACCACCGCCAATAATCTTACCCAGTGTGCTCATGTCAGGCGTGACGCCATAAAGCTCCTGTGCACCACCCGGGGCTAATCTAAACCCGGTCATCACCTCATCAAATATCAGCACAATACCTTCCTTATCGCACAAAGCACGCAAGTTCTGCAGAAATCCTTCTGCAGGTGTAACCAGCCCCATGTTGCCAGCAACAGGCTCGAGTATAATGGCTGCTATTTGCCCTTTCTTGGCATCTACCAAAGTTTTGACCGCATCTAAATTATTATAGGGAGCAGTAAGTGTATCATTGGCTGTTCCTTTAGTGACACCAGGACTGTCTGGTACTCCCAACGTGATGGCTCCGCTACCTGCTGATATCAGGAATGAGTCGCCATGACCATGGTAGCACCCTTCAAACTTAATTATTTTATCACGGCCTGTAAAACCACGCGCAACCCGAATGGCTGACATGGTGGCTTCAGTGCCAGAGTTCACCATGCGCACTTTCTCTATACTTGGCACCATGCTCACGATCAGTTCAGCTATTTCAATTTCTTTGCGGGTTGGTGCACCAAATGAAAGGGAATTAGGAATAGCCTGCTGCACCGCTTCCTGTACAACCTCTGCAGCATGTCCTAGGATCATCGGACCCCAGGAGTTAATAAAGTCTGTGTAACGATTATCGTCTTCGTCATACATGTATGGCCCTTTAGCCGATACTATGAAACGAGGATTGCCTCCTACTGCTCTGAAAGCACGAACAGGAGAATTCACACCTCCCGGTATACTATTTTGCGCGCGTAAAAAAAGATCGTTACTAACTGGTGCTTTTATCATAAGTTTTATGAGTCTGTTTGTCTGATTCTATTTAAAAGATCGGGTTTACTATATCTAGTTGCAGGTTCTCCAATTTCGTAATAGGCACATACTGGTTGTCCTGGCGCAGTTGATTCCTCGTTTGCCGGTCAGTATACCCGATGCCAGGATAAATTATGCCTGGCTTTATACCTGTCTCCGCCATTTGCTGGTTAAACTGTGGACCGTAGTTATTTAGGAGCGAACCGAAATAATAGAGCATTTCAAAACCTGCATAGGCATAAACTGAAGGAGGTAACTTATACTTGCTTATAAACTGTTTGCGGAAAGACTGAAATGCTTCGCTCTGCTTATTCACGTATTTTGGACTTACAAAATAAACTTCCAGATCATCTAACTGGCGCAGCGTAATTTGGTTTATGTCCAGCCACTTATCGTAGGTGATCAGGGGTAACTTAGGGGCACTGCTTTGCAGAAGGCTGGTAGCATTCACAGCCGCTGTCATTTTATCAGAAAAAACTGCTAGATGTCCTGCATCATTTAATTTTAGCGCGTTAAAGGCAGCAGCTGTTCCTGTTGTTTGCTTTGAATTTATCTTTTTATAGGTTTTCACCTTTCCTCCGAGCTTCTGGAATTGCTGGCGGTAATGATAGGCAAAAGTGGTATCATCTTTAGCGTCTTCAAAGAGAATAACAGCAGTTTTTGGAGAGAAATTCTGGTATGCATACGTAGCTGCTTGTCGAGCTTGTGTGGCTATGGAAGATTCAAACAGGAATGCGTTGTTATTTCCCTGCACCATCTCCAGGTCCATCGACAAAGGGTTTATGACGTTAATATTATTTTGCGCGGCAAAGCGGGCGGCAACCTTAGCGGTTGATTTATAGATGGGGCCAACTACCAGATCCATTTGTTTAAGCTCCGGCATATCCAACACCCTTTTCACGCTCATTGTGTCTGCGCTGGTGTCGTAAGTATAAAGGTTTATATTAACGCCCTGCTTCTGTAAAGAATCCTGCGCCAGTTTCATGCCTGCATACAGGTCTGTAATAAACCTGCTCTTGCTGGCAGTCTGCTGCATGTCCTGGTTTAGCTGAAAAGGAAGGAGCAGAGCTACATCAAAACCCTGCCTGCTTAAAGCTTCTTTGTTCAGATACCGGCTGCGTGCCAGATCAAAGCGGGAAACAATATTCTCCAATGTGCTTCTGTCCTGAGGTCGGTACCAACCTGACAACAGCTTGTCAGCATATACCTGCGCAACAGCCTTATCGTTGGGAAAGCGCTGCAACAGCTGCTCATAAGCTGCTCTGTCATTTAGCTGTACCAGGTAGAAGCGCTTTAAGCCTTCCGCATCGTTAGAAAGAGAACTACCAGCCAATTCCTGCAATTTGCTTAGTGCACGCTCGTACTCATCCTGTTCAAAGAAGATGTTTGCTAAAAGGTAATCCGCATCATCCATACCTCCCCAGTTAGGATACTGGTTCTGTAAGGACAGCAGCATGTTGTATGCCTCCTGTAGCTTCTTGCTTTTAAGAGCAGCAAGGGCATAAAGATAAGAAGCTTCCGGCGTGTACTGGTTGTTAGAGGAGGCACTGGTTAGCGGTTTCAGCTCAGCCATTGCCTGATCATAGCGTTGCTGTTGCAGCAAAACTTTTCCATTATTATAAGTAACAGCAGGGTCCTGCGTCTGTGCCTGTAGGGGCATTGATAGTACAGTAGCCAGCAAGAATCCTGCTGCGCCTTTCCAGAAGCTTCCTTTCATATTTTGAAATCCATTTATGTACAAAAGACAAAGGACAAAAGGCTATGATCTGTTTCTTCAAGTCCTTCATCCTTTGTCTTTAACCTATTTTAAAATACTATTCCCACTCAATAGTTGCAGGGGGCTTGGAACTGATATCGTAAACTACGCGGTTAACCCCTTTTACTTTATTGATGATCTCATTGGAAACATCAGCCAGGAACTCGTATGGTAGGCGGCTCCAGTCAGCCGTCATGCCGTCAATACTGGTTACGGCACGTAAAGCTACCACATTCTCGTACGTACGCTCATCACCCATCACACCCACAGATTGTACAGGTGTTAAGATAGCACCAGCCTGCCACACCTCATCATACAAGCCATCCTTCTTCAGGTTGCTTATAAAGATATGATCTACCTGCTGCAAAATCTGTACCTTTTGAGGTGTTACATCACCCAAGATACGAATAGCCAGACCTGGCCCTGGGAACGGGTGTCTGCCCAGAATAGTATCATCAATCTTCAAGGCTTTACCTACTAAACGCACTTCATCTTTGAACAGTGCTTTAAGTGGTTCAACTACCTTCAGTTTCATGAAATCAGGTAATCCCCCCACGTTGTGGTGAGACTTAATTGTGGCAGATGGCCCTTTCACACTCATCGATTCAATAACATCTGGATAGATGGTACCCTGCGCCAGCCATTTTACGTTCTCTATTTTGTGCGACTCCTCATCAAAAACCTCAATAAATACTCTGCCTATGGCCTTTCGCTTTTGTTCCGGGTCTGTTAAACCGGCAAGTGCAGCATAAAACTGATCTTTGGCATCAACACCTTTCACATTTAAGCCCATGTGCTTGTAAGAATCCAGCACCTGCTCAAACTCACCTTTACGTAAAAGACCATTATCCACAAAAATGCAGTAAAGGTTCTTACCTACTGCCTGATGGATGAGCATTGCGGCCACACTTGAGTCAACACCACCAGATAAGCCCAGCACTACTTTGTCATCGCCAAGCTGCTGCTGCAGGTCTGCTACAGTGGCATCTATGAATTGCTCGGAGGTCCAGTCCTGCTGGCACTCACAAATGTGTACTACAAAGTTTCGCAGAAGGGTTTTTCCCTCATCTGAGTGTGTAACCTCCGGGTGAAACTGTATGCCATACGTTTCCTGGCCCCGAAGCTTATATGCTGCCACACGCACACTTTCTGTACTGGCTATGATTTCAAAGTTATCGGGGGTTTCCTTGATGGTATCACCATGCGACATCCAGACTACAGAACCAAGCGTCAGCTCTTTCAGCAAACGGTCGTGGTTGTGTAATTCATTCAGACGGGCACGACCATACTCTCGAATTGTAGAAGGAGTAACCTCACTACCATGCTCAAAGGCTATAAGCTGAGCACCATAGCAAACACCCAGCACTGGCAGTTTACCTAAATATTGGTTAAGGTCTATGGTTGGGTGTTCATGATCACGAACAGAGCAGGGGCTACCTGAAAGAATAACGCCTTTAACATCTTCTGTAAGAGCAGGCACATTGTTGTAAGGGTATATCTCGCAATATACATTTAGCTCACGTACCCGTCTGGCTATAAGCTGGGTGTATTGTGAACCGAAATCGAGGATAAGAATTTTTTCTGGCATGCGCAAAGGTAAGGCAGTTTTACAGTAATTGCCAATAGAATTGGCTATAAGATTAGAGTAAGACTACAGATTTAGAGCCTGAACCCTGAAAAACCGTTGCTGTATTAGCAAAAAACCAGCAACTGTCTCTGCTGCTGGTTTTCTTTATTTTCAATTATTCTTAACGGGCACTGGTTGCGGTTTAAGCTTCGGCCGGAAAATCAGCCAGGCAAGTATACCGCTAACTGTTCCAGAAAAGAATGTGATTGCCATAAGGAACCACCCATTCACACCTCTTAATTCTGCATCGTGGTACACCCAAACGAGCATGAAAACGAGAAGTAACAGGTAAAGTCCTGCCAGTGCAAAAAGTAATATGTTCGGTATATTTAATAATGTAGTTTCCATTGATTTGAATTTAAATTGCACAGAAGTAACTAATTAACGTATAGTTACCTCTTCTTATTAACAGATAACAGGAAACTAAAGTTTGTAAATTTATCAAGAAAGTAATGGTGTTGTTGCAACGTGTTGATTAACAAGTTGTACTATATCTCTCACACCCTCCCAAAAATTTTAAAAAACAATTGCACATGACTCTGTTGGAGACGATGTTCGGTATTATTTCTGGTAAAGGTGGAAACCTGTCAGAATGCAAAAAGTCTCATTCCTGCTGGCCGGTTTTGGTAAAAGCTAACAAGGGCTTATTCCCGATTCCGGGATTAATGTATACTTCTTTAAAAGAACTTTAATTAGGGTAGGCTCTTATCAAGGATTAGGGAGAGAATGTAAGACATATAACTGCCGCTGTAAGGGCCATAGAAATTCATGGCACGGGCTTCATACTTTTTGAGCTGGTAATGCTTGTCTGGGATTACATAGCCCATGTAGCTCCCATTAAAGCCGGTGAGCATCAGGTTTGAATTTTGCTGATGCGCCTGTGCCTCAAGTGCTGGCACCAGTTCACCTGAAAAGTCAGCAGGTACACCAAGCAGGATTGTATTGCCTATTTGCAGGCGGTTAATATAAGTGTCATACCTGCCAAAAAAGGTATAAAAAAGAGCAGGAGACAACTTTTTATCTTCTCCAACGCGCCACTGGGGATCTGGTAGGTAAAGAGGTACACGGCTGGAGAGCAAGGAGGAAGTATATGCAGTCTGCACGTTTAACGCTTCTTCTACTATAGTGCTGGCTATACTTTGCCCGACTTCGGCAACGCTTTCAAAGCTTCCTTCATTGTAAACGCTGGAATGGCTGCCTACAGCACCTGCTGAGAAGGCTGCAAAATCATACACTGTTTCTAACTCCTGCACTAGAATGCCTGGATAGTCGCCGGAGAGAACAGGCTGCATGGAAGGCAATATGGTTGGATGGGCGGAGAAGGTGCAGAGTATTGCCCGGGAGCCATCGGGTCTGGCAAATTTTAGAAAACGGATAGTGGTGTCTCGTTCTGCCTGTGTACCAGTAAGCCTGTTTCGAACAAAGGCAGCACCGTTTGCCGAGCCATAGCCAATCTTTGCAGGGCGCAAGTCGGCCCGGGCCTGCTCTATGCTTTTGATGATATGCTGTGCCGTCTGTGTTACAAGCTTCTTATCATACTTGCCAGCCATGATGCGCCCGGCCATTTTCTTCCCCCATCCTCCAAAACTGGTGTGCGTGTGCGTAGCGGATAAGTATACCTGCTCAGGTTTGATTCCTGATTTAGCATACTGTCGCTCCAGTTCAGCAGCTACACTCATGGGAGCAATGAGCATGTCTAGCGACACAAAGTATGCCTTGTTCGTTCCGTTATCGAAAGCGAAAGTGCGTACCCAGGCGGAGTCATGCACTGCCGCATACCTCATTCCACGTCTCTTTCCATAGCCGGCTAATGGCGTACCTACAGGAGGAGTGATATTCACTTTTGCCCAACCAACCTGTAAGGTGTCGCCTACCGTGTTAGAAACTGAAAATTGGTTTATCTGTTCCTGCGTTTTATGAAAATAAGCAGTTTTCCGGAAAGGTGTATCGTCTAGCTTTTGAACAATACAGCCTTGGCACAGCAATAGAATGCAAAACAGCAGGAACAAACGTTTCAGGAGGTTTTTGACGCAGCTCATATATAGCTTTTGCTAGTGCTTTGATGCCCTGTTCTTAATGTACTTTTCGCTCTGTTAGGAAATTAATATTCAGTTCTGCATGGCCTGCAGGGGAGTTAACAGATTCTTTGCATTTGTGCTGGCAAACAGATTTCGCACATCATCTGCGGCAGGCTGCTCGAATACCTCCAGGTCAAAATACCGGACTGCAGCCAAAAGGTGGTCAAAAATATCAGCCATGATCAACTCATACTTGTCCCAGCGCACATCATTCGTGAACACATATAGCTCTATAGGCATGCCTGTAGTAGTTGGCTCCAGTTGGCGCACCATCATGGTCATTTCTTTATGCGTGAACTCATGCTGGGCAATGTAAGCATCAATGTACCGTCTGAACACGCCGACATTGGTCATGCTACGGCCATTGATCAGCAGGCTTTTATCTATATTCCATTGTTCATTAAACACATTTATTTCCTGCGCACGCTGCTCCATATATTCCCTGATCAGCCCAATTTTACTTAATCGCTGGATGTCCTCCGGGTTTAAGTACCTGATGCTGGATATTTTGATCAGGATGGACCGCTTGATGCGCCTTCCGCCGGAACGCTGCATTCCGCGCCAGTTCTTAAAAGAGTCAGAGATAAGGTAATAAGTCGGAATAGTAGTGATGGTTTTATCGAAGTTCTGCACTTTTACCGTTGTCAGGTTTATTTCAATTACATCTCCGTCAGCACCATACTTTTCCATGGTTATCCAGTCGCCAATTCGTACCATGTCATTCGTCGAAACCTGTATACTGGCCACAAAGCCAAGTATGGTATCTTTGAAAACAAGTAAAAGGATAGCTGAAGCTGCACCCATGGCTGTAATAAAGGCCCATACATCTTTACCCGTAAAAAGAGAGAAAATTAATAACCCCCCTATAAAGTACAGGATGATGGTAATAACCTGCAAAAAGCTGTCAACGGGTTTATCGCGGAAGAGCTCAGTGTTCTTCATGTAGTCCTTACAGGTGTGCAAAAAAGCCCTTATGGTCCAGATGGAGAGCAATATAATATAAACATCCGCAAAAGTCTTCAGAGTATTGATCCAGCCAGGATAATCAGCGAAGACAAGGGGAATGGCCTTGATAAGGATTACCACCGGTATCACCTTAGCCAAATAGTATATTACTTTATTCTGGATGAGAAGATCATCAAACTGTGAGGTGGTTTTAGCTGCAAACTTATTTATAGCCCCAACTAAAAGCTTTCTGGCTATATAATCTGTAAGAGTTACCAGGCAAAGCAGCAGGGTAAGCAGCAGCAACATGTTTATAAGTGCAGCGGCATGCTGGGGAACCCCGAATTGCAGGAGCTGGTCATAGGTCCAGTGGTTGAGGCGGGTAAAGTTTTGGGCTGTTTCCATAGAAAGCACGAAGCAGAAATAAAATCATGTGAGGAACACAAAGTTAAAAAAAATGATTGAAAGGTCCGGGACCTGTCGCGTTGCCTGTGTGGCAGCAACGGATTTAGCAGGAAAACTTGTTTCAGGTTAAAGCAATATCCCTTAAATTTGACGTTCCTAAAAATCGAAACAAACTTGTAAAATTGAGATCTGAGGCGCCGGCATCCGCGGGGGAAGTATCTATCAAGAAGAGCAGCTGCTAAAGAAAAGCCAATAACCTCTCAATTCTGATTATTGTCTTACATCAATATATGGAACCTAATTTAGAACATCTTTTAAAGATTGCCACTGAGCTTTCTGTTAGTATTAAACAAATCGAGGCTACGGCGGCACTGTTAGACGAGGGGGCGACAGTACCATTTATTTCCCGCTACCGGAAAGAGGTTACCGGTTCTCTGGATGAGGTGCAGATTGCTGCCATCCGTGACAGAATGGAACAGCTACGGGAGTTGGATAAGCGCCGTGAGAGTATCCTGAAATCCATCCGTGACCAGGAAAAGCTAACACCGGAGTTAGAGGAGCAGATTATGGCTGCTGAAACAATGGCGGTACTGGAGGATATTTACCTGCCTTACAAACCTAAGCGCCGTACGAAGGCTACCATTGCCCGTGAAAAAGGCCTGGAGCCATTGGCGGAAAAGATTTTTGCACAGGAGAACTTTGATGTAGAATCTGAAGCAGTCAATTTCATTTCTGAAGAGAAAGAAGTAAAAGACACGGCAGAGGCACTTGCCGGAGCCCGCGATATTATGGCGGAGTGGATGAATGAGAATGCCGAGGCACGTGCCACTATGCGCCAGATCTTCGAGAAACAGGGTGTTTTCAAGAGCCGTGTGATGATGGGCAAGGAGGAAGAAGGGCAGAAGTTCAAAGACTATTTTGAATGGGAAGAGCCAATTGAGAAGGCTCCTTCGCATCGAATTCTGGCAATGCGCCGGGGCGAAACGGAGATGGTGCTGATGCTAACGGCACAGCCTGATGAGGAACTGGCCTTAGCCAAGCTGGAGGACATGTTTGTTAAGGGTAATAATGCAGCATCAGAGCAGGTAAAGCTAGCCGCTAAGGACTGTTACAAGCGCATGCTGAAGCTAAGCATGGAAACAGAAGTACGACTTAGCTCGAAGAAGCGTGCCGACGAGGAAGCAATTCGCGTTTTTGCGGATAACCTGCGCCAACTTTTGCTTTCTTCGCCACTTGGCCAGAAAACCGTTCTCGCTTTGGACCCTGGCTTTAGAACAGGCGTTAAGTCCGTAGTGCTGGACAAGCAGGGCAAGCTTTTACATAACGAGACAATTTATCCGCACACAGGTCAATACAAGGAGCAGGAGGCAGCACAGGCGGTTCGCTATATGGTTACCCGCTTTGAAGTGGAAGCCATCGCAATTGGTAACGGTACTGCCAGCCGCGAAACAGAAGCTTTCGTGAAGAGCCTGAAACTCCCTGCTTCTGTTATGGTGGTGATGGTGAATGAGAGTGGAGCTTCTATTTATTCGGCGTCTGAAGTTGCCCGTGAAGAGTTCCCTGATCAGGACGTAACTGTTCGTGGAGCTGTTTCCATAGGCCGCCGTTTGATGGATCCGCTGGCAGAGTTAGTGAAAATAGACCCTAAAAGTATAGGTGTGGGCCAATATCAGCACGACGTGGACCAGTCAGCTTTAAAGCACTCGCTGGATGACGTGGTAATGAGTTGTGTGAACGCTGTGGGTGTGGAAGTGAATACAGCAAGTAAGCAATTGCTTACCTATGTCTCAGGCTTAGGACCAGCTCTTGCGCAGAACATCGTGGAGTACAGAAATCAGAATGGTCCTTTCAAAACCCGCACAGAACTTAAAAAAGTTACGCGTTTAGGTGACAAAGCTTTTGAACAGGCGGCAGGCTTCCTGCGCATCCGCGATGCAAAGAATCCATTGGATGCATCAGCCGTGCACCCGGAAAGCTACCCGATTGTGGAGCAGATGGCCAAAGACCTGGGTGTAACTGTGCAGGACCTGATGCAGAGGGAGGAGCTACGTAAGCAGATAAACCTTAGAAATTATGTAACTGATACGGTAGGTTTGCCAACACTTCAGGATATAATCAGCGAATTAGCTAAGCCAGGCCGTGACCCACGGCAGACCTTTGAAGCTTTCAGCTTTACGGAAGGTGTGAATGAGATAAAAGATTTACGTGCTGGTATGAAGCTGCCGGGGATCGTGACGAATATCACTGCTTTTGGTGCTTTCGTGGATGTGGGGGTGCACCAGGATGGGCTGGTGCACGTGAGTCACCTGTCTGACAGGTTTATTAGCAACCCGCATGATGTGGTGAAAGTTGGTCAGAAGGTGGAGGTTACGGTACTGGAAGTAGATGAAAACCGCAAGCGCATCTCGTTAAGTATGAAAGGCGACCCTAATGCTGCCAAACCAGCTGGGGGAGGAAGTCGCAACAACAAAGGAGGTAACAAAAGAGAAGAGGAGCCTATGGATGACTTCCAGGCGAAGCTAGCCAAGTTAAAAGGTATGTTTAAGTAAGGTTTTTTTTAAATATTTCTGAGGCGTCCTGATTCACTAAGAGTCAGGACGCTTTTTTGTACCAGAGTGTAGAGGAAAGGATAATGTAAGTCTTATTTGGTGTTTACGTATATAGAACAATTATATGGTCTGAATATACTTTAACTAATTATGAGAATAAACTTACGAAACTTATATACCCTTTTTGCTCTGTTGTCTGTTGTTCCTGCAGTGCAGGCGCAATACCTGCTACAGGAGGCTTACCCGAATGCGCAGTTAGTAAATCAGACAGAAGCCGTAATTGGTCATGATGCCAACCGCTTATATGTCTTAGAACAAGGAGGCAAAATATTCTGGCTGCCAACGGATCTCATGGCAAACGATCAGCCAGTATTGTTTTTAGATATTACAGATCGGGTGGTTTCAGGGGGCGAGCGAGGTTTATTAGGTTTAGCTTTCCATCCGGATTTTCGGAACAATGGCTATTTCTATTTAAACTATACTACTGGGGATCCCCTCCAGACCAGAATTTCAAGGTTTACTGCCACCACCGCAAACACAGCAGAACCTAACAGCGAATTGATATTACTAACTTATAACCAGCCATTCGATAACCACAATGGCGGTAAAATTGCCTTTGGCCCAGATGGGTTCCTTTATATATCTGCTGGAGACGGAGGAAGTGGAGGAGACCCACAGAACAATGCTCAGAACCGAACAAACCTGCTCGGAAAGATACTTCGGATAGATATAAATACAACTTCCGGAGGGCGCAACTATGGTATACCCGCCAGCAATCCATATGTTAATAATGGCTCCGGTTTCAGGGAAGAGATCTTTGCCTATGGATTGCGCAATGTTTGGAAGTTTAGCTTTGATGAGCAAACAAACAGGCTATTTGCTGGAGATGTAGGGCAAGGCAGCAGGGAAGAAATAAACATCATTACAAATGGAGGGAATTACGGGTGGCGAATTATGGAGGGCAGCGCCTGCCATAACCCGCCTGCCAACTGCAATACTACTGGCCTTACCCTACCGCTATTCGATTATACGCATGCCAGTGGGGCAGGTCGATCTATTACGGGTGGCTTCATATACCGTGGTTCTCTAATACCTGAGCTACAAGGTAAGTACATATATGGTGACTTTGTAAGCGGAAATATCTGGGCACTCACCTTAAACGCTAATGGAATGGCTGAAAGCAATACTTTGCTGCTTAATACCGGGTTCCTGATATCTTCCTTTGTCGAGGACGAGAATAAGGAGTTACTGGTGTTAAGCTATGGCAATGGGCGTAAAATTTACAGGCTTTCCAGTAGTGCTGTTACAGGTTCAAGTAATGATCAATTAGAAGCTGCTATTGAAATCTATCCTAATCCAGTAAAAGAACGAATTCATATCAAAATTAATCCGAATTACTTTAGTGAAGCGCAGCTTGAAGTACACCTGTATAATGTTACCGGGCAATTAGTTATAACAAAATCCTTACCCACTGCTGTGTCAGAAGCTTCATTGAGTGTTGCAAAGCTACCAAAGGGCTTATATCAAATTCAGGTTAAATCTAATGCTGGCAGTATATGGAAACATGTTATCCTGCAGTAACAGTTTAAAGCTTAAAAAGCAGAAGTAAAATATTGAGAAATTTTGATTAAAAAATTTTGCCTTCCCTGTATTGCGTTATAAAAAATATAGTATATTTGCTATACAAACAAAGGGATATGAAAATTAGAATACTTATTCTTGTTACGGTAGCTGTTGGACTGGCTTTTACTCCTTTTTCCGGGAGTACAGAGAATGAATTAATGAAGAAGCGGGTTAAGCATGAAAAAAGTGATTTGAAACAAACTAAAACAGAATCAGAGAAAGTATAAAAATGACTCCGTAACCAGGAGATACAGCGTAGTTTGGTGTTTAAAGTTTAGTTTGAAAAGCGGTTACTGCGGTTAATGCATGTAACCGCTTTTTACTTTATAGGTAGCCCTAATGGCTTATTCCTAACATGATCACGGCCTGGGATAAAAATAAGTGGAATCTCTGAACCAGCTTATAGCACTATCTAAACAGCCGAAGAACTGCATTTCGAAAGGAAAAATGTCTTTTGCCTCGTCCATCATGTTCTCTAGTATTACAGCAGAAAGAACATCCTCAGGTTCAATAAAAGCCATCTTCCTTATTGATGTCTCATGAGCAATACGCGGGGCTATCACCTCATTAGACCATATTTGGTCAGCGGGCGTAATTATTCCACCTTTTTTGTTGTTCACCAGCCAGTATTTTAACTTCTTTTCTGCAGCAGTTGCAACAGCTATCTGTAAACCTTGCCTGTACATTCGGGAAGGAACCTCCCCATACGCCTGTACTACAACAAGTTGTAATAAAGGAACCTCAATGATGGTCAATTTAGGAGAATGGAACTGTGTAATCTGTTGTAATCCCTTGAGAGGCATGATATAAAAATGATTGGGAACCTTAAGATACTTTACAAAAGTTAAAAAGACAATTCTGGCAAAGAACTTGCACCTGATACGATGCACAGTTCTTCTATCGTTAAGAAGGTACTGGGTTCATTCAAGTTAACTTTCCTGTTATGCTATACTTTAAGAAATTCTCATTTAGTCTCGGATTCATCCTTGCTTTAACCATAGGTACAGAAGCAGCTGTGGCTACTGGGTTAACTGCAAGCGTACCAACAGTTGAAAAAGTTGCCGGCACACGAGATATTGTGCAGGAAATAATAAATGTGATAGGCCTTAAACCTAGATTTGAGTTAAGAGCTGCTAATATTGAAAATGCCGCAGCTGTTGTTTACAATGGCAAACGCTACATACTATACAATGAACGCTTTTTAGCTGCTATCAATAATGCGGTGCACACGGATTGGGGAGGGGTAAGTATAATTGCCCATGAAATCGGACATCACCTTAACGGCCACACTTTATCCAGAAGTGGAAGTAACCCTTATGATGAGTTGGAGGCGGATGAATTCTCTGGATTTGTGTTGCGCAAGATGGGAGCAAACTTATCGGATGCCCAGGCGGCTATAAACCTTTTGTCAGAAGAGCGGTCATCGTCTACACATCCAGGCAAAAAATACCGTCTGGATGCGATCAGTAAGGGATGGCGTAGTGCCAACGAGCAATTGATAGCAAGTGCAAAGGGGCCACAACCTGACCAGAAGGCCATCGCCAGATCAGAGTCGCCTAAACAACAGGTTCGGCCAGAGCAGCAAACAAGCCGACAGCAGATAGCTGAACAGCCTAATAGTAGAAGCAATAGCAGCATAGATAGTAGGTTTATACTTACGCGCGTACATTTTTCTAAAGCACCGAAGGAGGAATTTTACCTTACTAATAAACTTCACCTGGTACATGTAACGGATGGTGTTGTAAAGGTAGTAGGTAAACTCGTGAAGACGAATGACCCTGACTTTCCTTATTATTTCGAAAGTGAATATTTGCAGCCGGTGTTCGTATCTGAAAGAGGCGAGTTGGTGAATAAACGTGGGCAGCGGGTCGGATACCTTGTATAGCCTCTGATTTTTCCGGCCACCTCCATAATGGAGGTGGCTTTTCTTTTAGGCCTTCAGGTTTACATTTTATATATTGCTTGAATAATATGTTCTATTCTAAGCAATATTTCTATGAAGATACCGAAGCTTTCCTTGTTCCTGTTGCTTTCTGTTTTTTTTAGTGCCTGCGATGACTCCGGTTTTTGCCTAAAAGGTGAAGGAGAGACTGAATCACGAACCTTTGACCTGCCTGTTTTTGAAGGTGTAAAGGTAAGAGGGAATACACACGTGTTTATTGAGAGAGGCAAAAGACAACAGGTTCTGGTAAAAGGCCAGGCAAATGTTTTAGATGAGCTTGAAAGAAACGTGTCTGATGGAGTATGGGAAATAGGGTTTGATCGTTGCTTTCGCGATCACAAAACTGTTGAGGTGTACATAACTCTGCCAGAACTCAGCTCTGCAGAGGTAAGTGGTTCCGGCTACCTTGTAATGGAAGACAGGTTCAGAACACGTGATTTCACAGTTGGCGTCTCAGGATCAGGGGATATTAAAGGTAGGATAGAAGCTGATAAGGTAGACGCACGCATCAGTGGCTCCGGCACTATTGAGCTGTCTGGGGATGCGAATGAGCAGGAAATAAATATATCTGGCTCCGGAAATCATCATGCTTTCGATTTGAGAACCAATGTTACAGATGTTCATGTTTCCGGTTCAGGTAAAGCGCAGGTGAAAGTTGCTGATGAACTGGACGTTAATATAAGTGGAAGTGGCCGTGTATATTACAAAGGAAACCCAAATACCAGCGTGGATGTTTCAGGGTCTGGTAAATTGATCAAAGAATAGAATGTTTACAAAGTCGATAAATTTTTTACTGGTGCTGATCTTTCTGCTGGCAGGTTTTGCTTGCAAAACAAAAGATGATCTGGATGCCTTTAGAGAGGCAAAATACAGCCTTGAGCGAGTAGATCAGGTAAAGGTGAATGGAGTAGAGCTTATGGATAAAAAACGTCCTGAGGATTTTTCCTTTAGTGATGCAGCTTTACTTCTTTCTGCCCTTTCAGATAACAAGCTGAAAGCAACTTCTACCTTAGGACTCAACGTTGAACTGGGGGAAGGTAATGAAGACAGAACTATGACAGTGACAGAGCTGAAGTGGCAGCTGTTACTGGATAATGAGAAGGCGTTGAGCGGTGTTGTGAATGAACCAGTTGAGCTCAAGCATGGTCTGAATGTATTAACGCTGAGCTCTCCTTTAGCTTTTTCTGAGGAAAGGGGAGGTGCCAGTCTTAATAATATTCTTAAGTTGGCTACAGTTTTAAACAAGGAGGAGAACAGGCCGCAGGTAACATTACAGATTAAGCCGACCATACTCACATCAGTGGGACCTTTTGAGCTTCCTGCATTCATCAATATAAAAAAATAGAAAGAGCCAGGTATTTTCGCCTTGCTCTTTCTATTTTATGACTAACCTTTCTTTTTGTAACTTTTTTGCTGACGATGCCGTAGTGGCATGCTCCTTGCATCAATTTGGTAAATGCGATTTGAAACAAAATTTACCTTAACCGAAAAGAAACAACATGGAATACGATATGATTTTAAGTGATGAGCTAACTGTTTTAGCCAGTGCTGTTAAAACATATATGCGCAATGGATGGGTACCTAAGGGAGAAGTAGTTGAATATAAAAATAATTATGCGCAGGAAATGGAGCGGCATCCTGTAAAGAGTGCTCAACAAAAGAATCTCAAGGGACGACAGAAAACCTGGATACAATGGCCTAAAGTTTAAGTAGATTTGCTTTAGCTAAATAAGCTGCTACTTTCGTACCTTAACCTGCAATATGAAGAAAATAATTGTCTGTGCCTGTCTGTTAGCGTTGCCCCTTTTGAGTACCGCTCAAGAGTTGCCTTTAGATAAGAAGCAGCTACTAAAAGATATTGAATTTCTCTCTTCTGATGAAATGGAAGGAAGGTTAAGTGGAAGCAAGGGCAATAAGATGGCGCAGGAGTATATTTTGGGACGGTTTACAGCCATTGGTCTTGAGGCGTTTAATGGCAGCTATAAGCAACACTTCCGGATTGAGAATAAGAAGTTGCTGGTAGAGCAGGCTACTAACCTCATTGGCTACATCCCCGGAAAATCTGATCTGGCTATTGTAGTTACAGCCCATTATGACCATGTAGGGCAGCGCAACGGCCAGGTTTATAACGGCGCTGATGATAATGCTTCTGGCATAGGTGCTTTGTTGGCGGCTGCATCTTATTTTATGGAACATCCACCAAAGCATACTCTCGTTTTTGTTGCTTTGGATGGGGAAGAACTCGGTTTACAGGGAGCCAATGCTTTTCTTGAAAACCCACCGATTCCTCTGGAAAGGATAGCTTTGAACGTAAACATGGATATGTTGAGTGTTAACAGCAAAGGTGAGTTATACGCAAGTGGCGCCTTCCATTATCCTAAGCTGGAACCATACCTGCTGCAGGTGGGTGCCAGACCAAATGCTAGACTTATTTTAGGCCATGACAGACCAGAGCAGGGCCACAACGACTGGACTGGACAATCAGACCATTTTCAGTTTCATAAGCGTCAGATTCCCTTTGTATATTTTGGCGTGGAAGACCATCCATACTATCATCAACCTACTGATGATTTTATAAATACTAACACAACTTTTTATCCTGAAGCTGCCGCATTGGTTATAGACTTTATTAAAGTCGCAGATGCCAATCTACAGGATATCCAACCTGTAAAATAAAATAAAACAGAACAGCCCCTGGTAGCATACTCTTTTTTGAAGAAGAGTGTGCTACCAGGGGCTGTTCTTTGTTGATGTTTTTGGACAAATATATTTTGCTTAATATAGTAATTACGCCATCCTTTTATTACCCGAAACGTAAATACGTTTACTTTGCACCAAAGCAGTTTCAGAGCAGGCTAATCCGTTCTACACTCAATAAAAATGTTGTTTATTAGTTAAGATAGTAGACGAAGCGGTCCTGTACTGCTTATTTTTAATCGTTAATCTATTTTTCCGCATGTGCAGGATTCAATACTGTTTCATCATCCTTATCTCTGTTTTATTAACAGTGCCTTCGGTTTCAAGGGCACAATCATCTTTTTTAGAGAAAGTAGGACGAAGTAAGATGCCTGAACGGGGTATAGTGATACTAGGAGGAGTTGGTGTGGCAGCTGTTAAAAGCGATATTTGCGGCTTACCACAATGTAATAATTTTGGACCTGCGTTTACAGTAGGTGCTCTTTACAAAACCTCACCTTATCTGGCATATGGAGCTAACCTTGGCTACTTACGGCTAGGGGCGACAGAAAAAGATCCTAACCGGCCCTTGAACATTACTTTTCAAACGGAGGTAGTGGAGTTTTCAGGTACAGTTGTCCTTAATTTGTTAGATAGCTACGCCGGGTCGGGGAACTACAGATCTGCCCGTAAAAGGTTTGTAGTGCCTTATATCAGGGGCGGCGGAGGTTTAGTGTACTATACTGCAACCTCCTTTCCGGGAGAAGGTGATCTGGATGATTCACAGGTAACTTATGATCCGGTACGGAAATACCCTGCCATTTCTGCTGTTATTCCTTTGGGTGGTGGTTTGCGATTCAGGTTTTCAGATGAATTCAGCATAGCCCCTGAGCTAATGTATCAATTAACCTTTGCTGATTACCTGGACAATCTTGAGAAAGACTCAAATAATGCCACAGATCATTATATGGTAGCTTTTGTTAAGTTAATGTATACTCCTGTCATCAAGAATAAAATCCTTACCAGAAAGTACTAAGTCAGGTCGTATTCTTTTATTCACAAACTACTCCTGCTTGCTGTCGTAGAGGAAGAGCGGATAAAACTATTCGCAGATATGAAAGCAAACAACACAAAAAGGTTTTGGTGGCTGGCAGCAGGTGCCGGTGCCTTACTAGCTGCTAAAGCAGTTTCACGTAGTCTGAATTCTTTTAATTTTTCCGGAAAGGTTGTGCTGATCACGGGTGGGTCCCGTGGTTTAGGGCTGGTGATGGCCAGGCAATTGGCGGCAGAAGGAGCAAGGCTTGTGCTTTGTTCACGGGATAATATTGAATTGGAGGATGCACGTATGGAACTGGCTGGCCAGGGAGCCGCTGTTCTGGTTCAAAAGTGTGATGTTACCGTGGAACAGGAGGTGAATGACATGATTACCAATGTTCAGAATGAGTTCGGCCCAATCGACGTACTGATCAATAATGCAGGCATTATACAGGCAGGTCCGGTAACGGAGATGAATATCAGAGAGTTTGAAGAAGCAATGAATGTTCACTTTTGGGGGCCTTTATATACCACACTAGCAGTACTGCCTGCCATGAAAGCAAGGGGAGAGGGGCGTATCCTAAATATAGCCTCTATTGGAGGTAAAATTAGCGTACCGCACTTAGTGCCTTACAGTGCAAGTAAGTTTGCTTTAGTAGGTTTATCAGAAGGATTACGGGCTGAGCTTAAAAAGTATAACATTACAATAACTACAGCAACTCCAGGGTTAATCCGGACAGGCAGTCCACGGCATGCTATTATGAAAGGGCATAACAAAGAAGAGTATGCTTTATTCAAGATCATGGATTCCAGCCTTCTTACTTCTATGAGCGCAGAGGAAACCGCTGAAAAGATCATAAATGCCCTGCGCCACGGGGATGCAGAGGTTACTACAACTTTACCTGCTAAGTTAGGTGCTTTACTACATGGGATTTCCCCAGGCCTTATGACAAACATATTTGGTCTTGCAAACAGAGCTTTACCAGGAGAAGGTGGTATAGGCAAGGAAAGAGCCAAAGGATATGAGAGTGAATCACGATTATCAGAGTCTAGCCTAACGGAGCGAACACAGCAGGCAGCCCTGCGAAACAACGAAATGTAAAACAATATACTTTATACTTTTGCCTGGTCTTGATAAGAAGCCCGGAAATTTATTATGGAAATTAAAAACAGAGAAACAGCCTATGATGGCTACTTTAAGATTTATAAACTGACAGTTGAACAGGAGGGGCAAACTTTTACAAGAGAACAATTTGATCGTGGCGATGCGGTTGCTGCTCTTGTATATGATTCGGAACAGAATAAATACATCCTGGCAAAGCAGTTCCGGGTTGGTTCAGAAACTGAACTAGTAGAAGTAGTCGCCGGAATGGTGGACGAGGGAGAAGAACCGGAGCAAAGTATAGAACGGGAGATAGAGGAGGAAACAGGGTATAAGGTTGATAAACTGAAGCACCTGCACACCTTTTATTCCTCTCCGGGTGGAACAACAGAGAGGGTGATGTTATACTATGCTGAAGTGTCTCATCAGCACCAGGATGGAGGTGGGAATGGACACGAGAATGAGCATATTGAAATAATCCGGTTATCTCCTGAGGAGTTGGATCAGCTACAAAGTCCGGATGCTAAAACAATTATAGCCCAACAATGGGTGAAGCTACAAAAGAGATAATTCTTGTACTGTAACCAAAAAGGTATAGCGGCAGGTTTACTATCTGTCGCTGTACCTTTTTGGTTTAATTGTTTTCTTTCTCAGCTTCTCTTATAAGGCTTTGGGTGTCTGCACTTCCTTCAAGAGCAAGGTACTCTGCCTGCAGAGTACGAATTTTAATATTATCAGAGGTTGAGACCTGGTTTTCCAATTGGCGACGGCGCTGGTTCAACTGGCTGTAAACATAATCTACATAGTCCCAGTCATCCTGCGTCCAGTTGCGGCGCTTAGTGCGCACTGTTCCCATAAAGGTAAGATATGCCTCACGCAGGTTGTTTGTATCAATGTTATTGATGCCACTGTATTCTCCAAGAAGCTGTTCCTGCCATTGGCTTAGCTTTTTCGGGTCAAGAGGGAGCTGTTGCCGCCTTTCCTGCCTGTTTTCCCATCGTTCATACTTTTGTTGTAGCTCCCGGTACTCTTGCTGAGACTTTGCTGATAAGCTGTCAAAGTTTTCCTCCAGCCTTGCATTTCGCCGCCGTAGCTCCTCCCTTACTTTTGGCCATTCTCTCTCTATGGCAGTATCTCCTTTCTCCGTTTGCCGGTTCAGCCAGGCTCTAAACTCTTCCAGTTCTTCTTCTGCGGATTCTCCAGTCTTAACCACTCGTGCCGTATCTCTTGTGTCTTCAGCCTCAACTGTGATTTCCTCTGTGTTTTCAATTTCCCTGCGCCCTTCGCAGCTATACAAAAAGTACAGGAAGCAAAAAGCGGTAGTGTATCGGGCAACGTTTAATATCTTTTTCATAGTTATGTGCTTACATGGCAAGTGGAATTTCTGCTATTACTACGGAAACACCGGCACATAGATTCTTTAGGGGCCGGCTATAAAAGATTTGTCTTTACTGATGCCATCGCCATACCTGAAATGCTTGTTAACTGTAACCGGTAGCTTGCCTCGTGCCGGCAACTGACCGAATAGCACCTTAACAGCAGCTTCCTGTGCATGAAAGTGGGATTGGTATGCCACAAGAAGGGCCTTGCTTTCTTCAATTTCGGGAAACTGGCTTAAAGTATATGCATTATCAAACAACGTTACTACAGCCTTCTCAGATTCAGCTAATTGACCCACCAGCTCTTTCGTCTCTTTTGAGTACCCCAGATTATTGCTTGGAGTGCTACTCGGACCGTAGAGAGCCACCAGAACAACGTCAAACTGCTTCAGTTTTTTCCGGAGTGCTTTGGTTTCCTTTTTCCCGGCCTTACGGGATATAACAAAGTGTTTCGCTTTGATCCGCTCACCTACAAGGTGCTGAAACACCGGTGGCTGTTTAGCACCGAACGATACGGTAGCAATAGAGGTACGGCGATGCTGGCGTACAGGAATGGCTCTTCTTTTATTAATCAACAAAGTCATTGCTGCTTCAGCCAGTGCACGGTTAGTACTATCGGCTATCTGCGGTTTAAGGTCCTGATGAAGATTGGTTAGATCAATGGGCTTATAAGTATCCAGCCCGAGCCATTGCTTCGCCGTCAAAATGCGTTTACACCTCCTGTCTATTTCTTCCTGTGTCAGCTCACCCTTGGCAATAGCCTGCTTAACAGCCGTAATAGCTTTCGGAACGTTCTTGAGTCGCTCCAGCACATCATTTCCGGCTATAAGGGCTCTCGCCTCAGCTTCACCGGGTTCAAAGTACTTGGTAACTCCTTTCATCACCATGGCATCTGTAAAAATCAAACCCTTAAACTCCAGTTCTTTCTTCAGTAACCCAGTTACTATTGGTTTGGAGAGGGTGGATGGCAGATTTTTAGTAGAATCAAGCTGTGGGATGTGCATGTGAGCAACCATTACACCTCCAACGCCATGTCTGATCAGCTCTTGAAAAGGATACAGTTCCAGCGAATCGAGTCTGTTGCGCTTAAAGGGAATAACCGGCAGGTCATAGTGAGAGTCAACATTTGTGTCGCCATGACCAGGGAAATGCTTGGCAACGGCAAGTATTCCATTCTCCTGCATACCCCGCATGTAAGCCAGGCTTTTTGCTGTTACATCCAAACGATCTTCACCGAAGGCGCGGTAGCTGATGATGGGGTTCTTGGGATTATTGTTGATGTCTGCGACAGGTGCAAAATTTACGTGCATGCCTAATCTTTTGAATTCAGCTGCAACTTCAGCCCCCATATCGTAAATCAGGCCATTGTCTTCAATAGCACCTAGCATTTGCTGATAAGGGTACTGCACCGTACTGTCAAGGCGCATTCCTACGCCAGTTTCAGCGTCCATGGCTATAAGGAGTGGTACCTTAGAGGCAGCCTGGTAACTATTAGTAAGTTTCGCCTGCCTTACGGGCCCCCCCTGAAAGAAAATAATTCCCCCAACTTTATACTTCTTGATAAGTCGCATAACGTCAGCTTCGTAAGCGGGGCCTTTATCAGAAAATGCTTCTATTATAATAAGCTGCGCTATCCGCTCTTCCGGTGTAAGCGTATTAAAAACAGAGTCAACCCAGTAGCTAGGCTTTTCTTCAAGTGCTGTAATAAGAGATGAGGGCCTCACATAGGGCACCCGTTCTACCGGATAAAATTCAGCCCTCTTTTCTGCATATGCCTGGCGCTGTGTCTCTGTACCTTCACAGGAGGAGAACAAGACTAACAGCACAAAGAGTAATAACAGCCCTATCAACAGTTTCTTGCTGTGGTGCAGGATTGGGTGACTTGCGTGGTAGAGCATGATATAGAAAGCCTTCACTAGTTTTTGAACAGGAGCTACGGTACTCGCCAGTTCGCTAGGGCTAGTGCATTGAGTACGAAAAAAACTCTGTGGAGGTAAAATATTTTAGCTGCTTTTACCCATTTTCCATACATTTAAGAGAATGCCGGGCTTTAAGGTTCCATATCTAAGCTATGCCAGATTTTCAAACAAGTAACAGTACACTTAACATACAGGAGGAAAACAACCTCTTTTCCTACAGCTTTCTTCCTGGGACTCTTTTTGTGGCTTTGCTATGGCTGATTAGCTTGCTTAGCTACCTTACTGGAGCCGACCTGGTGTGGCTGGGAATTCAGCCACGAAATTTCTTCGGACTGGTAGGAGTGGTTACAGGCCCTCTGATTCATGGCGATCTGCTGCATTTATTGTCTAATTCATTTCCCTTGGTTTTGCTCTCAGGATTTATCCTTTTCCTACACCGTAAGGTCGCTGTACGGGTAATGGTGATGGTATACGTGCTAAGTGGTGTACTAACCTGGTTCATCGGTCGCCCGGCATTTCATATCGGAGCAAGTGGAGTGGTTTACGGCATGGCTGGATTTTTACTTTTTAACGGCTTTCTTCGGCAGAACCGTGGTGCGATGGCTGTTTCACTGGCGGTTTTATTCCTTTACAGTGGTCTTTTTTATGGGCTCCTTCCTACAGAAGAGCGCATCTCTTGGGAAGGGCATATAGCAGGTTTTTTTGCAGGACTGATAGCAGCAGTCGTCTACGGAGAAGGAATCCGTAGGAAAAAAAAACAACCTTATATTGCACCATCTGTGGTACAAAGACATGTAAGCAATACGATGGGGCCACAGTACCATCACTTTCATATACAATACCAAGTACAGGAATACGAACCTTCTAATAGCTTTTTCTATACCTTTAATCCTGCCACAGGAGAGGCCGCTTCTCAAACCAGAATGTACTTCATTTCGTCTAACAGTAAAGACGAAAACAGAAGCTATGGCAGAAAAGCAAAAAAATATAGAGGAAAATAGTAAAGTTAGAAAGCACAGTTACGATGAAACTCCCGAAGAAGAAAACTCCGGGAAACAGAATAAATGGCCTCTCATCATCACACTTATACTGATTGGCTGCTTAGTAGCCTCCTATTTCTTTATTCCTGGATTTCAGAAGGAGGTTGACAATGCTTGGGACATACTGACCAGCGGTGACAAGCAACGCATTTCAGACTGGGTGAGCCAGTTTGGTTTTTGGGGACCATTCTTCATTGTCCTTGCCATGATAGCTCAGATGTTCCTCCTTGTTATCAACGTTGTTGCCCTCATGCTAGTGTCTATCATTGCTTATGGCCATTTCTGGGGTTCAATAATTGCCATTGGAGCCGTGGTTGTCGCCTCTACTGTAGGTTATTTTATTGGCAGGTGGGTAGGCGAGGCAGGTGTCGCGAAGCTGATCGGGGAAAAATCTGAGCGTAAAATAAATGGTTTTGTAGAAGAATACGGTTTATGGGCAGTAGTTATAGCACGGATTTCTCCCTTTCTCTCCAATGATGCGATAAGTTTTGTTGCAGGTCTTACTAAAATGAGCTACTTCAAATTTATGGGTGCAACTCTGGCAGGCATTGTTCCGCTTACAATCCTGCTCGCATGGCTTGGTGAAAACAATCAACGACTGAAAACGGGACTGATATGGGTGTCTGCTATAAGTTTAGCAGCTTTCATCGGCTATATTGCTTATGACAAATACTTTAAAGAAAAATAAGGATGTTTTTGCTTTAAAAATTATAAATAATAGTCTTATAGTTATGTATAAAGTATCTAATGTAACTGCCATTATGTTAGATACTTTTATTAAATACTCTTACTCTTTCATTGTAAAATCATAATGCATCTAAAATTATTAAAAATGAACCTTTTCTATATATTTAAAAGGTATATGTAAACCATTCCATATTTCTGTCGTTAAAGCGGTTTGTTATTAGAAAATCGATGTTTCACGAAATGGACCGCTAATGTTTAGGATAAAATTACTCGCAGCCATGCTTTCAGTTTATGTGGCCATGGCAGAAGAATTGTCCTTTTTTAAGGCAGAATCCCCCGCTCCGAAAATCGAGGAAAAAAAGCTCGACTGGCCACCAGAAGAGATTTCCAAAACAAACTTAGAATTACCCTCAACTAGTAAAACGCTGACAGTATCAGCCTCCATTTACCACCCAGAGCCAAGCCAGACCGACTCTACCCCTTATATCACCGCAGACGGCTCCCGCATAAATAAAAGAGATCCTAAAAAGCACCGATGGATTGCCGTATCACGTGATCTGCATACCAGATGGGGCGGAGACATTAGCTTTGGGGATTCGCTGTGGGTAACTGGCATTTCCGATGAACTGGATGGATTGTACATTGTGCGGGATGTCATGAACCAGCGCATACACAAGCAGATTGACCTCCTGGTAGGGAAAAGAGACCGCATTATGGGTTTCTGGAGAAATGTACAGATTGCAAAACTGGAGCAAGATTAAGCCATTTAAACGAACTTTTGCAGCTACCGTACCCTATGCTGAAACAAAACAGGGCTAAAAATCCTGTTTTGTTTAGTTAAAAAGCACCTATGGGGGAAAGAAATTTACGGAAGAATGCAGCAAAAAGGCAACTCGAAAGAGAACGCTATGAACTGCTAGACAGGCTTCAGGAAGCTTTGGAGGCACCTCTCATTATCCTGGGATTTACCTGGTTGGTGTTGCTGGTGGTAGAATTGATCTGGGGGCTTAATCCTGTACTAGAGCTTTTCAGTACCATCATCTGGGTGATTTTTATACTTGATTTTGTTATCAAGATCATCCTGGCTCCGCATAAGCTACTCTTCCTGCGCAAAAATGTACTCACAGCCTTTTCCCTGGCTGTTCCTGCCTTACGTCTTTTCCGAATTACCCGTGTTTTCAGGTTGGTTGGGACAGTGAGGGCGGCTAGAGGGCTGCGACTGCTGAAGGTTGTTGGATCAATAAACAGGGGCATGCGCAGCTTGGGCAAAACCATGCAGCGCCGGGCCTTTGGTTACGTTACGGCTCTATCCTTGGTGGTTTCAGTTGCGGGTGCTGCTGGTATTTATGCCTTTGAGGGAGAATATGGCATCAAGAGCTATGGCGATGCACTTTGGTGGACCGTAATGCTTTTAACATCCATCGGAAGCGACTACTTTCCTATAACTCCTGAAGGCAGGGTACTTTGCCTGCTGCTGGCTTTGTATGGTTTTGCTGTTTTCGGCTATTTTACAGCAACGTTAGCCACTTTTTTTATAGATAAAGATGCTGGATCACCAGATGCTGAGGTAGCTGGGTCAAGGCAAATAAAATCCCTGGAAATCGAAATCAAGCATCTTCGAAGTGAACTGCAGGCAGTATTGCATAAACAACAACCAAATGATAAACCATCAGAGGGATCATCTGATGTAACTCCTGAAATTTGATAGTGCTGGTAAAATAAGTATTTTGGGCATCAATCTTATCACTATGACACGCCAAGACGCACAGGAAATTTTAACCAGTATGACAACCAGCGAAAGCCTTCTAAGGCATGCTCGTACAGTGGAGTTAGTAATGGAGGCCTACGCAGAAAAGTTAGGAGAGGACACTACTAAATGGGCAGTAACTGGACTCTTACACGATGCTGACTACCAGGCGCATCCAGACCAGCATCCTCATGTAATTGTAAGCCTACTAAGAGAGCGAAACGAAGAGGAGATTGCTCATGCCATTTCCGCCCATTATACCAAGTGGGGAGTGAATTATGACACCCTACTTGACAAAGCATTGATTGCCTGTGATGAAGTAACAGGTTTTATAGTTGCTTGTGCCCAGGTAAGGCCTCAACGGTTAGAGGGATTGGAAGCAAAATCTGTAATAAAAAAGCTGGGGCAGAAAAGCTTTGCGGCTTCAGTAGATCGCGATGAAGTGCGTGCAGGAGCCGAACTTTTTGGTGTTGACCTTAAAGAGCATATAAGCTTTATTATCGGTGTGCTACAGAAGCACCAGGAGGAGCTGCAATTGTCACCACAGCTTAAGGATGAATAAATGGAAGAGGCAGCGTAGCTGCCTCTTGTCTAATAAGAAATATCCAGCGTAGTGGGAACATCGTGCTTGATGAGCACGGAATCTCTTGTGGTTTGGCTAATACCACTTTTCTCTATGGTATATATGTATCGTACATACTTTCCCGCAATAGCATAGCCCCCAACATAAAATCCAGAAATGCTATTGCCTGTATAAACTTGTGGACCTACTGTTGGCGTAGCTTTATTTACATTTTCGAACTTTATAGTCAGTTTACTATCACTTGCCTGAGGTTGTGACTTTGTAATGTTTACTACTAAAGCTCCGACAGGCTCCATATCAAAAATTAAACTTTGCTTCTTATTCAGGCTTTCAAGCTCCTGGTAATCTGTTATAACAGGAGGTAGGTTTTTAAACTTCTCATTATACTCCACATGATGATAGGTGTACTTTTGCTTGCTTACCCGGATTTTATAGGGGCTTTCTTTCCACTCAAAGGTAAACCCAAAGTTGCCATTGACATCGGTCTGCTGCTCGGCTATTACTCGGGCTCCACCTAACCAAACATCATCATTCTCAGATAAAGAAACAGTGACTCCGGAAAGAGGCTGGTTCGTTACATGATCCACAACTTTACCTGTAACCTCTGTTGTAGGGTCCAAAACGCTGTCTTCGCAGCTGGTCAACATCAAGGCCACCAGAAGTGCAGCCCCTAACTTTCGTCTCATCGGTTTCCTTGTGAAAGCTTTAAGTTTAGATTGAATAAAGATAGTTTAGTTACTGCATTTCCAACTGAAGATGCCACTGAGACAGAAAAGGTTGCAAGCACACTAGGTTAGGCTATGTAGTCTTTCAGAATTTCCAGCCCCTCCTTATCATCTTTTGCTTCTACCACTTCATCAATTACAAATTGTATTTCCTGTTCTGTCCAGCCTTCTTTTTCTGCAGCCTTAACAAAACTATCTAAAGCAGTAAACCTGGAGCTTTGGTTAGGTAAAGTAGCATTAACTTTCTTTCTGATGCGCATGATCTAATATTTTAACAAAGGTATAAAACAATGCTATCTGAAAAACTCTTTTTACTTTTTCCTGCCCCTGTTTAGCCTTCTAAATCAGAACTTTCCCTTCCTGTCGTTATTTATATAAAGAATTTACTTAGTCGGTTACTAACTCTTTAAAAGCCTTGCCGTTGAAATGGCTATAGAATGTAGTAGATGAGAGACTCATGGAGAAACAGAAAATCACGCTTGAGGAACTGAAAGGGCTGGACGATCTGACCATTATGCACTATGCGATTCCTGTTATTGTGTTGTCGGTTTTAATAGAATTATTCTTTTCAGTTTATAAAAAGCGCAATTACTACCATAAGAAAGACTTTTTTGCTGCCCTTACCATTGGCGTTGTGAATACTTTACTAAGCGGTGCTATAAAAATATGGTTATTTGCCATAGCAATGGTGGTATATAACCTTGTTCCCTGGTCCGTGCCGCGGGTATGGTGGGGGTTCGTTCTATGTTTTATAGCAGTTGACTTCTGCCGCTATTGGGCTCATAGAATATCGCATGAGCAGCGGTTTTGGTGGGCCACACACGTAACCCATCACTCATCTGAAAAGATGAATTTCTCGGTCTCTTTCAGAACAAGCTGGACTCAGCACATTAAATTTGTGTTCTTCTTGCCAGTACCCTTTATCGGCCTTGACCCTTTCACGTTCTTTATTTGCCATCAGGTAGCAGTTTTATATCAATTTTTTGTTCACACAGAACTAGTTAAGAAACTGCCTGCGCCCATTGAGTATGTTTTGGTTACCCCCTCACATCATCGGGTGCACCACGGATCAAACCCAAAATATATTGACAGGAACTATGGCTCCACCTTTATCATTTGGGACAGACTTTTCGGGACCTTTGAACCAGAGAGAGAACAGCCTGTTTATGGATTAAGCAAACCGGTGAAGTCTTACAACCCCGTATATCTGGTCTTCCATGAGTGGGTGGATATATGGAAGGACATAAAGCACGCAGCTTCTTTTAAAGAAGTGTTTAACCTTTTATTTAAGCCTCCCGGAACAGTAGTAACAGAACATCAGCGGAATAGCTTAAAACAAGTGGTTGTACAGGGGATGATAAGAGAGCCTGGTCAAAAGGAGAGTCTTACACGACCTTCAGATGCCGCAGGTGCAGCGTAAGGGGTAGGTAAATTTAAAGCATGGCTAAGGCCATGCTTTAAATTTTTAATAACTCTGTTGTCCTCTGGTTGGGTTACTTTGAGCTTCTTTTGGAACACCCATTTTTTCTTCCCTGCGCTGCTGGTACTGCTGAAACTGCATCGGAGAAAGGATGTCCTTTATCTGTGAGAGTCTTGTTTGGTTGATAATGTCCATCTGCTTTACCGCTTCCCGCGGATTAGCCTTATACTTTTCTTTTGCCTCCTCAGCACTCACCATGCTCTTCAGATTAACGGCATGCAGCTTTTGTGTTTGTTCAGGTGTCAGCCTTAAATGGCTTGCCATGCTTGCTGTTATTTCTTTGGCACGCTCTTCTATTGATTTCTCCTCAGCAGCCTGTGCCGAAGGAGTTTGCTTTGTAGTTGCACCCTGAGCAAAGGCAGCACCAGTGGAAAAAGTAAATAATAGGGCAAGGGCAATTCTCTTCATGTCTTTCAGTTTATGTCTTATCAGGTGTCGGCAATAATCGTTCCTGTTCTCTTCAAATTATGAATATTGTCAACAAAAGCACAGTGGCTATAGTTTCTGGTAAACGTTAGCTCTCGTTGTGAAAGTATACTTTGTAAAAATGCATGCCGCGCTCCTGGTCAAAACCCCGCTCAACGTATTGCTCGCTTTGTTCCGGATTATACCCGCTAAACTTTATCTCTATCTGTGTATCTAATTTTATAAAGTTCCGGAATTTGCGCTTCATATTACGCACTGTATTCTTATTAATGGCAAAATCAGTAAATCCTTCTATGTCTCTTTCTTCAGCAAAAGTCTGGCTATAGTTCTTGAATCGCTCCTTTGTCTCCGGCTCATCAATAACGCTGCTGGTAAATTCTTCCAGATCAAATGTATCACTTTTAGAGAAGTAGTCCACTGAACGGCTGATAAAATCTACCTGTGCTTTTTTACTCTCTGTTCTGGCAAACACTTCCTCTGAAAAATCCTTACACAGGTTCAAAGCTGTTTTGGTGTTAAAGTTAGTGTCTTTCAGCTCGGTTACGTTCAGGAAATCATCCTTCCAGAAAACAGCATCTGTACTGTTGGCATCTACTAGTTTTACCCTGAAACCGTCTTCAGCCTCTATGTTGAAGATCATGCATCCTTTGTCCACTCCCTTCAGATTTACACCAGAATGATAGTTCACGTTCAGGTCATCGTCTTCATCCTGAAAAGTAAGGAAGGTGTCTCTGTTTTCAGATTTGAAAATACCAATGGCATCTACGATTTCTTCCTCCATTACACATCCGGAGAAATACACCACGTATAACTCTCCGCTTTTTACCTTGGGGTGGTCAGATTGCTCGTAGAGGTGGTTTAGAATGTGGATGGAGTATTCATGAAAGTTTTTCGGTTCTGTGAAAATAAGAGCCGAATAAGCGAACATCTCATTTAGAGCAATGTCGGAAGTGTGGGTAAAACGAAAGAACTCCTCCTGCTTAAACGGGGAAAGAAAATAGTTCCGCAGAAGGTCTGACAGCTGCTCATCCCGCAGGTCTACCAATTCTTTTGAGGCAATAACCCCTTCTTCCTTTGCTTTATTCCCTACCCTGTGTATTGCTAATTGCTTCAGGCGCACCTGTGTTCTTTCAGTCATTTTTGCTTCTACTTTAAGGACTGCAAAGGTAGGGATTTAAAAAGCTTGATAAACAGTATCAGAAAAACTAAAATGAGGAAAGGTTATACAACTTAATTTTAATCGTCTGATTTTCAGAATACTTAAATTGCAGGTTAAGTTTAAAGGCAATGGAACTTTTCTTTTGGCACGGTTTTTCCATTGAGCCTTTGTGAGCAGCGCAGCTTATTTATAAAAGGTGAGGACTTTAAATTTTACGATCATGAAGAGGATATTTTTACTTATAGCTGTTGTTATAGGGCTGTTTGCAGCCAAAGTTAATGCCCAACAACAGCCAGTACGATTTGGAATAAGAGCAGGCGCTAACCTTGCTGAATGGCAAGGAGAGACTGTGAACAGTGTTCAGAATCTGATGGATTTTACCAATGGTTCTGTGAGTCGCCAGATGCGTGAAGGATTTCATATAGGAGGTTATCTGGCCATACCAGTGGCCCCAGGTTTTGAAATTGAGCCTGGAATACAGTATTCGCAAAAGGGGATGAGGCTTGTAGGTAAAATCCCTATGGAGCAGGCTGAGTTTTTGAATGCTACAGTTACACTTACAAATAAAGCAGATTACATTGATGTACCTGTTTTGGCTAAAGTATACATTGGAGAAGGATTCCATATTTATGGTGGGCCGCAGGTGTCTTATCTGGTATCTAATAAAATACAGGCTGAAGCTGGAGCACTAGGGTTTAAAGCCTTAAACAGAGAATGGGACATGAAAAGCGGTTTTCGCGAGCTTGATGTTGCTGTTTCAGGTGGTTTAGGCTACCGATTTGTCAATGGTTTTAACATCAGCGCGGGGTATGACTATGGCCTAAGCTCTGTAGATGCAAATAATAGCTTTGAGACTTATAACAGGGTTGTAAAAGCATCTGTGGGTTTTACTTTCTAAACTGTTTACCGAAGAGGGTAAACTGCTAAATGTTTAGTGCTACTATAAAGGCGAAGGCTGCAATTGGACTGCAGCCTTCGCCTTTATAGTATTGTAGGAATTCCTTAAAACAACAATTATAACATAACATTATTATGTATACATAACCTATAACCTCTCCCGTGGATATTCATAATTTCTACAGCAGCATCGTCTTTCAAGTATTTACGGAGCTTTGCAATGTAAACGTCCATGCTGCGGGCAGTAAAGTAGCTGTCTTCTTTCCAGATACGGCCTAAGGCCAATTCGCGGGGAAGTACATCGTTCATGTACTGGCAAAGCATCTGCAATAAGTCAGATTCTTTTGGAGATAGCCTTTGCTCTACGTTGCTGTGGGTGAGTAAACGCAACTTTGGCTGGAACAGGTAATGACCAATCGTGAATCGTTCCTGCTCCTCTTTTTCAACAGCTAAAGGCAACCTTCTATTTAGAACAGCCTTGATCTTATATAGTAACACCTCTGAATCAAATGGCTTGGTAATATAATCATCCGCCCCTATTTTAAAACCTTCCAGCATGTCTTCTTTCATAGCCTTTGCCGTTAGAAATATTAAAGGTACATCAGGGTTTATCTTCTTTATCTCTCGGGCCAAGGTAAAACCATCTTTCTCCGGCATCATCACATCCAGAAGGCAAATATCAAAGTTGCCTTTCCGGAAAGCGGTAATGGCAAGGCACCCGTTTGCGCACAACGTTACCTCGTAATCATGTAACTCAAGATAATCCCTTAACACTATTCCGAAATTAGAATCATCTTCGGCAAGAAGAATATGTTGCTGTGTTGCATTCATTGAAAGAAGTATAAAGGTTATACTTTGATTAACTTTTAGAAATAGGTAAGAAAATTTCAAACCTGCTGCCTTTACCAAGCTCGCTCCAAAGCCTTACATTCCCGTGATGTGCCTCCACGATGGCTTTTACATAACTAAGTCCTAACCCGAAGCCCTTGATATTATGCAGGTTTCCGGTGGGTACCCGGTAAAACTTCTCAAACACACGTTGCTGCGTGTCTTTACTCATACCCATTCCTTTGTCGTCAACTGCTATCATTATACCGCCTGCCACATTACGGGTAGTCAGGTTAATGTCTGGAGAAGCAGGAGAATATTTGTTCGCATTATCGAGCAAGTTACAGATCACATTATATAAGTGTACTTCATCTGAATGCAATTCAGAATGTGCTGCCTCTAAATGTAACTGAATATTCCCAAGACGCTGCTCCACCTGTAGTCGTACACTTTCAATAGCCTTGATGATTAGCACATGGAGATCTACGGGCTCCAATTTCATCTTAAACTCATTCTTTTCCAGCAAAGCTATCTGAAGCACGTTTTCCACTTGTGCATTCATGCGTTTGTTTTCCTGGCGAATGATGTTAGTGTAGTATTGAATTTTTTCCGGCTTTTCGTACACCTTAGGGTTAGCAATAGAATCTGTGGCAAGAGAGATGGTGGCAATGGGTGTTTTAAATTCATGCGTCATATTATTGATGAAATCATTCTTCATCTCAGACAGCTTCTTTTGCTTGTAAATAATATGGATTGTGGTACCAAAAGTGGCAACGATAACGAAAGTAAAAAATACCGACAGGGCAAGCATTCCCCAAATAGACTTGATAGCATAAGCCTTGCTATCTGGGAAATATAGTCCTAAATGATCCTGCTTATCAAAGATGTCACTTGGGAAAAGACTGGCTTGATATTTTTGTATGCTGCGGTTGTTGAGGGCTTTTACATTGCGAACCGTAATTGTATCATTCTTACCGGCTACTACCCAATATCCGAAGTCCATGTCCAGTCCCTGGTTCTTCAATTCTGATTTTATTAGATCTGGTAGCTGCTGCAGGTTTATTCTGTTTTGTAGAGGAACATCTTTTACCACATATTCCACTACCATCTTCTGTACCACCTCATTAAGCTTGTCCTTTTTAACCTCTATCCGCTCAATGTTAGTTGCTTTTGCGTTGGGATTTGGAACTTTAGAAACTTTAATCCTATCAGCGGATTTTGGCTCTGATGTTCTTTTTTCGTTATGAGATGGTACAACTGCAACTCCAACAGGTGAACCGGAATTTTTGGAGGGGTATCTTTCTCTGAAATAGATGCTTTGAGGACTTGTTCTTTTTGAATCTTCAGCCTTTGATTCAGTAGATGATCTATAAATAATGGGGTTGTTTTTATCTTTTCGATAGATAAAGATGCTATCGTTTCTAACATCAATAGAAGCCACTTCAACAGGCCTGAAAACATTAGAAAACTCTACATGCCTGGATAAGCTATCAAGTTGAATGGCTATATGCCTTAAAGAGTCAGCAGAAACTTTAAAAGGTTTATTACTATACCTGATCATGTTGTGAACAGTGTCATGCTCTAACTGCAGAATTTTACCTTTTCGTAAACGAGCTATGTTCAAACTGTATGTCTGATTAGCTTTAATGCGCTGGTAATGATTTGTATTACCTGGTATTGTAGAGGGTATGATCGTTGTTCTTGTCCCGGAAAGGCTCTTTAATGCTTGTTTAACTTTGGCAGAGTCTGCTATGCTGAAAAATTGGTAACTACCAGCACTTGCTTCTCTTTCAGCCTTTGCAAATGACATTTTCCTTGCACCTTTTACTTCAAAGTATGTAGCAGCAGGAAAGGGCGCTGCATTGGTGCCAGCATTTTCTTTAACAATATCAGCAGTTGATTTATTAACTTCTGGTATGTGTTCTTTTTTTGTTACTGGCTTATCAGAAACAGGGTCTGCCGAAGGGAAGGCGGAGATCTGTGTAGAATCGGCAGACTTACTTAAATCAGCCATTTGATCAGTTACTGTGGTAACAGCCTCATGCGTCTCCAGTTTATTTACAATACCGATGAGCGCATTATTTACAGCCCTGTCAAATTGTTCCTGCCTTACTTTAATGGCATCGTTTATCCAGTAAAGCTGTAAGCCCACAACACCTAATAGCGATATGCTCATTAGTACAATGACACCGATGATTGTATACTTCTTCACACTACTAAATTACGATAATGGTAAAGCCAATGCTCAACTTTAACTTTTCTTTAACTTAAGGCTGAACCCTACCCTGAGCTTTCTGACTTCTATCTCACTTTTTGTAACAGCTTGATATTCAAAATAAGATACACCTTTTTGTGCACATATCTAACTTGCTTACAAATTAATACATCCTAAGTTACTCGGTTAGTTGCCTTCTTACAGACTTTAACTTTTTCTTAACAGACTTTAACCTCACCTTAACTGAGTTGCGCGATCCTCTTTCGTAATTTTGATAAGAACTTAAAGCCTAATTCTATGAACACTAATGTCTTACTAAATCTCCTTAAGCTCCTGCTTGGATTATTAATTTTTCTCCTACCGTTACAACCTCTTTTAGCTCAGAAGAGTGTCAAAGAGGAGGAGCCGAAGACAATGCGAATAAAGTTGTTTAAAAGTGTTGATGGAAAGCTTTTCTACAGTAAAGACACTGTAATAAATGTGGCTGATCATGTAGCCTTACTACGATCTGTTAAAGATATAAAGCTGGATACTGCTAGCTGGCAGAGGCTCAGAACTCTCAGATCTGTGAAGGTTGACACCTTAGTTGCTAAAAAGTACTTTAAAATGCCTCTGGATGTCAGTTACAACATTAGCCAGGATTCTGCTCTGGGGAAAAGACTAAAGGGGACCAAAGTTCAGGTTTACAAAATGCGTAAAGCAATTAGTGAGGAGGACAAGGCAAAGCTTTTTGAGAGAATGAAAGGAGCCGGTGGCGATACTTTTCTTATAAAAACGCTGGAACAGGAGAAAGTATACTTGCTTCATGCAGATAGTGTAATGATACCTTCATTAGAACGACTTCGTTTTAATGAAGGTGAAGAGGGTAAGTCGTTCAGGATAATAAGCTCTGATTCCTCTTGGGTAACTTTATTTAATAATTCAGCAACATCTTCTATTCTGATTAATGGAGAGCAAGCCCTCCGTACAGGTGGAGCTACTGCACAGTACACCACATCCGACAGTATAAAAATAGAAACAGACTCAACGGGCAAAACTACTGTCTACAGGATAAATGAGGCTGGGAATAAGGAAGAAATTGACGGATACCATTTTGGGAGGAGCGGACAGCAGGCAACCGTGATCGTGCTGCATAAAACTAAAGTGGAAGACATTACCTCTAAGGATGTAAAAGCACTGCAGGATGCAGGAGCAAAGGTAGAAGCTAAAGATGAGCTTGAAGTTGAGGCAATTGAATATTACCCAAACCCTAACAACGGACGCTTTCATTTGAAATTTAAACTTAATAAAAAGGGTACTACGGTGGTAAGGGTGATGGATAGTAAAGGAGACGAGGTATTTGTAGACACTGTAGAGAAACTGGATGGGGAATCCAGCCGGGAAATCAACCTGATGCCCTTTGGTCCCGGCATCTACTTTCTGCAGATTGTCCAGGGAAAGAAACTGCTAACAAAAAAGATCTTAGTGAAATAGCAATAGGATGTGATGCCTTAACAAAGAGCCCTCAGATTTATCTGAGGGCTCTTTGTTAAGTTTTAAATCATTACTCGAAGTATATGTTTTAAAATTGTTTAGTGGTGATGGTGGTCTTCTTCAGGTTTGCTGTAGAAATTCACAACGGTGCCAATTACAAAAAAGCCAGACCAGCAAAGGTATAAAGTCGTAAAATTCTCAACCGTTTTGTTTAACAGGATCAGGATCAGGTGTGCTACCAAAGTCATGATAAGTCCAGTGGTTGAAACAAACTGGTAGGAATTCATCTCCCTTGGGTCGTATATTTTGGAATATTTCATAAGGCACTCTCAATATTTTTTCTGTCAACATCTTAGAGGCAACAGTAGTGCCATAAAATCAGATATTGACGCAAAGATAACAGAATGGTGCGTTTCTTGTTAATTAGATGAGGACACAAATTCCTTACTACTGATTCTATGATAAAATTCCTTTTCGTTTTACAGGCATTACTGATAGGTTTGAATATATCCTTAACAGCTGTAGCAGACCCTTTGAAAAGAGCAGTTGTTATTTCTTCCTATCAAAGCGAGGATTTTTATAACTCCGTGTCCGGACTACTTCAAAAGTATGTGAAGAACGGGCAGGTCGATTATAGGGGCTTGCAAAGGGAGAAGCCTGCACTGGACCGCCTGGTGCAACAAATTGGTCAGTTTAAGCTGAGCAATGCAGCAGCCTCTGAGCGGAAAGCTTTCTACATTAATGCTTACAACATACTTGTGCTGCACCAGGTGTTAGAAAACTATCCCATAAAGTCTGTGATGAATGTTCCAGGGTTCTTTGATAAGCAGAAGTTCAGAGTAGCGGGAGAGCAACTTACATTAAATGAGCTGGAAAAGGAAAGGTTAATGTTACCTTTTAAAGATGCCCGTATTCATCTGGCCCTGGTTTGTGCCGCTAAGTCATGCCCACCGCTCTTAAATACTGCCTACAGGCCACAGGAAGTAGAGGATCAGCTACAAACACAGACTAATGCCGCACTGAACAATCCCCAGTTCATCCGGGTGATAACGAAAACAAAAGAGGCTGGAGTTTCAGAAATTTTTAAGTGGTATGCGGATGACTTTTTAGTTCATTCGCCCTCTGTTATAAGTTACATAAACAAGTATAGAAGTAAGCCTATTCCTAAGGGATATACTGTCAGGTACTATAACTATGACTGGAATCTGAATGATGTGAGCGAAAAGTAAATAGTTGTTTTATTATGTTAAGTGTTTGCTTCGATTTCTGAACATGTGTATCGGGCAAGCGTATATTAAACTGAACTAAATTTAAAGAGTCATGCGAAATAAAGAAGATAATATCGATAATGAACATAAGGATAATGAATATAAGCAGACCACTCCAGATAGCCCGGATAATATAAACAGTGATTATCATCAGCGCGTGGGTATGGGCAACCACCCTGATCCTTCAGCGAAGCGTAATATCGGACCTAACGGGGAGACGGAAAGGAGAGGGCAAAAAGACAAACTGAAAAACCTTAAGATTGAGGGAAACGAAGTAACTGGCTACGGTGGTAATGATGAGAAGAGCACAGAAGAATTCGCTCAGGGACCTGGCTTTCATTACGAAGGAAGCGATACCGGAATGGACGATGATGTAGCAGGTATCCGCCGGGGAGATCAGCCTTTAGGCAAGGATAAAAAAAAACCTGATGACGCAGATTATGGTCGTAGGTAAGGAATCATACAACAAGAAGGGGCTGCAATTTTGCAGCCCCTTCTTGTTGTATGGTATAGTTTGTTTTATCAGCCTTACTAATTAGAAAATGAAAGTGGCGTTTGGTTTAAGCGCAGCCCATGTGATCTTCCTGAATGATAGCCAGCGTTTCAGGAGACAAAGGTTTGGAGAAGAAGTCTTTCACCATGCTGTGGCTCTTGGCACATACGATATCTTTCCTGTCAACGGCGGAGGAGAGCATAAACAGACAACACTTTCTTGTTACTTGTTCCGGAAGCTTTTCGTACTCTTCCAAAAATGCCCAGCCATCCATTCCTGGCATGTTCACATCCAAAAAAATCAACTCCGGGAATATGTCAGGCTCTGTTAAGGCACAAACTTTAAGAAAACTCAATGCCTCTTCTGCCCGCTCATAACTGATTACTTTCTGTGCAAACTTCTCATTGGAGATAATACTTTCGCAAACGAAATTATTAATCTGATCATCATCAATTAATAAAATAGTTTTTAATACACTCATCTACTAAGTCATTTTTTATACAAACCTCTGAAGGAGGTATCAAGATTTACCGGTAGTTTCTACCACTAGTGTACTCCAAATACTTCTGCCTGTGATTGAACCACGTGTATACCTGCAATATTTGTCCTGAAGGTAGAGACACTTGAAGACTCCAAGAACCTTGCCGGTTTGCTCTCCATGGCTAATGCTAAACATTATCTGCTGCCAGCGTACAAATGTAGCCATTTTGTTTAAAAGTTGTGACAGGTATGTGCTTGCCGGCTATATGCCATATTCTTTATTGTAAGGTTATAAACGTTCTGCGGAATTACTAAATCTTAACTCCTGATAGCAGTTACTGAGGTATATTCTTGATTGTTTTACTGATTCTGTTTTAGTACGGCATGTGGTTTTATAACCCTGACCTACATGTGCTTTCAGCCCTATGAGGTGATTCTGAGCCCTAAGCGAAAGTATATTTTGATCCGTAAAAGATGTAAGCCTTACTGAAAATTCTGTAACAAGATCCGCAGCGGGTGTTTATACCTTTGTATCGAGACAAGAAAATAAAACTATGGCGATTGTAAAAGATAAAAAAACAATAAAGGACACCTTTCCAGTGGAAGGGATGACTTGTGCTTCATGCGCCAACAGCATTGAGAGTATGCTGAAAGCAAGTGATGGCGTTGTAGATGCAAGTGTAAATTTTGCCGGTAAAACCCTGCAGGTAGTTTATGAGCCCGAAGTTACTAGTCCGTCGCAGCTTAGGAACACGGTGCAGGAAATTGGTTTTGATATTTTAACCGAACAAAAGACACAAGAGGAATTAGAAGCGCGCCAGGCACGAGCAATGGCTCAGCTAAAGCGAAAAACTATTGTAGCTGGTGTTCTGGCTTTTCCCGTTTTTATAATGGGCATGTTTTTCCATAATACCTTCACCTGGGGTAATTGGGCTATGCTGCTGTTAACAGCTCCTGTGCTCTTGTGGGCAGGACAGCGTTTCTTTATAGGAGCATGGGCACAAGCTAAGCACTTTAGAGCGAATATGGACACCTTAGTTGCGCTAAGTACAGGTATTGCCTTTGTGTTCAGTGTTTTCAATACTGTTTACCCAGAGTTTTTCCTGGACCGGGGGCTGATGCCACATGTGTATTATGAAGCTGTTGCCGTAATTATAGCTTTCATTCTGCTGGGTAAGTACTTGGAAGAAGGGGCCAAAGACAGAAGCTCATCTGCCATAAAGAAGCTAATGGGGCTGCAGCCAAAGTCTGTCAGGATCATGCGTGGTGAGGTTGAACTTGAAGTAAAGATTGATGAAGTTCAGGTTGGAGACAGAGTCGTGCTGTTGCCAGGGGAGCGAGTGCCTGTTGACGGAGAGGTCATTGCAGGGACTACCTATGTGGATGAAAGCATGCTTAGTGGCGAGCCATTGCCCGTCCAGAAACAGCCGGGGGATATGTTGTATGCTGGTACAATCAACCAGAAAGGCAGCCTGCAGTTAGTCGCCCGTAAAACCGGTGGCGAAACGACTCTGGCACATATAATTAAATTAGTGCAGGAGGCACAGGGGTCAAAGGCACCCGTACAAAAACTGGTAGATAAAATAGCAGGCATTTTTGTTCCTGTGGTATTGGTCATTGCCATTCTGACTTTTACAGCTTGGGTGGTACTTGGCGGGGAAGCATATTTGACTGAAGCACTGCTTTCTACAATTTCAGTGCTTGTTATCGCCTGTCCTTGCGCCCTTGGCCTTGCAACTCCTACGGCTATAATGGTGGGTGTGGGTCGGGGTGCCGAGCAGGGTATCTTGATCAAAGACGCTGAAAGTCTGGAACACGCGCACAAAGTGAATGCCGTTATACTTGATAAGACAGGTACAATAACCTTAGGCAAACCCTCTGTAACAGATGTGTTATGGGCAGATGAAGCCATTGAGCAGGATAAGCTGCAAAAGCTTTTCTTTTCAATGGAAGCACAGTCTGAGCACCCTATAGCACAAGCGATTTATACTTTCTACAAAGAGCAGGGGCAGCGGACAGCCCAGCCTGAACATTTCAGCAGCCTTACAGGCTTGGGAATTGAGGCTGATTTTGAGGGGCAACGTTATTTTGCCGGAAATGAGAAGCTGCTCAGAGAGCAAAGGGTAATAGTGCCTGACTATTTATTACAGGCGGCAAAGCAGTTGCAGGAGGATGCGAAAACTGTTATTTTCTTTTCTGATGCTAAACAGGCTCTGGCTGTCTTTGCTGTAAGCGACCCAATTAAGTCAACCGCTGCTGAAGGTGTAAAGGATATGCAGGAGGCAGGTCTGGAAATTTATATGCTTACTGGTGATAACAGGCAAACTGCTGCTGCAGTAGCTAAACAGGTAGGGATAGAGCATTACCAGGCAGAGTTGCTCCCCGGTGATAAAGCTGATTTCGTTAAGAAACTACAGAGCCAGGGAAAGAAGGTGGCAATGGTGGGAGACGGGATTAACGATGCACAGGCTTTGGCAACCGCAGATATAAGTATAGCTATGGGACAAGGTACCGATGTTGCGATGGATGTGGCCGGAATAACTTTGATGCGTTCCGATCTCTCTCAAGTAGCAAGGGCTGTAAACCTGTCGCGTGCTACGGTACAAACAATCCGTCAGAACCTGTTCTGGGCTTTTATATACAATGTTGTTTGTATCCCGATAGCTGCAGGTCTTCTTTACCCGTTCACGGGCTTCCTTCTGAACCCAATGTTGGCTGGTGCTGCCATGGCTTTAAGTTCTGTGTCGGTAGTAACTAATAGCCTGAGGTTAAGGGTAAAGAAAATTTAGTTTTTTAGTGTGAATAATATGTTAAACAATAAGTAAAATGATAATTATGGAAACTTATAAATTTAAAACAACCATCAACTGTGGCAGCTGTATTAAGGCCGTAACTCCTCATATGAATAAATTAGAAGGAGTAGAGGAGTGGCATGTTGATACAAATAACCCGGATAAGGTTCTGGAAGTAAAGTCTGATTCTGTCGACGCCCAGACCATAAAGAGCACAGTGGAAAAAGCTGGCTTTAAGGCTGAGCAGATAAAATAGCTTTTCAAGCAGTTAAATGAGGAACGGCCTGGGTACTTACTGTTATCCAGGCCGTTCCTCATTTAACTGCTTCTGACTGTCTTGTCAACCCGTGAAGTAAGCTTATCTAATACAATGAGGCTTAAAAAGGCTACGGTACAAAACATTAAACCTAAGGCTTCTCTTGCCTCCTCAATGTTTTTGATATCACCTTCGCCAATTCCCAAGCCTTCATATTTTTCAGGCCACATATAAATACCTCCTGCCAAAAATACGGTAGCTGCAATCCAAAGCAGCGTATGGTTCACTTTGTAGAAAGCACTTGCCAAACATAGCAAAGCAGCTATGGCATAAATGATCATCCACAAAGCCGGGTCCGGATCATTGTATTGCACAATCACGAAGGACAAGAAGGTTAACCCAAACAGAGTAGCGACTATTTTCTTTAACATCAGAACTTACTGCTTTATTTATAGTAGCAATACTGGGAAGCGACCTAAAAGTTTAAGTCGGTTTCAAGAGGTATAGAGTTTTCAAAAAAGTCTCGAATTAGCTGCAGTAGCAGGAAGATCATATTGGAGTATACTGCTATTTTTAGATCCATGTCTTTTTATCAACCTTCTTTATTTGCTTTTTACAGCAGTTTTTGCCTCTGTTAGAATTTGCTCCTTTTACGGTGCTGGCAAGGTAGTCGCTTTTACAGTATCTTAAATATAAAAGTTAAGTCGCTAAAATTTAGTTAGTTGAGTATTTGATGCCCCCCGTGCTTCAACCTGTAAATTAAGCTTTTAACACTTCTAAAGAGGTTAAAGTTGATGGAATTGTATTTTACCTATGGACGTGCCCAAGGGCACTGCACCTCATATTGCCTTTTTACATCAATTTTATATAAACCTTTCCTTTCTTACATTTTAGGTAAATAGGTGAAAGTAATGTAATTGTATAATTATGGGTATTCGGTTGCGGGGGGTAAATGGCTTGGAAAAACAAAATGTTAAATAAATGTTTCCTTAAAATCTTCAATGTTATGAAACTGTTAATTTGTGTATTTGGATAAAGTGCAAAACAAGTTTTTAGGGGTAATTTGGCGTTAAAAAAAGGAAAAATTGGACTTAAAATTATAAACAGGCTTTAAAATTGCAGATTTGAATATATGAGTATGTGAATTTAATAATATTAAAAATTAAGTTTTTTTAATGAATGTTGGTAAAATCATAAACCTTGCAAAACCATAAGCCGTATTTTGTCATGTCAGTCGTAGCTGCTAAATGTGATGAAATTGTGGCGACGATACAGCAACTTAAATTTTAGTATTTAACTATTCTTATGTTGGTGTTCATTGATCTAAAAGGTGTTGGGCTAATACGTTTCGCACGAGGAAGTTGAGATGAGGGAAGGCCAGGCAAAAAAGTAAACAAGTTCTTTTAGAATATGAAAAAATAACTACTACTCTTCTAATTAATACCATGAATAAATATAGACACTATTATAGTTTCAACAGAGTCCTTTCGTTGATACTAGATTTCACTCTTATCTTTTTTGCTTTTAAGATATCAAACCTGTTCCGGTATGGTAACATGGAATTTGACTACCAGTATAGCGTGTTTTTTGTGCTGTTTGCTTTAGTCTGGTGGATTGTTTCTGGCTTTTCTAATTTCTTATTCAGAATTGACGGAATATTCTCCTGCGACAAAAAGGTAGCCAACCTGATTAACGGGTTTATTCTGCATGCTTTCCTGCTGGCTAGTTGTATTGTAATATTCAACCTGGAGCAGTTATCCCGCTTACTCCTGCTTTATACTTACCTCTCTACGGCACTGTTGATTGGCGTTAGCCGCCTGCTGATGGATCAGATTTCCGGCTACTTCACGAAGTCAGACATGGCTCATACACGCTATGTAATCGTTGGTGCCGGACCTGCGGCAACAGCTTTGCATCAAACCTTGAATGCAAATGATAACTTAGGTACAAAGTTCATGGGGTTTTTCGATGATAATGCTGATGAGCTCAGCCCTTATTATAGCCAGGTTAGAGGGGAATTGGCAGAGTTGAAGGAATACTGCCTGCAAAACAGTATTGATGAGATTTACTATACTCTTCCTTTAACTGATAAGGAGCAAGTAGACGACCTGTCCGAATTTGCTGACGATAATTTCGTGTACTTCCGTATAGTGCCAGATTTCAGCGCTATTGTAGAACGTGACATGAACCTGTACTTCTACCACAATGTGCCAATGTTAAGCATCCGCAAGGAGCCGCTTGAGATAGCATCGAACCGGGTTGTGAAACGAATATTTGATGTGGCTTTCTCGCTTACAGTAACCTTCCTGATCTTTCCGTGGTTATTACCACTTATTGCACTGGCAATCAGACTGGAGTCAAAAGGGCCTATTTTCTTTAAACAGTTAAGGCCAGGTAAGAAAAACAGGTTGTTTGTGTGCTACAAGTTCAGAACCATGTTTGTAAACAATCAAACGGAATTGCAGGCCACAAAAGATGATCCACGCATTACCAAAGTAGGACGTTTTCTGCGTAAAACAAATCTTGATGAGTTGCCGCAGTTCTTTAATGTGCTGCTTGGAGATATGTCGGTAGTAGGGCCTCGTCCGAACCTGGTGTCTCAGTTGGATCATTATTCTAAAGTAATATCTAAATATAAAATGCGCCACTTTGTTACTCCTGGTATAACAGGCTATGCACAGGTAAGCGGTTACCGGGGCGAAACAAAGGAGCTTAGATTAATGGAGAAGCGTGTAGAGTATGATGTGCGATACATGGAAAATTGGAGTTTTATGATGGATATGAAAATAATATTCCTGACAGTTTGGAATATGATTAAAGGAGAGAAGAATGCATACTAATATGGTTACCGAGCTGCCTGCTACAGCCGAACCACCTTTAAAAGAAAAGCGACAACTTTTAACTTCGCTTATTTCGGCTGGGTCTTTTGATGAATTTGTTAACCACATTTTCTGGTTGACTGATAATAGAGCTTCCTCATATGTTTGCTTTGCTAATGCGCACATGCTAGTAGAAGCGCATAAGGATAAAGGGTTTAATAAAATATTAAACAGTGCGGATGTCGCAGCTCCCGATGGAGGGCCTCTTTCTAAACTTATGAGGTTACTGTATGGCAAGGATCAGGATCGTGTTGCGGGAATGGATGTGTTGCCAAGGCTTTTAAAAGAAGCAGCTGCACGTGGTAAGTCTGTTTATTTTTACGGTTCTACTGATGAGGTGCTCAATGCTGTAGTGGCAAAGGCAAAAGAAGATTTGCCCGACCTTAAAGTGGCTGGTTATTATTCACCGCCATTTCGAAAGCTTACCAGTGCAGAGGATGACGCCATTGTAAACAGAATAAATGATGCGAATTCGGATCTTGTTTTTGTGGCCCTTGGCTGCCCGAAACAGGAGCGTTGGATGGCAGAGCATAAAGGAAAAGTAAAGGCCTGTATGTTAGGAGTAGGACAGGCTTATATGACCTATGCCAATCTGGAAAAACGGTTGCCTAAGTGGGCCAGAGATCTTTCGCTGGAATGGACTTACAGATTGTGGCAGGAGCCGCGCAGGCTTTGGAAGCGTTATCTGATCACGAACAGTATGTTTTTGTACCTGTCTCTAAAGCTCCTTTTGCAGCAGCGTACAAAACGTTTAGCTCTAGCCAGATAAGATCTTCACTCTACAAGAATACTATTACTATCCTCAATGCTGGCTGAAACAACAGCCAGCATTGAGGATCCCTCCCAAAATTTCAGTTCTTCATTAAATCACTTCAGAAAGTAACAATGCATTCCTTTGTTTCCTTCTTTAAGAAGAAATGATTGCTCCTACTTTTATGAAAGCTGATGTTTGAAAAAATAAGCGAAAAATTATCTCTAGTAACATCAAAATATAGCAATTGCCGTATTAAACAGAAAAAACCAGCAGAAGTAGTCCAATTGGCTCTTCAGTCAGTGTTTATACACCAACCCTAAACCCTTATATTGATGAAAGCAGTAATACTAGCAGGTGGCTACGGAACCAGAATTAGTGAAGAAAGCGGCGTACGTCCTAAGCCAATGGTAGAAATCGGAGGAAAGCCTATTCTCTGGCACATCATGAAGATTTATTCTCACCATAATATTACAGACTTTGTTATTTGCTGTGGTTATAAAGGCCATATCATAAAAGAATATTTTGCCAACTATTGCCTTTACAATTCTGATGTAACATTTGACATGCGTAACAACAGCATGGAAGTGCATCAGAACAACACAGAGTCATGGAAAGTGACGCTGGTGGATACCGGAGAGGGTACCATGACAGGTGGTCGTTTAAAGCGAGTGAAAGATTACATTGGTGATGAGACCTTTTGCCTTACCTATGGTGATGGAGTAAGTGATGTAGATGTTTCAGAATCTATCAGGTTTCACAAAGAGCAAGGAACACTGGCAACTCTGACAGCCGTTCAGCAGCCAGGCCGCTTTGGCGCGTTCAATTTGTCCTCGGGTGTTACAAAAGTGAACCAGTTTAAAGAAAAGCCAAAAGGGGGTGACATGCCCTGGATTAATGGAGGTTTCTTTGTGCTTGAGCCGGAGGTATTAAATTACATTGAAAGTGACAGCACCATCTGGGAGCGTGACCCGCTTGAAAGGCTTGCAGAGGAAGGTGAGCTTTCGGCTTACAGGCATACCGGGTTCTGGCAGCCAATGGATACACTGCGTGATAAACACGTATTAGAAGAACTGTGGGAGCAAGGTAGTGCCCCATGGAATGTGTGGTGTAAAATGCTTTCCAAAGCTGTTAACTAGTCTCACATATAGCCTCAACTCATAACATAAATAATCTTTTGCTATGCGAATTCTTATAACCGGAAATATGGGTTACGTAGGCCCGGGTGTCATCAGCCAACTACGTAAAACTTATCCTGAAGCAACACTTATTGGCTATGATATGGCCTATTTTGCCTCATGTTTAACAAATGCGCTGGTACTTCCGGAAAGTAAACTGGACATGCAGTTGTTTGGAGATGTACGGTCTATACCTGCGGAGATTTTGCAGAACATAGACGCTGTCGTGCATTTAGCAGCCATTTCAAATGATCCGATGGGCACCCGCTTTGAAGATATAACACTGGATGTAAACTATAAGTCAAGTGTAAAGATAGCTGAGATGGCGAAAGAGGCAGGTGTTAAGAACTTCGTGTTTGCCTCAAGTTGCAGTATGTATGGTGCTGCTTCCGAGCAGGCTAAAACAGAAGATTCTGAGCTAAACCCATTAACAGCCTATGCCCGTTCAAAAGTAGCTACAGAAAAAGAATTGGCTCCTTTGGCAGGAGATGGCTTTACGATAACATGCTTACGGTTTGCAACAGCCTGCGGTATGAGCAACAGGCTAAGACTGGATCTGGTGCTTAATGATTTTGTTGCAGGAGCTGTGGCCACCGGTAAAATAAATATACTTAGCGACGGTACACCCTGGCGCCCGCTTATCCATGTGAAAGATATGGCACTGGCTATAGAATGGGCTGTTACCCGGGAGCCTTCTAATGGCGGTGAATATTTAGCCGTGAACACAGGAACTAATACCTGGAACTATCAGGTAAACGAATTAGCTGAAGCCGTTGCTGATGTAATTCCAGGTACGGTGGTTACAGTTAACAAGAATGCAGCGCCGGATAAACGTTCTTACCGCGTAAATTTTGACCTCTATAAAGAGCTTGCGCCAAACCATCAGCCAAAGTACACTTTAAATGAGGCGATACAGGAGCTGCGTGATGGTCTGCTGGAGATGGAGTTCAAAGACGGAGATTTCCGGAATTCTTTGTTGATGCGCTTAAAGGTGCTAACGAGTCTTCAGGAAACAGGAAAGATAAATGAACAGCTTCAGTGGAAGCATCAGACAAACAGAAAAGACAGACAAGCGTCTACGTTACAAACTGCATAATCAACAACATGATATTTACCGAAACAAAACTTAAAGGCGCCTTTATTATTGACGTGAAGCGCCTGGAGGATGAACGTGGCTTTTTCGGACGTTCTTTTTGCCAGAAGGAATTTGAGGAGCACGGGCTGAGCAATGATGTGAGGCAGACGAATGTGTCCTACAACAAGAAGAAAGGGACACTGCGTGGTATGCACATGCAGTTGGCACCAAACGAAGAGTCTAAGCTGGTACGTTGTACCCGTGGTGCCATCTATGACGTGATCATAGATATGCGTGAGGATTCAGAAACATACAAGCAATGGATAGGAGTGGAGCTGACTGCAGATAACTATCGTATGCTGTTTGTGCCGGAGGGTTTTGCGCATGGTTTTATCACCCTGGAAGATAACACTGATGTAACGTACCAGGTAACAGAATTCTATACACCAGGTGCAGAGCGGGGAATCCGATGGAACGATCCGGCCTTCAACATCCAATGGCCGATTGAGCCTGTTGTCATCTCGGAAAAAGATCAGGCGCATCATGATTTCGAAAAAGAACTTTCAAAAGTATAATAAGAAAGCTGCTGTTTAATTAATCGGCAGCTTTCTTCTCTTTAACTTAAACTTTATATACTATATGATATTAGTTGATACCGCTCTTGCTAAACGCCATGCCGAAAACAATCCAATTCGTGTAGCCATGGTGGGAGCAGGCTTTATGGGTAGAGGCATTGCGCTGCAAATCTGCAAGTATGTGCAGGGCATGGAGCTTGTTGCCATTGCCAATAGAAAAATAGAAAAGGCTAAGCAGGCTTATAACGAAGCGGATGTGTTGGATCTGCAGGAGGTAAATAATATAAGCCAATTGGAAGATAATATCCGGAATGGCAGGTACAGCATAACGGATGATGCAATGCTGCTTTGTGAGGCGGAAGGCATTGATGCTATAATAGAAGTTACTGGTGCCGTTGAGTTCGGAACCAACGTTGCCTTAAAAGCTGTACAAAACGGAAAGCACATCATTATGATGAATGCTGAGGTGGACGGTACAGTTGGACCAATTCTAAAGGTATATGCCGACAAAGCAGGAGTTGTTTTCACCAATGCAGATGGAGATCAGCCAGGTGTGGAAATGAACCTTTACCGCTTTGTGAAAGGCCTTGGGGTAAAGCCTGTTCTTTGCGGAAATATAAAAGGTTTACACGACCCTTACCGAAACCCTACAACGCAGGAAGGCTTTGCTAAGAAATGGGGCCAGAACCCATCTATGGTTACCTCTTTTGCAGACGGTAGCAAAATATCATTTGAGCAGGCAATTGTTGCCAATGGTACCGGAATGCGTGTAGCGAAGCGGGGAATGCATGGACCATCTGTGCCAAGCGGAACTCCTTTAAAAGAAGCTGTTCAGAACCTTTATCCACTCGAAGACCTGATCGAAGGACCGGGTATAGTGGATTATATTGTTGGTGCAGAGCCTGGACCGGGAGTTTTTGTACTGGGAACACATGATCACCCAACACAGCAGCATTACCTGAATCTCTACAAGCTGGGAGAGGGGCCTTTGTACCTGTTCTATACGCCCTACCACCTGTGCCATTTTGAAGTGCCAAGTACAGTAGCCCGTGCCGTTCTGTTCAATGATGCAGCCCTTACGCCAATTGGGAAGCCTTATGTAGAGGTTGTTGCGACGGCTAAAACGGATCTGAAAGCAGGGCAGGTAATTGATGGTATAGGCCACTACATGACCTACGGACTATGTGAAAACGCAGATACCACAGCAGCAGAGAACTTGTTGCCAATTGGTGTAGCCGAAGGTTGTGTGTTGAAGCGAGATATTCCCAAAGACCAGGTGCTGACTTATGATGACGTTGTTTTACCTGAAGGTCGTTTAGTAGATAAACTGCGCCAGGAACAGGCAGGTTATTTTGCTACGCCAGATAGTGCTTCTCGTGAAAACGTATTGTCGCAGCTTGTTGCCTCTTCTGTATAAAAGAAAATAAAACAATTTAATAGCTGTCGCGCACCGCACCACAAGGGGTGGTGCGCGATTTTCTTAAAATGAGTTCAACTTCTATAGTTGGTTTGATACCTGCTGCCGGGCTTGGAAGCAGGCTACAACCTTTACCCTGCAGTAAGGAGTTATTTCCTATTGGTTTTGGGATGGATCCGGAAAGCCAGGAGCAACGTCCTAAAGTGGTATCTTCTTACCTGATAGAGCACATGCAGAGAGCAGGGGCGGAGCAAGTATATTTTATTCTGCGTAAAGGCAAATGGGACATACCTGCTTATTTTGGAGATGGAAGTGCTCTCGGAGTCAATTTAGCTTACCTTATCATGGGACTTCCGTACGGAACACCTTTTTCCCTGGATCAGGCCTATTCTTTTGTGAAGGAAAAGCTGGTGATTTTTGGCTTTCCGGATATACTTGTCTCTGAGCCTAACGCCTATGCAAGGTTGCTTGCCAAGCAAGCTGAGACTAAGGCAGACGTGGTGCTTGGAATATTTGAGGCTGAAAGTCCTGAAAAATGGGATGTAGTTGATCTTCAATCTAATGGTAGTATCAACAGTGTCTATTCGAAACCACATCAGGTAAAATTGCCCTTCGCCTGGGCTTTTGCCTGCTGGACTCCTGCTTTTACAGCCTTTATGCACGCATATCTGCAGCAAATGCAGGAAAGTATCAGCACCAGCGGAAAGGAATTAAGTATTGGCCAGGTAATACAAGCAGCTATAACAAACGGTTTAAAGGTGAAGAGCCTACAGTTTAGCAAAGGCATTTGCCTTGATGTAGGTACAGCCGAAGACCTCCGGAAAGCAATTATCAAAAATACATAAAATCATACATGCGTATCCTTATCATCCACAACCACTACAAACAAACCGGCGGCGAAGACACTGTTTTCTTCGCAGAGGCAAACCTGCTGGAAGAGCATGGGAATATAGTGGATAAGCTGACTTTTTCTAACAATAGCGTCAACAGTTTAGCAGATAAACTGCACGCCGCGTTGGGAACTTTATACAATTTTAAAAGTGCCAACATTGTAGAGGAAAAACTGCGGCAGTTCAAGCCGGATGTGGTGCATGTGCATAACTTCTTTCCTCTGGTGTCCCCGGCTGTTTTCTACGTATGTAAACGGCACAGGATACCGGTGATAATGACATTACACAATTATCGCCTGATCTGCCCAAGCGCTTACCTTCATTATAAGGGAAAGGTACACATGGAAAATGCAACGCAGACTTTTCCATATGCTGCAGTCTTAGACGGAGCCTACCGTAACTCACGTTTCCACACTGCATCTGTTGTGCTGACAACCGGACTGCACAAGTTGCTGAACACCTGGAGGAGTAAAGTCGATTACTTTATAACCCTCACAGCGGGTGCCGCAAAACTATTCCAGCAGTCGTCTCTTAGGCCTCATCCGGAGCAGTTGCTGATAAAACCAAATTTCACAGCAGATCTTGGAATGGGTGCAGCAGATCGAGAAGACTATTTCCTGTTCGTGGGTAGGCTTTCGCCTGAAAAAGGGGTAGAGACAATGCTAAAAGCCCACGCCAAACATAGATTTAAGTTGAAAGTAATAGGTGACGGCCCTCTGCGTGAGATGGTGGAGGCTCATGCTCAGCAACATTCAGACCTAGAATATTTGGGCTACCAAAAACATGACAGGGTAAAGCAGGAACTACAGGCGGCAAAGGCGCTACTTTTTCCATCGGAGTGGCCTGAGATGTTTGGCATGTCCATCATAGAGGCCTTCTCGACAGGTACACCAGTGATAGCAGCGAAAATAGGAGGTGGGGAGCACCTGGTTCATCATAATTATAATGGCCTGCACTATACCCCTGAACAGGAGTCAGAGTTAGCTGCACAGCTAAGCCAGCTTCAGCAGAATGTTGATTTGGCAAGGCAGCTTGGGCAAAATGCTAGGCAAAGCTATGAGCGACTATATACACCTGAAGCTAATTATCAGATGCTTGTGCAGATTTATGAAGAAGCCATAAACCAAAAGAAAAATCCTGCATCTGCAACGGTTGTCGCAAAAGCAGGATTTCAATAAAAGACTGCGAAACGATTTAGGCTACCTCAGCCCTTTTTGTTTCCTGGTCCTTTTCATTTGTTACCTTCTTTAGTATTGCCAGTACTTTGTCTACTTCTACGTTTAAATGCTCCCGCTGTCCTTGTGTGGCATTCTTCACTTTTCTGTTGCTCTTACAGATGATGTATTCATAATCCAGGCCAATTTTGGTGGCAATATCGTAGAACGGTTCTATCACAAAGCCCTCATTAAAGATTTCAAGCATCTTCGTGCCTGGCTTGCAGAAAAACATGCTTATCAAACCTGCACCAGTAGCTCCCATCACTACCTTAGCTTTAGAAAATAGCTTTATTTTTTCTTTAATGCTAAGTTGACTCGATACAACTGTCTTAAAACCATAGGTTTCAAGGGCTTTCAGAAGTTCATCTTCATTTAATACATTCCTGATACTCGAGTCACTGCGGCTCACATACAAATGTGGAGCCTCTGGCGTGATAAGTTCACTTTCTTCTTCTGCCACAGGAAGGAATTCCTCCCTGATATACTCACAAAGCCAACTCGGAATTAAGGTATGGTTGCCGCGTGGTGCTGTGGAGGCAATTATACAATCTGCAGAAATATGCGGATGCTTATCGCCGGCAATAAGCTTGGAGGCAGGAATACCTAACAGCTCCAGTGTTTCCATTTGAAAATCATATCGCAGGCTTGGTACCAGAAACCAGTCTACTTTATCATACAAGCCACTCTTCTTCAGCAAATGCAACCTTGGTAATACATCTATAAACCAATGACCAATGTTATTTAGTCCTGCTCCACCTGTTAATAAAGAGAATACAGTACCTTCATACCTTTCAGGTACGGTGAAGAAACGCTGCTCGAATATGTTGTTAAAGGTCGGCGCAGTAACTTTTCCGCTTGCAAGGCTCAATGATACATTTTCTATTACTCTGTTATAGCAGGAGACTACAGCTACACTACTCTCATTGTCTGTATATATCCGGCCATTCGGTGCTTCTACAACCATGTAGTTAGTGGATACCTGTCGTTTAGGTTTCCAGTAGGCCGAACAAGCACGATAAAGATCTTCCGGAATATTAAGTTTTGTTTCGTAATTTGTATAAACCTGATGTATGGTTACTTCTCGTGGATTATTTTGGTCAAGGTCCTCCAGGTTTATATTGCAGACACCTCCAGGTTTGTAGCGAGAATTGAAAGGTATAATACGGCCTAAGATTTTCATGGTCCGTCTTAACCCTTTCCGGTAAAAGGTCTTTATATGCATGAGCGAGTTAATGCTAAGTAAAAGTTGTGCTCTTTTTAATTAAATAGAGCTATGTTTTAATATGTTTTATTCCTCATAACCGACAAAAAAGTTTTCTTTTTTGTCGGAATTTGGTGAATTTCCCTGAACTCTCTGACTTACAAGAGAGGCAGCAACCTCTACTGCCACGTTATTCCAGTGAGCATCATCTACAGGATAGAGGGCAACTTTCTTTTTCTGATGAAGGTGCTCGAAATCAGACTGGATGTCCACCACGCCCACGTCACGCTTACGTAGTTCTGCGATGAGCCTGGGTAAAAAATCAGGTTTCTTTTTTGATGGAAGCATCTGGTAATAGATGTTTTCTTTATTGGGAATCGGTAAGAACAGGAACTTAATACCTCTTTCCTGCAAGACTACTTTATAACCTTCCAGCACATCAGCAATCTGCTTTATTTCCTGTTCACTGAAATCCCGGTTAGCAGTATCACCTTCAATAAAGAACTCGTTGTTGTAACTTATGTATTCTCTGCTCCCTAGATTACGGTCTATTGTAGCAAGTGTTCTGTGGTATAAACCAAGTTTTGAAATCCGGTCTGCTGTAACTGCCAACCAGGTTAAGAAGCTGGAAGAGTGAATGGCATTACCGGTGAAGTTCCGGATTTTTGAATTGATACCATTCTCTCCAACGGCCGGAAGTTCCGGTATTCTACGTTCGATACTAGACACGATTACCAGTTCCGGAGGTGTCTCCCTGAAGCGATCAGTAGCCAGAAAGCGGTTCATGGTTGCTGGAGCAAAAGAATAAACATCTTTTTTTATCTGACGCTCCAAAACCTCTGCCAGTGTTTCTTCCTGCGACAGCTTTGCTCCCGTAATATTTGAGTCTCCTATCAGCAGCACATCAGCTTTAGTATCGCGGTTCCGGTAGCCATATTCATCGGTATACCATTCCACAACACGCTTTTCTGCAAAAGGAGTGTGTGGGGCTAACTCTCCTTCTTCCTCCATTTTCATGTGTATGTTTGGGTAAAAAGGTCCGGGCATAACACGCATTTTGTTCACAGATATGGTTTCCCATATCCTGAACGTGAAGAAGTTCATTGGCAGAAAAAACACTTCAATCAGTGGCCATATCAAGAAAGGGAGGACCAGCAAGGTAAGTTTCCTTAACAGCCTCTTTACTCCTTTATTGTTTATAACCTTCATATCTTAGAACTGGAAATAAATAAACTCTTGGTTCCCAAACTGGCCGAAAAGGATCACAGCTATGATAGCCATATAATAGACGCTCCAACGTACCCAGGCAGGACGTTGCATGATCAGTTGTGATACACTTCCGTTGCGCTGAATAAGGTGTACGGTTTCCATTAGAATAATGGCCAGTACAGAAACGACAAATACTTTTGCACCCTGATCCATAAACAGGGCATGACTAATGTCCAGAGCAAATACCTGGCTGATGTTACCAAGGCTGCTGAATGCCTGGCTGATGATGTAAGTTGCGTCTGCCAGACTGTTCGCTCTGAAAAAGACCCAGGAGAAGCAGACAAGTGCAAAAACGCTTAGCACCTGCATCCACTTATAGACTACTGGATGGTTCGTTAGCCCTATTGCGTGAGCAGCAGCATTACGTTGTTTGGCAGTAACAATGGCAAAAACCAGGTAGAAGCCATGTAAAGCACCCCAAATAACAAAGGTCCAGTTAGCGCCATGCCACAGGCCACTCACTAAAAAAGTGAGGAACAGGTTGTAGTACCAGCGCCACTTCACCACGCGGTTACCCCCCAGCGGAATATAGAGGTAGTCGCGGAACCAGGTGGATAAGGAGATATGCCAACGGCCCCAGAATTCGGAGATAGACTTAGAAAAGTAAGGGCTTCTGAAGTTTTCCATTAACCTAAATCCTAAAACCTGCGCTGCGCCAATCGCGATATCAGAATAGCCTGAAAAGTCGCAGTATATCTGGAAGGCAAAGAAGATAGTGGCAATAACAAAAGAGATTCCTTCAAATTCTGTCGGGTTATTGTATACCTGGTTAACCATCAGGGCCAGGTTATCAGCAATGACAATCTTTTTGAAAAAACCCCAGGCCATACGTCTTAAGCCGGCAACTACACGGTAGTAATTGAATTCGTGAGTCGTATGAAACTGGCCAAGCAGGTTGCCCGCCCTCTCTATCGGGCCAGCCACAAGCTGGGGGAAGAATGAAATAAAGAGTGCAAATATACCTAAATGCCGCTCCGGCTTGATTCGCCCCTGGTACACATCGATACTGTAACTCATCGTCTGGAAAGTGTAAAAGGAAATACCCATTGGCAGTAACAGCTCAAATGCCGGTATTGCGTAAGGTACATCCAACGCAACAGCCAGGTCGCGGGCACTTTCGTTAAAAAAGTTATAGTATTTGAAAAGCAGGAGTACCGAGAGGTTTGCCAAAAGGCTTATATAAAGATAAGGTTTTCGTTTTTCTTTCTCTTCATCGCTGTACCGGCCCATGGCTCTTCCGCACAAGTAATCAACTGCAGTGGAAACAACCAAAATGATGGTATAAGCCGGTTTCCAGGACATGTAAAAGTAATAACTGGCAAGAAGGAGAATGATCCATCTTCTGTTGGGCGCTGCTAAGAAGTAGAGCGTAACTACTACCGGAAAGAATATGAAGAAATCAGTAGAGTTAAATAACATATGTTACTTTATTAAGGGTGCTTCAAACTGTTAATACTCAACAGTATATAGCATTGGGTTGCTTCGCTTTTTCTAATATTAGTTTGAAAATGGAGCAGCTGCAGGCCCGGCTTATTTTTATTCATGGACGAATCAGCTGTTATTAATCAGTTATATTGGATTTGGGTGAAAAGGTTTAATGTTTGACCAAATATTTTTCTATAGGAATATAGAATGTAATAAATAATAGGATTATACGATAAAACTGGTGTTGCAGCTGCTAATAATTTAAAGCAATAATTGTATTAAATATGGATGAGTAAATTTTTATGAAGAAACTTTCATAAGGATAAGCCGTTAAAGAGTGGGTTTTAAACTAAAGCTATCTAACCCTTACGTATGCCCGACTTTTACAAGCACTGGCTACTTCGCCCTTTTGCGATCCTGATTTTTACTGTATCACCTTTTGTGAATTTCTCTGCACCAGTTTCTATAGGTGCACCTCTAGCTTCTTTAGCTCTTTCTGCTCCTGTAGTACAGGCTAAACCTTCTTTGGTTGGCGCCATCACCGTTTCCTGGACCTCCGTACCCGGGGCAACAGGCTATGTTCTGGAGATGTCTCAGACAGGCGCAGAGGCAACGTTTGTTCCACTCAAATCTTTTGGTACCTCTGTTAAGAGCTATCGCCACACAGGTTTATATTATAATCAGAAGGTGTACTACAGAATGAAAGCTGTGAGTGGCGCAGACCAGTCCCCTTATAGTTCTGAGGTAAGTGCTACAACTCACGCCCAGGGAAAGGTTTTCAAGATAATGCCACTCGGTGATTCAAACACGGAAGGAGGAAGCAGCAGCGTGCCAACAACAGAAAGAGCCGCTTACCGGGCAAAACTAGAGCAACTATTAAATGCTTCTGTCTCTAAAGGTAACTATGATTTTGTAGGAAGCGAGCAAACCGGCAGCACTTATATGAATGATGTAGACCATGCCGGGTTTGGGGGAGCCCGTAATGAAGAAATTGTTTCATTACTTCTGAATGGCTCTTATAAACGCTGGTACGATAACCAGCACATGGGGCTTACCTATACCGCCAAATACCTAAATGTTTTTAACCCAGACATCATACTCTTACATATCGGCACAAATGATATCAGTAATGATGGGGTAGACAATTCTCAGACAACTGTAAATGAGTTGGAGGCTATTCTAAATGAGGTGGACAAGTATGAAGCAAACTCCGGTAGGGAAGTAACGGTTATCGTTGCCAAAATCATACAATCTGTTTGTAAGGGAGAAGACTGTTACAAAGGTGCAAGCGCCACCAAAAATGACATCATTAACATCTATAACAGCAAAATAGAGACTTTGGCCAGTGGCCGTATTAGTGCCGGTGACAGGCTGGAGCTAGTGGATATGGGAGACGCCGGAATTATCTATGATTTTGTGGCAAACGGAGGGGATATGGTTGACAGACTGCACCCTGCTATGAGTGGTTACAATAAAATGGCTCCAATCTGGTTTAACGTGCTGGACAAGCTGCTTAACGTGCAGCCGCAGCTAACTGATACACAGGCGCCTGAAACTTCGATTGTCTCAAAGCCAGCTGGGCAGTCAAACAGTAATACAGCTACCTTTACCTTTAGCAGCAACGAGGCAGATGTAACTTACCAGGTAAGTTTAAATGGAGCTCCTTTTGTGCCTGCAACTAATCCTTTCACCACAGCTGCACTAACCGATGGTACTTACACAATGCAGGTAAGAGCAATAGACAAAGCCGGTAATGTTGACTCAACTCCTGCCACGTATAACTGGACCATTGATACAAAGGCCCCCGCCGCTCCTGTAGTAATCTCTCCTGCTGAAAACGCTCTGTTAGGTTCAAATAAACCGACTATAAGCGGTACTGCTGAGTCGGGAGGTATTGTAACAGTCTCAGAGGGAAATGCTATTATAGGTACGGCAACAGCCAGTGCGAATGGAAGCTGGAGCTTGATTCCCGGAACTGCAATGACCGAGGGAGAGCATCAAATTACTGCAAAAGCAACGGATGCGGCAGGAAACAACAGTAGCTCCAGTGCTGCCAGAAGCTTTAAAATAGATACAAAGGCTCCTGAAACAACCATCTTGTCAGGTCCGCCTGAGGTCTCAGGAAACAGAGATGCAGCTTTCAGTTTTACAAGCAATGAGTCTGGGGTAACTTATGAGGCAAGCCTTAACGGAGCTGCTTTTAACACTGTGACCAATTCCTACCAGTTCACAGGTTTGGAAGATGGAGCGTACGAAGTGAGTGTGCGGGCAGTAGATGGTGCTGGTAATGCTGATGCTTCACCGGCAAAGTATACATGGGTAATAGATACCAAAGCCCCGGATGCCCCAGTTGTTGTTGCTGTTTCAGAGGACAGAGGACCTGTTACAAATGATCTGATCACCTCTGATAATACGATCAGGATAACTGGTACAGCAGAGCCAAACACTACAGTTTCGCTGTTTAGCGGCAATGGTAAATTAGGTGATGCCCTGGTGAACGGGGCAGGAAACTGGGTTCTTAACTATGAAAATACAGCACTGCCTGAAGGAGTTTTATCAGTTACTGCCAAAGCCACAGATATAGCCGGGAACGTGAGTGAGAGCAGTGAGGAGAAAATAGTAGAGATAGACCTGACCGCTCCAACAGTAACAGTTACAACGAACAGTGGAGATCCTGTCAACAGTACCTTTGAAGTGACCATTCATGTTTCGGAGGAGGTGCATGGCTTGGCATCTGCAGATTTTGCAGTAACAAATGGAGCGCTTAGCGAATTGAAATCTACTGCTGCCACTTCTTATACAGCCCTTGTTACACCTTCTGCAGATGGGCTTGTTAGCGTAGGTTTACCTGCTGGAAAGGCCACAGACCTGGCCGGGAATCCTAATGCGGCAGCTGCATCTTTAGAAAAGATGTATGACGGCACAGGCCCTGATGTTACCATAGCATCTGATGCGCCTGCAAGAGTAAATGCACCTTTCGAGGTAACTTTCTCCTTTTCTGAAGCTGTAACGGAGTTTACAGCAACTGATGTAACAGTGTCCAACGGAACGTTAAACAACTTCACAGTTACCGATGCCACGACATATAAAGCGCAGATTACACCTGGTGCAGATGGAGAGGTAAACATAGGCGTTTCGGCTGATGTGGCCTACGATAATGCATCGAACGGTAATATGGCTTCAAACCTACTTCAAAGGCTGTATGATTCGCAAAAGCCGGATGTGGTATTAAGTACTTCAGCTGATAATCCAACTAACGCACCTTTCCCTGTTGTAATTGAGTTTAGTGAGGCTGTTGCCGGTTTGGAGCTTCCGGATATAACCATCAGCAACGGCACGGCATCACAGCTTGCTAAAACCGCAGAGAAAGCTTATTCAGTTATTGTTACTCCTGCAGTAAGCGGTGAAGTGGAGGTAAGCATGGCAGCTAATATGGTCCTGGATCTGGCTTCTAACGGCAACAATGCATCAAATCAGCTTGTGATGGATTTCGATGCGGGCCGTCCTGCAGTAACACTAAGTGCAGATCTTGCAGCTTATACTAACAAAGCGTTTACGGTATCCATAACAGTTAGTGAGAATATCAGTGGCTTTGAACTGACAGATCTGGCACTGGTTAATGCGGTTGCGGAAGAACTTAAGCAGATAAATGATCGTGAATACACTGTTCTGATCAAGCCTGAGGCTGAAGGGCAGGTAAAGGTAGATTTACCTGCTGACAAAGTTTTTGACGCTGCCAAAAACGGAAACACTTCTTCAAATGAACTGGAAACGATATATGATGTGTCTGCGCCTGCTGGCTATGCAGTTGGTTTTATGCAGGAAGAAATAAATGTCACGAACCAGGAACAGGTATCATTCCAGGTTAGCGGTGCCGAGGAAGGAGCTACGTACTACTACACCATCCGTAGCAGTAACGGAGGTGATGAAGTAGAGGGAACTGGAGTTGTTAATAATGCCGCATTCACCGTATCTGGTTTACAACTTACGCATCTAACTGATGGCACTGTCACTGTTTCTCTTTATCTGGAGGATAAAGCTGGAAATACAGGGGCAGTTGTGTCAGATATGGTTCAGAAAGTAACAAGGAATATAGTAACTGTAAGCTCTCTGGCTGACTTAAAGGTCCCGTTCAAGACCACCTTTGAGCTGCTCAATCTACCAAAAAAGGTGCTGGTGACTTATGCAAACGGCGAGAAAGAGGACCTGGATATCAATTGGGAAAGAGGTACCTATAATGGTGAACTCCCGGCAAAGTATAAGCTGAAGGGGACGCTTGTTCTGGCACCCAAATCAACAAATACAAACAATATGGCAGCAGGTATTACAGTGGAGGTTGAACCAAACAAAGCTCCGACTGCTCTTAACTTCAGCTCTACCACTTTTAAACCAGACAGTAAACCTGATGAAGTAATTGGCGTTTTCTCTACCACAGATCCTGATGATACCGAATTCACCTATACACTTGTCAGTGGGGAAGGGGACACCCATAACAGCCTGTTTGAGGTAACGGTTGATGGTTTGTACCTCAGATCAAATAATGGACTTTCCGGGACAGCTGAATTTTCTATCCGTGTAAGGAGTACCGATCCTTACCAGAATATAATTGAGGCTACTTTTCCCCTTCAAAAATCACTTTATCAGGGCTTTCAGAGAATAGAGCTTGTAAATGCCTTTTCCCCGGATGGAGATGGTATTAACGATTCCTGGATGGTGCCGGAGTTGCGGTACTTTAATGATGTAGTGATTGAGGTTTTTGACAGATCAGGAGCCCGGCTATATCACTCTACAAATCCGGAAGAAGGCTGGAACGGGCAAGGCAGGGATGGCCGTATTGTGCAGGGGTCTTATTTCTATATCATACAGGTAAAAGAGATAGACCTGGTGCAGAAAGGGGTGGTTACCATACTTAAGTAGTCTTAAATGAAGAGAATTATACTATTACTTTTACTGGTACTTCTGTTTTGGGATACTAATGCTCAGAGCAGGATAGAGTTTGCAAATTTTACTCAGTTTCAGCAAAACTACAATCCGTCCCTAACCGGATATAATGGTTCTGTTTTAAAGACACTCTACCGTAACCAGTGGATGGGTTTTGAGGATGCCCCTAAAACGATCTTTGCATCAGCAGAGTTGGATTTATCTCGTTTAACTAAAAGAGATGGGTTCAGGGTGGATAACCGTGAACAGCGAGAGTATGAAAGCTTTATCAATGCCAAACATGCACTGGGGCTTTCTGTGCTTCATGATAAGTTTGGGCCTACTTCACAAACAGAGCTGAACTTTAGCTACGGGGCAGGAATTAAGCTTTCAGATCAAGTAAACCTAAGATGGGGTACAGCACTAACTTTCAGTTCTAACAGGCTTGATGGAAACAGCCTGACCGTAGATCAGGAGAATGACCCGAAGTATAAAGATGTGCTTGGCCGGAATAATGGTATAAGTAAAATTGACCTGAATATTGGTTTGGCACTCACTTCCTCTAAATTTTACCTGGGGTATTCTGTACAGGACATAACAGAAGGAAAGTTCATTATTTCAGGTGATGATTTTTTAAAGGATATGTATGTGCGCCGGCATATTATCCAGGGAGGGTACAGGACCGGTGTTTCAGAGCAACTAGGGGTTGTTGTTAACAGCATCTATCAGTTTGATGAACGGCATGAAGATCTGTTGGAAGGTCAGGTTAAAGTGGTTTATAACAATACGCTTTGGATAGGCACTGGCTACAGAAATGATTTAGCTTATTACATAGGGGCGGGCTTTAGATTAAACCAGCTGTCTATCGCTTATGCTTACGAAACACCTGTTCAGGAGGCGCAGGCTATCCGGAAAGCTACAAATGAAATCTCCATCAGCTACAATTTATTCTCTTCTAAAAAGCAAAGGCAGGACAAGCAAGTAATGATTTGGTAAGCCTTTAAGCCTATTGCAAATGACTGGTAAATATTTACTTACATAAAAAAAATCATCTTTATCCACTTTTTTCAAGGTTGCGCGGCATAAAGTAAAATTTGCACTTTTTGTTTTAAACTAATGAAAAGAAATGTCGTAATATAAAGAAATTCTAATGGTTGAAAAAAGGGGAACTGTATCTAGTTAACAACAGATCCGGATTTTTAACTGAAGTTTTACCAATTTATCAGAATTCCGCAAAAGAGTGGAAAACAGGCAGATCAGTGAAGTTGTACTTTCTGAATGCTGTGCCCTCGATAGACCTTTCCCTCATATGATAAATATATACTATTTTTCAAGCCAAGGCGAAGCACATAGGAAGGCAGCTGTAAGCAGCCTTTCTGCATTCTGCTTATTTAAAAGTATACAAAGTAGCCTGATCGTCACGGCTGTTTTAGTGCTATTTTCGATGTCAGCTAAGGCACAAACCTCCGGTAACTGCCCTGCAGGGTTAGTGCACTACTTTGGATTAGATGAAAAGACCACCGGCACCACATTTAAAGATTATGTTTCTGCAACTACAGCTACTTGTGAGGGGTGCCCAACTCCCACGGAAGGCCTTTTTGCCGGAGCTCAACAATTTGACGGCACCGACGACGGCTTAACAATTTCCGATGTTAAAAATTTTGAATGGGGACCAAACAGTAACTTCACAATAGAAACCTGGATACAGGTTTCCGGCAACTCCTCCACAAACAGAGTAGTAATGGGCAGAGTCGGTACTGAGTCAAGAATGGTATGGTGGGTAGGGGTAGATGCCAACGGCTATGCTGTCTTTGAGTTAAGGGACAGGTCCCACAAAGGCTTTGTAATGGGCGGCAACGGGGTAGGTAATATACCCGTGAAAGTGAACGACGGAAAGTGGCACCACATAGCTGTGGTTCGTGATGGCATACTCAGAAGAAATAAACTTTACGTAGATGGCCTGGCAGTAGGAAACTTCGAGGCTGATTATGTTGATAATTTTGAAAGTGTGGCTCCCGTAACGGTTGGGCATTTGTTGCTAGATGGTAAGTATCGCTACAACGGAAAGCTTGATGAGCTAATGGTGTACAACAGAGCTCTTGGCGAAGCTGAAATGCGCTCCAGGTATAACAAAGGCGCAGGTAACTATTGTGGTCCTGAGCAAGTGAAGCCTGTGATCGTATCAGAGCCGGTAAAGTTTGGTGTGGTTGACCAGCAGTATGTGTATGATGTAAATGCTACAGGAAAACCTGCTCCAACCTATTCCTTAGTTGCCGCTCCGGCAGGTATGACTATCAACGCGACATCAGGCGAGATCAGATGGAACCCTACAGCTAACGGATCATTTAATGTGTCTGTTAAGGCCGCTAACAGTATAGGTGAAGCTACTCAACCTTTTACAATAGAAGTTAAACAGAGTGCAGGTGAGAAAGCAGGACTTATCCATCACTGGAACCTACAGGAAGCGAGTGGCACAGAGTTTAAAGATTACTACACCCCTTATCTGGCAACGGCACAGGAGGGTACAAGACCAGCTCCTGTGCGCGGTGCTGTATCGGGGGGGCAGCATTTTGATGGCAAAGACGACGGATTAAATGTTGAGAAAAGCCAAAATTTTGATTGGGAGCCTAACGCAAGCTTTAGCATGGAGTTATGGATGCGTACTACTGCAAGCACCGCCGGAAATAGGGTATTGATAGGACGTGATGGGAAAGATTCAGAAGTGCATTGGTGGATAGGTGTTGATGGAGCCGGTAAAGCTGCTTTCAACCTGTTAGATATAGCCTGGCAGGGTATCTTTGTGGGGCAGAATGGCCCGACCTTAAATGATGGGAAGTGGCACCAGATAGTAGCTGTACGGGATGGTAACTCCGGGAGAAATATTTTATATGTTGATGGAGAAGCCAGAGCTTCAGGAACTTATACTTACCAGCATAATTTTGCCAGTCGGACTCCTGTAAACATTGGTTATTTGAATGATGGTGGGGGATACCACTATGATGGTGATCTGGACGAAGTTAAGTTATTTGGGCGAGTACTCTCTCCAGAGGAAATTATGGAAAGGTACCGTATGGTCTATGACGCTTTAACAGAGCTGGTGAGTTTTTCAGGGAAATATGCACAGGAGAGTGTGCTTTTAGATTGGGCTACAGCCGTTGAAGTGGACTGCAAAAATTTTGAAGTAGAGCACTCTGAAAATGGTGAAAGCTTTGAAAAGATAGGAGAGGTGGCAGCAACGGGTAATAGTAACGTGAAGGTGGAGTACGGCTTTACAGATACAGCACCATTTCCCGATAAAACTTACTACCGCCTGAAAATAAATAACCTTAATGGCTCTTTCACTTATTCAAAAATTATAGAAGTAGAAGATAGAACACTTACAGCTTCAACCTTTATGATGTATCCAAACCCCTCAACTCTTGGTAGTGAGGTGGCTGTGGAAATAACAAAGCTGGATAAGGATGAGCAGGTCGTTGTTATGATCTCTGATCTTTCCGGACAGGTGTTAACTAAGCAAGAACTTATTGTAGATCAGAATGGAAATCTGCAATTTACAGTTCCGGTTACAGGGAATTTCCGCTCTGGGATTTATAATGTTTCTGTCTCAAACAGCCGTAAAACGCTGAGCAGAAAGCTTGTAATTATGAAATAACCTGTTGGTTTGATGCCAGGGAATGTAAGTATATGCTTGTTTGAAATTATGAGTAAAATTATATTTTTTGTATAGTTATTAATAGAACTATAGGCATATAGCTGCGTAATAATACAAAGTGCTTCAAGTGCATTAATCTGTTAAGAATGATGTGTCTTAGCAGGTTTCCAGTCTCTGAAATCTTTTTTTTCAGCTCAGGTTGTGAAAAGTGTGTATTATTAAACGTAAAAAAATATGACCCATCTTTACAAAGGTAGAGCTTCCCTTGCTCCACTTTTAAAGCTAGCCTACAATTTCTTCAACCCTTATACCAGGCTGCAGCGGATTCCCTTAGTTATCAAGACCATCATTCTAGCAATATTTCTCATAAGCAGCCAATCTGTTTCTGCGCAACCGAGTGGTGTTGTGGAAGAACAGGTAGGGGGTAATTGGGATTTTGCTGTAGGACTTACTTTTTCCGATGATGGAGGCACCATGTACGTCTGGGAAAAAGGAGGTAAGGTTTGGCTCGTAAAGAATGGACAGAAACTGGCTGAGCCCCTGATCGATATAAGTGAAGAGGTTGGTAACTGGGGTGACCACGGCCTGCTGGGTTTTGCGCTTGATCCTAATTTTGACAGCAACGGCTTTATCTACCTGCTCTACGTCGTAGACCGCCATCATTTACTCAACTATGGAACGAGCAGTTACAGCCCAACTGCCAATGAGTACAGTAATGCGACTATTGGTCGCATTACCCGCTATAAAGTTAGACAAGACGGGTTGAGCACAGATATGGCTAGTCGTAAAATCTTGTTGGGTGAGAACGCTTCAACAGGTATACCTATACTTTATGTATCACATGGCGTTGGGTCACTGGTTTTCGGTGAGGATGGATCTTTACTTGTTTCGGCAGGTGACGGCGCAACGGCAAACGGCAAAGACACTGGCTGGAAACCGGGCGATGTAACCGACAACTATGTAGAGCAGGGTTTGCAGGATGGAATTCTCGCGGAGGTGAACAACGTAGGCGCGTTGCGTGCCCAGCAGGTTCACTCCCTTAATGGCAAAATTCTTCGCCTAGACCCGGCAACAGGTAATGGTTTGCCATCAAACCCCTACTACAACTCTTCTAATTCCCGTGCTGCCGAATCGAGAGTATGGGCCCTGGGTTTAAGAAACCCATTCCGCTTTACGCTCCGCCCTGGCACAGGTAGTGCCACAAACCCAGGTGCTTTGTACATTGGTGATGTGGGGTGGCAGGATTGGGAAGAGATCAATGTGGCTACAGAGCCAGGTTTGAATTTCGGATGGCCTTTATTTGAGGGACTAGAACCGCAACGTTTCTATTTTAATACAGGCGTTCCTACTCCCGATCTGCAGAACCCGTTGTTTGGCAATGGTAGCTGTAACCGCGAAACATTTTATTTCAATGAACTAATCCTGCAGCCCAGAGCTACAGAAACACCATACTTTGGTAACTACTGCGACTGGAGTAAACCAATCCCGGACAATGTGCATACTTTTGTGCATGCCAGACCAGCTATTGACTGGGCAAACGCCTCAGTAGCTGATAATACAGCACCGGTGCCAGTAACCAGAACCGGTACTTTTAACGGGGAAGATGCTGCAGTTGTAAATGTGGGAACTGCTGGATCTCCAGTTTCAGGGGAGCCTTTTTATGGAAGTTCCTCAACGGGAGGTATTTGGTTTACAGGTAACAGCATGCCCTCGGAGTTCCGCAACACTTATTTCTTCGGAGACTATGGTGCCGGCTGGATAAAAGTGCTGGAATTTGACAGCAACAATAAGCCAACAGCGATCAAGAGCTTTAAAGATGACGGTGCTACAGTTACGGCCTTTGCTCAAAATCCTGCTACTGGCGAACTTTACTATATAAATTATGGAGCCCAGATCAAGAAGGTATCCTACTATAGTGGTAATACACCTCCGAACGCTGTGGCTGAAGCTGATGAATTGTTCGGACAGAGCCCATTAACAGTTAATTTTAGAGGAAGCGGTTCAACAGATCCGGAGGGTGAGGCGCTTAGCTACTCCTGGGATTTTGGAGATGGCTCTGCTAAAGCAACTGAGGCTAACCCTACCCATACTTTCACAGCAACTGGTGCCAGAACATATAATGTAACTTTAACTGTAACAGATGCAGGAGGATTAACTTCTACAGCTAACCTGGAAGTTAATCTAAATAATTCGCCTCCTGTTGTAAATATAGTTAGTCCTGTTGAAGGTACGCAGTACCCAATGAATCAGCAGACTACTTACCAACTTCGTGCAGATGTAACTGATCAACAGGACGCTGATGAAAATCTTACTTATGAGTGGGTGGTTGCCCTGCACCACAACACGCATTCCCACCCGGAGCCAGTGGATAATAACCATGTAACCTCTGCTACTATTGCGGCGGTTGGTTGTGACGGCGATACTTACTTCTACAGGTTCAGTCTTAAAGTAACAGATTCCGGAGGCCTTTCTACTTCAGATCATGTTGATATTTACCCGGATTGTAGTAATGGCGTTGTAGCTGCTGTGTCAATGGCTTCCCCGGCGAACAATTCAACCTTTGAAGTAGGTGCACCTATAGATCTTGCAGTAGGGTTTGCTGATGCAACCCGTCAGTGGGAGAAAGTAGAATACTATCAGGGAGCCACTATGATCGCTTCTGTAAATACCAGCCCATACAATTACACCTGGAGAAATGCCGCTGCCGGAAATTATAGTGTAAAAGCCAGAGCTATTGATACAGATGGACATGCTTTAGACTCAGAGCCTATAAATATTGTAGTTGGCAGTGGTAGTACTTCAAATGCAAATCTCTCTGACTGCCTTTCCGGACTTGTTCATTACTATGAAATGGATGAAACAAGCGGAAACAGTTTTGCAGATATAGCCTCGGCTGCTAATGCAAGCTGCCAGAATTGCCCGGAACCAACAACGGGAGGCTTATTTGGTGGCGCACAACGCTTCAATGGTACAAATGATGCTGTGGATATCCAGAACGTGACTAACTTTAACTGGACCAAGAGTGGTAACTTTAGTATAGGTTTATGGATGAAAACTCAGACCACTGCTTCCGGAAATATGGTGATTGTTGGTCGTGATGCAGCGGCTACAGATGCAGGTCTGCATTGGTGGATCGGGCTCAATGGTCAAAAACAAGCCATGTTCTCTCTTAAAGATGAAACCCATGCAGGTATAGAGGTAGGCGGCACAGGACCTGCACTTAATGATGGCAGGTGGCACTATATCGTAGCTGTTCGTGATGGAGCTAACAATATGAATAAGCTTTTTGTAGATGGTGTACTGATACAGGAAGCTCAGGTGCAGTATTCCAGAGACTTTACAGATAATGCTGCTGTTAACATAGGATATCTAAACCGTTCCGGAGGCTTCCACTATGCCGGTGATATTGATGAGCTTAAGGTGTATAACAGAGCCGTAACAGGAAATGAAATAGTAGAGAGGTTCAATGGTGGAACTAGTGTTCTATGTGGTCAGTCAACGCTTGGAATTGTAGATAATAATTCCTTCAAAGGCACCTTCAAAGCATTCCCTAATCCGAATTCAGGCCAGCAGGTTAATATAGAAGTATCAGGACTTGTACCTGGTGAGGATGCCAAATTAATGTTAGTGGATATGACAGGTAAAACTGTTGTAGTGCATCCTGCATCGGCAGGCGCAAACGGAGTTATCCAGTCAAGTATAATTTTGGATGGAAGACTTTCGTCAGGCTTGTACAACCTATTACTGTTTTCTTATGAAAGGAAACTAAGCAGGAAAATAGTCATCACAAACTAAAAGATTTGATTGTATAAAAAGAAAAAGCGCCTGTAATTACAGGCGCTTTTTCTTTTATGATTATTTGATCAGTTTACTCTTTGATCACTTTGATGCTCTTGCTGATTCCTTCACTGTCAGTGTACTTCAGGAAGTATAGACCTCCTCTTAAGTTAACTGATGATAAATTAATTTCTAGTTTACCATTTTGCAGTTCCAGGCTTCCTTTTTCTTCGTAGGCAACTCTTCCTGTCTGATCTAGCAGTACTACCTTCTGTAGCTTTACGTCCTGATCATCCAGGTCAAGAGTAATCATATCTCTGAATGGATTTGGATAAGCAGTAACGCCCTCAAACTCTAACTCAACATCCGCAGCTTCCGACATAGAAAGTGATGAAACTCCTGTTATTCCGGTTGAGATAGGGGACAGGTGCTTGCCTGCGATCGGTCTCTCCAGGGAGCCGTTCGGCAGCTGCCAGCCCACGGCCAGGTTGTCGCCGCCCGCACCCTCCTTCATCAGGGCCTCGATGTAGTAGCGCTTGCCCGCCTCCAGGGTCACCTTCACCGACGTCTGGGTCGAGTACTTGGTCCACTCCCTTGGGTTGGTCCAGCCGTTCACCGACGCCAGCTTCACCTTCCTGGCAGGGTCCTCAGAGGTGCTCAGCCACAGCTCGGCGCTGTTGTCGCCGGCGATCCAGAAGGTGTACTGCCCGCTTGTAGGAGCCGTCACGTAGCCGCGCACACGCTGGCCGTAGTTGTCGCCCACGTTGCTCGGCGCCTCGAACAGCGTCAGCTCAGTGGTGGTTGTCGGTGCCTTTGTCACCGGGATGTTAGAGATGCCCTCGCCGTAGGCGCCGGCCCAGTACTCCCGTGTGATCTTGCCTGTAACGTATAGTGGTGCTGTTACTGTAGAGGCAGTGCTTCCCATCTGAGACAGGTGCTTGCCTGCGATCGGTCTCTCCAGGGAGCCGTTCGGCAGCTGCCAGCCCACGGCCAGGTTGTCGCCGCCCGCGCCCTCCTTCATCAGGGCCTCGATGTAGTAGCGCTTGCCCGCCTCCAGGGTCACCTTCACCGACGTCTGGGTCGAGTACTTGGTCCACTCCCTTGGGTTGGTCCAGCCGTTCACCGACGCCAGCTTC
>NZ_JBHULU010000021.1:405788-591410 GCF_042684605.1 Pontibacter locisalis
CCGGCGCCGTCACGTAGCCGCGCACGCGCTGCCCGTAGTTGTCGCCCACGTTGCTCGGCGCCTCGAACAGCGTCAGCTCAGTGGTGCTGGTAGGTGCCTTGGTCACCGGGATATCAGAGATGCCCTCGCCGTAAGCGCCAGCCCAAAACTCTCTTGTTATTTTGCCTGTACCTACAACACTTGTTGTAGTTGAAGGAGCTGGAGCTGGTTCCGTAATAGTAGTAGCTACTGAAGCTGAGCTATTAGGCCCTAGCACAATCCCATTCTGTGCAAGCTTCTGAGTCCATAATGTATATTCACCGCCTTCAACTGCTGTAGAAACAGCGCTTCCAGAGATAAACGTGTTGTTAGTGAAAGCCGCGTGCTCGGCGACGGAGACGTCGTTTCGGTTGTTGTTGTAGCCCCAGGCGGTGACGCCGACGGTGTTGTTGTCCACCGAGTTTGCGAAGGTGGTGTTCTTGCCGTAGTAGTCCTTGCTCCACAGGCCGGAGGTGTACATGGCGAACTTAGAGCCGTCCTGGAAGGTGGCCGAGTTGAGGGCCCGGTTGTGGTGGTAGCGGATGTTGTTGCCCCCGGCGATGCCCATGGCGTAGTTGCCCAGGTTGACCAGCTGGTTTGCGTAGGCCTCGATGTAGGCCGGGCAGGTGGCCGCGTCCCCGTCCCCGTCGGTGATGATGCCCCCGCCCGAGTAGCTGGTGGCCGTGTGGGGGGTGGGGTAGGCCCCGAAGATGTAGTTGTCGTGGATGCGGATGGGCGAGGCCGAGGTGCCGCGCGTGTTGTAGACGTTGATGTTGTCCTCCACGGCCGAGTTGCCCGCCTCGTTTATGACCTGGTTCCAGGCCACCTCCACGTGGGGGGCGGCGTTGCGGTAGTTGAACTGCACGAACTGGGCGAAGGTCTTGCCCCCGTACACCCGGCCGTCGATGTTCTTGGCGACGTTGTAGCGGATCTTGACGGTGTTCCCAGTCGAGCCGTTGCCCTCGTAGCGCTGGCCGATGTAGATGCCGGCCGTGTTCTCCATGTAGCAGTTCTCCACCACCACGTTGCGGAACACGTCCACGCCCAGAAAGCGGCGCGCCTTCTTGTAGTCCTTCCACGGGGTGGGCGTCAGGCCGTAGCCCCGGGTGTGGCGGATGGTGATGTCGGCCGAGTTGCCCAGCGAGCGCACCAGGGGGCCGGCCCCGCGGATGTTGGCGTGCTCGATGATTACCGGCTCGTTTGTGCGGATCTCCACGGCCGCCACCTCCGAGTCCCGCGACTCCCAGTTGCCCGTGTAGGTGCCCCCCTTGGTGATCACCAAGGGACCGCTGTAAGTTTGTGCGTTTGTTTTCTGTGTTGGTAAAACACACACGATGAAAGTGAGCATCAAGGCAATAAAAGCCCATCCAGCTCTCTTATTTACATAAGAGGTTAGTAACTTCATCTAATTTGGCTAAAAGTTGAAAAGTTTAACTATTTTAATAAATGAGCCTTTGTGGTGTTGTCTCGATTCCTTTGGCGTATCCTCAAGACATACTTAGCTCCAATTTCAATTACTTTCTTTTAGGTGTGTTGCTAATTGATTCATATATAAGTTGTTGCAAATATATGTAGGAAAACTTTAGAAATGCTAAACTTTGTGATAGGTTTCTAGAAAAAATTATAGAAACTTGGTAATCTTATATTAAGATTAGCTAAAAAAGATGCCCTTATGAATATAAGAACTGTTTTTGAAGCTCACGGAGAAGCTATAAAAAGGTTTATAATATTAAAAAAATCATACTGAATTTATTTAATATTACTATGTTTTTATTGTAATAGGAGGGTAAAAGTAAAAGGGAGGCTAAATATATCGGTTGTTTAATGCTTTATAATTCAAGCTTTAAAAATACTATTATTAATATATAAGCAGAATGTAATATTAATAAGTTTTGACTCTTGGTTTAAACTAAATAAGTTAAATAACGGGCCAGTTACGTTTAAGGATTCTTTTCCTTAGGACCTATTCTTATTGCATTCCTATCCAATTTTGAAACCCATCTGTCATATTCGCTTTCTTCCATTTCCAAAGTTACTTCTCCTTTAAGGATTTCGTTGTTATAGGTATCAGCCGCAAGGAAGGTACTGTCCATGATCTCATTTCTCCAGGTACCGGTTTGTCCCACTGTTGCCAACACATTATTATACATTTTATTAGCAAACGTGGAGTTGAGTTTATAATAGTCTTTTGCCCAAATACCACCAGTCCAGCAATTGTAAGGAGAGTTATCAGAGAATCGTGCTGCTACAATGGCTCTGTTATCAAACATCTCGATGTGATTGCCTCCGGCAATACCAAGACAATAGTTTCCTAAACCTACTAACTGGTTGTTGTATACCTTTAGGTGAGCCGTAGACAAAGTAGAGTCTGTTCCAGGTGAATCTGTTATTATTCCTCCTCCTGAGTATTCCTTAGCGGTAGAGGGTAGAGGGAAGGCACCTTGTATGTAATTATCATGAATAAGAATAGGGGATTCTGCTGTTCCGCGCGAGTTGTAAATATTGATGTTATCTTCCACCGCAGACTTGTCCGGTTCGTTTATCACTTGGTTCCAGGAAATTTCTGCGTGTGGTACTTCATTACGAAAGTTAAACTGAACAAACTGGGCAATAGCAATACCTCCATAGACTCTCCCGTCAATGTTCTTTACTTCATTATACCTTATTTTGATCGTTTGTTCAGGTGTACCGTTGCCTTCGTATCTTTGACCCAGGTAAATACCTGCTGTGCTTTCCATGTAACAGTTTTCTACCACAATGTTTTTAAAACCATCTACACCAAGAAAGCGTCGGGGCTTTTCATAGTCACTGTAGGGAGTAGGGGGAAGGCCATAGCCTTTGGTATTTCGAACTGTTACATTGGCGGAATAGCCGAGTGCCTGTATCAGAGGACCAGCGCCTTTTACAACAGAATTCTCAATAATAACTGGCTCTCTGGTCCTGATCTCAATAGCGGGTATTTCTGAATCCTTAGATTCCCAGTTACCAACATAGGTGCCCCCTTTCGTTATAATAAGAGGACCATTGAATCCCTTTTCTGCCGTGTGTGGAGATAAGACCATTGCCCTGTAAACAGACAGAGTTGAAAGGAGCAAAGCTATCAAGAGCAGAAACACCAATACCCCTTGCTTTAACCATTTGCTAGAGAAGAGGTACTGGTGTTGCTGTATGTGTATGTATCGGATATCAGAAATCATTTTAGCATATAGCCAAAGATGCGTCTGGCATAACCATTTGCTAAGTAGTAGGGAATGTATGGTCCCGGACAATTTTTTAATGTAAAGCGGGTAAAATCGCGAAGGTTACCGCCCCCTTTAATGTCAAAAAGATGGTTGTAGAAGTTCTTCAGAGATTTACTCTGGCGGTTTTTTCGCTCACCACTTTCTTCAGGATAGGTATAGATTTTTGCGTCATAGTTGCAGTACAGTTCAAAACCGTTGCGCAAAGCTGTATGTGTAAAGTCGTAGTCAGCAACATAGTGCGGGAAGTTGTCCTGATCCAGAAGACCGATCTTTTCAAATACAGCGCGAGGTATAAGAAGGCCTCGTCCGGGTAACTGAGACACCTGGTGGATACCTTTTTGCTGCTCCTTCGGAAGCTCCTGCAACAGGTGCCTTACTTTATTTAATTTAAAGTCGATGATTTCTCCTCCAAAAGCTGGTTCACGGGTAGCTGCATCCATTTCTAGAGCACCTATGATGGCTTCAGGCTTTTCCTTCATCCACTTATAGGTGTTTTCGATGAAATCCGGAGCTGCTTCCAGGTCATTGTTCAATGTCATTACATACTCAGCTCCATGCTGTAACGCATCTTTGATGCCCAGGTTTACGCTGGCGGTCCAGAATAAGCCCCCATCTCCGAATAGTACCTTTACTTCCGGAAACTCCTCCCGAAGCATGTCTGCGGTACCATCCGTGGAACCATCGTCAACTACAATTACGCTGAAACTGGTGTTACTTTGCTTACGGAGCGAAAGCAAACACTCACGGGTAAAGTGCTTGCGGTTAAAAACAGGAATTACAATATGTATCATTTTAAATGAAGGCTAGTTTTCAATAGTGAGTTCTTTGTGCTTTGCCAGTGAATACTTGGCGTAGAACTCATTAATATGTTTTGTTTTAAGTGGCCACGTCTGTGATTTTGAGAAAGAGTATCCGGCTCTGCCCATTTTCTCGCGTAGCTCTGGATTGTCGTAGAGTTTCTCCACTGAACGGGCCAGGCCTTGAGCTGTTAACTCAGGTGTTGTTACGGGTACTTTTATGCCTGCGTTGTCTGGCACAAGGTTTTTCCCGCCGTGCAAATCGAGCGTCAGGACGGGCAGCCCATATGCCATAGCTTCCAGAAACTGTGCTGCCGAAGAATCCCGAAGGCTACAGAACATGAACAAGTCGCTCTCTGTATAAGCGCGTTTTACCTCATCCCATGGCACCTGTCCTTTCCAGTTCACCTTATCCTGCAGTTTATACTGCTCAATAAACTGCGGTACCATATCATGCATGTGGCCATCACCCAGAATGGTTAGCTTAAAAGGCAGGTCAGGTCTTACCTTGCTCAGTGCCTCAAGCACCAGGGGGAGGCCTTTACGTGCAAATAGCCGGCCCACCCATAGTATTTTAAGTTCTTTTGCAGGTGCTCTTTCAGGGTAAGCAGGTGGATAGAAATCTTCAGGCAAGCTCGTGTCCAGGAACATCTTTGGATTAAGGGCTCCTAAGTCCCTGGCCATGTTATAGGTGTCTTCATTTGTGGTTAGCACCAACGATGACCTACGCATGGTTTTGCGTACATCTGGGTTTACCTTCAGGAGTATTTTACTTACCCAAGAGCGTAGGACTTCTGTTTTCCACCAACCATAGAAGTATTTTTTAAAAGCCTTGGGCGCTTCCTGTCCGCCTCCCGCAGGCCCAAAGATGAGCGGCTTGTTCAGGCGCCAGAGCGCTGTTCCTAATTGAAGGCTTCCTATGGTAACATGGTGCACCAGGTCAAAGTCTATCTCTCTGTCCAGTTCTTTTGCCTTTTGGAAGGCACGCTGCTGCCAGTATAGGTAGTGTGGGTAAAAACCAAGGTGATATTCAAAAGCTTTGTCAATCCAGGCGGGTAACTCAACGAACACTATATGCAGGTTTGGCATGTTTAGCCGCTTTACCTCTTTTTCGATGCTTTCCCTACCTTCTACTGTTGTGAGACACCACACCTCGTAACCGAGCTTTGCGGTATTCAACGCCCAGTTCCAGCCATTGCCTAACTCTGTGCCCCGGTGAGGTTCACAAGCGTATGCTGATAATAGTAGTTTCATAGATCTGTATTAAAGGCTGAAGCTGAAAATGCTCTTAAGCTTGGCGCTCACCTTATTCTTAATAAAGTAATTGAAGTTTCTCTTGTCCGACTCAATGTCGCGAAGCACGAAGCGGGGATGGCGCAACGGAAAACTTATCTCCTGTTCCTGCACAAAAGCATTTTTATCGTGGAGGTTGAAAGTATGCGTGGCATCCTCTCCGAATCCTATGTTACGGACCAGATTAACCTCCGGTATAACGCACAGACCGGAGTTGCTATAAACAGTAAATTCCCATTGGTAATCCCACACATCTCCTTTTTCAATATTGGCATAGGTCTTTTCCAATTGGCCAAGACGGTATTTTTCTTCTAGCTTGTTCAGGAAAAGGCCATTGAGATAGCCTTTTTGTTTGAGCTCGGTATAGGTAGGGATATGGAAGTCAAACAATTGCCAGGCACGGCGCCAGGTGGCCCAACCCCATGCATTTACTTTGTCTGAGAAGTAGTACGAGTAGTCGTTGTCGCGCTTCCAGCCATCAAGGTAGTTATTACCGCTTACATGCATTACCCGGGTATCTTGTTTATACTTTTCCAGAACCTCCTGGCAGAACCAAAAGAAGCTCTTAGATGGTACACAGTCATCTTCAAGTATAATTCCCGTCTCCTCGTTCTCAAAAAGCCAGGTGATAGATCGGGAGGGAGCCACGCCACAGCCCAGGTTCTCCTCCTGGAAGAGTGTCTTAACTTCACATTCCCAGTCTACCTGCTCTACAATTTTGCGCGTTGCAGCGCATCTTTCAGCGTCAGAGCTCACGTTAGGGCGCGGCCCATCGGCAGCAACATATAGCTTTTGAGGCTTTACCTGCCGTATGCGGTCAAATACTTTCTGTGTTGTGTCGGGTCTGTTAAATATGATTAGCAACACCGGAGTGTGCAATGTTTCATTTGGAGTAGAAGTACTCATTCTATATAAGGGTTTGGTATATTATAGTACTGCTATTTTTAAGAAGATGTTACCAGTTCTTTGTTAGTTTCTAACTGAAGGCGTCTGCTGGCAATTCGATCCTTGCGGCGGTGGGCAAAGTCTTTTAGAAAAGTAAAATTTTCATTGTTGTTAGAGTCAAGATAAGCTACAGTAAGGCCGAGGATGGCATAAAAGAAGTAAGGTAAAACATAAGACAGGCCAAAGACAAAGCCACTGCTGATGAAAGCCATCAGCAAGATCTGCTCCTGGTCCAAGGCTCTTGCTCGTACAGTTTTTCCGATGGCGTAGAACTTAACCATCCAGATCAGCATCAGTCCTACAAATCCAGTGTAAAAAAGCACATCCAGGTAAAAGCTATGGAAGTGATGTCCGTTACCTCCCTCAAATACAGGCTCATCCAGGTCATCCCGATAGAACTGTATAGGAAGCTCAAAACCTTCAAAGCGCATCCCCCAGATAAAGTTATCCTGAACAAATGGCAGGTAAGACATAAACTGGTTAAACCGCCAGCCGCCAGTGCCCTGCTTATCATAGTTTTCAATGTCAGAAAAGTTCTCCTGAAATTTTTCTACGATTTCCGGATGAATAGAGAAAACGAATGCACTACTGATAATCCCCAGTATCCCAATAACAACTGCCAGGGGGATCAGCTTTTTAAAATTAACTTTGCTTTTTGATTTTAGCTTTACTAAAAGTACATAAACAGTTAGTATAAAGGCTGTTGATATCCACACTGTTCGGTGCTGAAAGAAAATGATCAAAAACAGCACGAAGAAAGCCATAACCATTGTGAAAATGCCGCCTTTAGAAAGGTACTTGCTCATGAAGTACAGAAACGGGATTACCAGCATGTAAATCGATGTGGCATATACGCCGCGCTCATGATTTGTAAAGGCGGAGATGCTGAGAGAGTCTGGGTGAATAAGAATGACATTCAGTAAAAAACCAACAAGGATAAACCAGACCACATGTTTCAGGTCCAGGTACTCATTCTTTTTGTAATAAGTATAGATAAAAAAGGTATAGAAGAACAGGAACACCTTCTGAAAGACGTGTGGGTAGATCAAAGGGGTGTTGTACTTCAAAAAGCTTTCAAACACCAGTCCAACCACATACAGCAAAGTAAGCGCGAACATAACCCGCATAAAAGGCGCCATATACCTGATGTTATACAGGCTGTACCCCATCGCTATCCCGGCGGAAAGCTTCACCATGATAGACAGAAAAGCACCTTGGGTTGCTTCGTTGTTCGGCGCCATCAGTTCCAGGAACATGGTGTCCATCAACATGACCATAAAAATAGGGGCCGCGAATAAGATGCTGTAATTAAACTTCATGCACTACTTGAGTTATTTATTCTGTAACGTGATCAGGCAACCTCTCTTGTTACTTCTTCTTTTACACCCGAAATGCTCCCTTGCCTGGTATATAAGGCATTAACACAGTCAAGGTATTTGTCAACAACAACTTTCTCTGAGAAGTTGGCCTTAACATGTGCAGCAGCTTCCTGCTCGATTTTGCGCATCAGGTTCTCATCATCCAGTAAGCTGGAGGTTGCTTCAGCAATGGCTTCTGGGGAAGTGATATCACATAAAACACCAGCCTTGCCATGGTTGAGCAGTTCAGGTATAAATCCGCTTTTTTCTCCCCCTACAACGGCTGTACCCATTACCATGGCTTCTAGAACAGCCATGCCAAAAGATTCTTCCACGGAGGCATGCAACATCACTTTTGCTTTTGCTACTTTTTCTAAAACTTCATTCAGGGGTAAAAGCCCCAGAAACTTTACACCTTCAGCTAGACCATGTTGTTCTGCATACTGTTGTGCTTCACCGCCTGGTTCCATGCCTACACCAACTAAATGATACTCCAGTGTCGGGTGCTTTTCTCTCAGTCTGGCAAAAGCATGAAGCCCCGTCGGCACACCTTTCCTTTTGGTAAAGCCCATGCTCACAGAGACTATATAATGCCCCTTCTGAGGGCTTTTTGGTACACTCTTTTCAAAAGAAGAGGAATAAAAGTTGTTTAAAACTACTGCTCTCTCTTGTTCGGCTTTTGTGAACTGCTTAAAGGTATAGTTAGAGTTTGCTGCCAGGTGCTTTGCTCTTCGCAAAACCCTATAGTTCATGTACCAGCGTACCAGACGAAACATATCGAATTGCGTGAGTAGTATTCGACGTGCAATATCATGTACGCTTACAATGGTAGGAATACCACTATCCAAAGCTGCCCATGCATACTCATAGGTCCAAAAGGCATAGATGACATCAGCAGGATGAGCAAACATTAGTGCTGTCAGTTCTTCCCGTTCATACTTAAACATGCGTCGACCTGGCTGCGGCTTCGTTCTGCCTATGCATATAGTGAGATTCCCATCCCTTAGAACCTGGTGCTCATTCACTTCACTGGAATTTGTATAACCAATTACTTTATACCCCCTCTCTAATAAAGCGTTAATCAGGTGCGAAGTAAGCGGGAAACCATTTGTATCTGGTAACGAAGACTTATCCAGGCTCCAGTTAAGCAGCTTTAAGTCAATAGGCCCGGATATACCAATAGTTAAGGTCTCTTTCATAAAATTTAAACCCCTTCAGGTTCCTCTACTAAATTTCTTTTGTACCTGGAGATTATCCTGCCATAGTAACTGGAAGAATCCTCTTTCAGACCAATCTTGCTCAGTATCATGCCTATTTCAGCCTTAAGTACTTTGTGAGGGAACAGGAGGGTCAGTGTCAGGAATAATATTCCGCTGGCCATAACCTGGCAAGCCAGAATTACAGCCATTGGTAATTGTGTATCACGTAAAAAAATGCTTAACGGGTAAACAACTGCAGCAATCACCACACCGTTCACCACTCCGGGTATGTAACAGCGTAGCTGACTACTAAAGTTGATTCCCAGAACACGTTTCATGGCATACTGGTACAAGCCTGTACGAATTACTTCACCTATCAATACGGCAGTGGCAAATCCTACAATACCATACTCCCGCAGTAACAGGAACAACCCGATAAGTAAAACAATATAAACTACTGTGATCGTCATCTTAAGGTTTAACTCAGCCTTCGCATCGCAAACAATTCCGGAGAACATGGTTATAAAACCAACTGGGACAGCAAGACTCAGTACCTGTAGCACCGGTATAGATTCTCCCCACTGTTCGCCAAGGAGTATGTAAACCAACTCAGGAGCTGCCACCATAATACCTAGGCAAACCGGTATAAGCACAGCGGCAAGTAACGTGATGCTGGAAAGGTAGACTTTGCCCAGCTTCTGGATATCTTTCTGCAGCTTACTGAAAGAAGGAAAGATAACCTTTGACAGGGTGCGCGTGATGTTATAGATGGGGAGGTGGACAAGCATGTGTGCACGGGTGTAGATACCGAGTTTGTGCATGCCCAATAACTTACCAACAAGTATAATATGTAGCTGCGAGTAAATGTACTCCAGTATACCCAGAAATGACATTTTACTGCCATAGTTAAATAAAGGCTTGTAAGCAGGCCATGAAAATACGGGAAATACCGAATGCCTTACCATAAAATAAGAGCCTATGGCAGTTAAGGTAACCTGTGTTAAGGTAGCATATACCAAGCTCCAGAAACCAAAGCCAAGGTAGGCTAGAACCACACCCACTCCCAGGTAGGAAATAACGTAGGAAATGGTTTCTACTATTCCCAAGGCTTTAAATCGCATTTCCCTCTGCAGTAAGCTAACTGCAGTAGATGAAAGCCCATTGACCATAAAGGAAAAAGCCATCACCTGAACAATAGGGATAACTTCCTTATTTTCAAAGAAAAGGGCAGCAGTAGGAGCAAGAAGCCAGGTAACGCCCGTAAAGATCAGGCCTAGTATAACTGCTGTGGTAAAAGCTGCTCTTATATTTGCCTTGGTTAGTACCTCTTTTTGTATGATGGCCTGGTTTAGCCCCATATTTGCAAAGTAATTACCGAAGCCAAGTATAACGGTAGCTAAGCTTACAAGACCAAATGCCTCAGGCTCAAGGAGTCTGGCCATAACTGACGTATAGCCTATCTGCATTACTGCATTGGCTATAGTGGAAGCAGAAGTCCATTTTAACCCACTAAAAGCTTTAGATGCTAAGCCTTTGCTCATTCCAGCTGCTCGTTATTTATACACAAGATGGCACCCTTACCTTAAGATAAGGGCGCTTTTATTTTTAGGGAACTGTTATTATGAAAAGCCTTACACGTAGTAGTAGCTGGCTTTACGCTTATAACCGTACTCATAGGTGTTGTTGTAGTTCAGGTCGTTGATCACAATGTAAATGTTCTTGACCTTCTTGGCGGCATAAAGGTCATTTACCTGGTTCAGAAGCGCCTTCTCAGTATACTTGTGCTTCACTACATACAGATTTGTATCCATGTGACGCATCAGGATGAAGTACTCTGATACAAATCCAATAGGAGGTGTATCGATCACAACATAATCGTATCTCTTTTTAAGCTCTTCGATCAGCTGCTGCATACGTGGCGTTTCAAGCAGGTGAATGGCATTGTCCGGAATAGGACCGCAAGGAATAATGTCCAGGTTTTCCATATCTGTCTTCTGTATCACATCCTCGAGTGGCTGGTTGTGCTCCAGGTAAGAGGACAATCCTGCTTCGTGGCTCACATTAAAGTATTTTCCGAAAGTTGGCTTACGCATGTCTGATTCGATCAGCACAGTACGCTTACCAGAGAGGGCCAGCTCATTACTTAAGTTCACGGAGCAGAAAGTCTTACCCTCACCAGAAATAGAAGAAGTGACTCCAATCACTTTGAAATTTGTATCACCTAGAAGGTACTGCAAGTTGATTCGGATAGACCTGAAAGACTCTGCAATAGCCGATTTTGGATTATTTTTTACCGCAAGTTTATCGGCTTTTGTACCATGTGCAATTACCCCCAGGAATGGGATGTTTGTAATGGAGCTAATGTCATTTTTGCCTTGAATAGTGTTGTCTACATTATCAAGTAGTACAATAAATGCGGCTGGAATAATAAGTCCGATAACCAGGGCAAGCATGTAAATAACACGTGGCGCTGCATTAACAGGGCCATTACCCCAGAAAGAAGCACGGTCAACTATCTTTTTGTCAGTTGTGTTCGTCGCTAATGAAATAGCTGCTTCAGCACGCTTTTCCTGCAAGAACTCATACTTATTGTCTACAAAATCTGCCTGGCTCTTCAAATCAGCCAGCCGGCGCTCGTTCTCAGGTTGTTTCGCTAAGGTAGCCTCCAAAGATGAAATCCTTCTTTCCACATCCTGAATTGAAATATTTGCTGAAGAGATCAGGTTCTCAAGGTTCGCAATAATAGCGTTTCGAACACTGGCAATTTGTCCGTCTACTTCTTTCAGCATGGGGTTTATTTGGGTAGCACTGGCTTTATAACCGGCCTTCTTGTTATTCAGCTCAGAAAGCTCCAGGAAAAGGTTTGACAGGATTGGGTTCTGAACACCTGCTACGGCAGGAGAAACTGCCTCCGTAAATCCTTCATTATCCTTTATTTCAGTTAAGATAGCCACATAGTACTGCTTATCAGTATTTAGCTTCGCCTTATCATTTTCCAGTTGCTGCAGCCTTTCATAGGTGCTGTTAGCCTGCATGTCAATATTGGAAATTCTGTTTGATGATCTGAAAGTTGACAGTGCCTGCTTGCTTTGTTTTAAAGAGTCGGTAAGCGATGCAATCTGGTTATCAATGAATTCAAGCGTCTTGCGCCCATTTTGGTTTTTCTCTTCCAGATCGCGCGCAACGTAAGTTTCCATCAGCGTGTTCAGGAACAACATCTCCTTCTCAGGAATGCTTCCTTTGGTACTGAGTACAAGCACTCGGGATTCCCGCTCGATTGGTTCGATATGTAGCGTAGACAAACGTTGCTCGACCTGGCTTGCAAGGCTGTTGAGCACAAAGAAGTGTTTTTTAGCTGACGGTATGCCTTCCCCGTTGTTAGCCCGTAACAGGGTGAAGTTCATGTTATTGTCAGTATAGGGTTCACCGAACTTCAGTACTTTTTTAAACCTTAACTCAGGTACAATACCCAGTACTTCATGCTTGGTGAAATTATAACGGGGAATGTTTTCTCCCTCTACTGTTAGTTCGTACTCTTTGTCATTCAGTATCTTGACTTCAAAAGGTACATCCACGAGCTGAGTGCGGGAGGTGTCAAGTTGTACAATATAAGGTGTATTCTCGTACTGCTCCTCAACAATGATATCAAATCCGGTATTGAGCCAGTGGTCAGGCACTACATAAAATGACTTCGAGAAGTCCAGTTGCTGCAGGGCAGCTTTTACCATGTCAGCAGATGATAGTAACCCTATTTCATCCTCTACCTTTATTCCTTTGTTCTGCACATGCAGAATCTCCAGGAGCTCCTGTGCTTTTTTGGAACCAGTTTGCTGATCCCCGAGCAGGATGGTAGACTTGAAGTTATAAATACGTTCTGAACTCTTTACATACACGTAAGCTGCGGCAAATGCAACAAGAGTAAAGGCCGCAAATAAATACCATTTTGATCTGAACTTGAAAAACCAGCTTTTTAGGTCTATTTCATGTTCTTTATTTGGCTTCTTCATTGATTTATCTAAAGAAATTTAAAAACAAAGCCGCTGTGGATATCACACCTAGTGCTGCACTAACAATTACCAGGTTTTCCCTTTTGATCTGTGTCTTGCGTGGTTCCACATAGAGCACATCATTTGGCTTTAAGTAATAATATTGTGATTGTACGAGGTTTGGATCTTTAAGGTCAAGCAGCACAATCTCTGAACCACCTGGCTTCTGGCGGATAAGCTTCAGGTTCTCACGACTAGCGCCCTGGGTTAAGTCACCAGCCATACTAAGCCCCTCCAAAAGGTTTGCCTGTTCATTATAAACGTAGAAGTGTCCCGGGTTACGAACTTCACCTAACACACTAATCTTAAAGCTTATAAGTTTCAGGACAACCGTGGCATCGTTTATATACTTGTCAAGATCTCGTTGTACGCGTTCTTCTGCCTGTTGCGGTGTAAGTCCGGCTACTTTTACGTCTCCAAGGATCGGAAGTCTTATATTGCCCTCTTTATTTATAGAATATCCGCTAAGGTACAGACTGCTGGGGCCTGAAATACCAAAAGCATTGTTTGGATTAATAATGTTAAACTGCTCTGTAAGTTCCGGTTGTACACTTAGCACTTTTATTGACAGGACGTCATTGGGCTGCAGTTCATATTCTTGATAGGAGGTATTATAAAGAGTAGGGGTGTTTTCTTTTAATCTTTCATTTTGCATATAAACCAATTCTTTCTTTGATATACAGGAAGTTATAACAATAGAAAGCAGGAGATAGCATAAGATCTTTCTCATATACGATAATTAAGGATGATGATTTTGGGCTTGAATAGCCGGCTAAATGGAAGTTTTGCAGTTTGACATATCCATTCAGGTGCGAAAAATTAGTTCAGGGTTATATACTTACAGGAGCAAAAAAAGATTCTTATTAACGAAAATATTCTTAAAGATTAATATTAGATATGTGAAAAATGCTCTTTATCTGATTTTGATTTCGTGAGCATGAGAAAATGAGGCAGAGTTTGAAAAGTATAGGTAGTGAGAAGAGTATATGAAGGAGGAGGTAAAAGAAAGGAGAGGGTAGATTACAAAAAGAACCACTTCATTAGTGCTATTTATGATTCGCACCAGTGAAGTGGTTCACCTTTGGCTGTGATATATAGTCAGCTACTCAATCCATTTTGTTCTTCTTTGCTTTACCGCCTCTTGTTCCTGGCGGTTATTACGTTTTACATCTCCCGGGCGACGTACTAATTGCTGGGCGAAACCATTCAAATGCTCAACTATGCCACCTTTTAATTTCCAGCCTTTTGGTATAAAGCCTGCTACCTCTGTTGCCAGCACTTCCAAGTCTGGCGCTACGATAATGTTGTATTCCATAATATTATATCAACTAACTATAGATACAATGTATAGAATTTTTAAAAAGAAAACATCGCCCGACTACGAAAAGTTAGTGAATGAGGTTACATTCTTTTTTATTTTTAGCAAGTAATTTAAATTGTTCAATTTATAAGGCAAAGCAATATCTATTTTGTTGGTTTATTTATATATTTCAAGTTGTCAGATATCCCGAAAACCTTGGATAAAAGGTAAATGGTAAGCGAAGCTTAGTAGGTGAGAGAACTTTCGATGGCTTAAGCTTTTCCTTCCAGCATCCGACCTCACAAGAAAGAGCTTTACATGTACGGCTAAGAGTTGAATTTAATTGTAAATCTGGTCAAACCATCCCCATTTGAGCTCAGCGAGAAGTTAAAACCATGGTTTACAAGAATATCCCTAACCATCGTGAGACCTATTCCTTGTCCGTTAGCCTTAGTAGTATAAAAAGGTGTAAATAGATTTGCCTGCACCTGCTCAGGAATTCCGCCTCCAGAATCCGTAATAGTTAGCTGTGCAGGTTTTAACTTCGTGCCCACTGTTATTTCACCCTCTGAACCAATCGCCTCCATGGCATTCTTCAGCACATTCAGTAACACCTGCTCCAGCTGCTGTTCGTCCAAAGCCACCACCAAAGGCTGTTGGTCCAACTGCCAGATTAAGTTGATACCTCTTCTCTCCAGCTCTGGCTGCAGTAGGCGGTGCAGGTTGTGTAGCAGTTTATGCAGGTCTGTTAAAGTCTTTTGTGGCTGAGGCAGGCGTACTACTTCGGCAAAGTTTGCCATAAAGCGGCTCAGGTTGGTGTTCCGGTCTATTGCTATCTGCAGTACATGCTCAAAATCAGTCTGGTGCTCTTCCTGCAACTGTGGGGCATAGTAGGCCAGTGAGCCAAGTATGGAGTTAATGGCCCCGGTCGTGTTGTTTACTTCATGAGACATTACCCGGATTACCTTTTCGTAAGCCTGACGCTCGTTCTGAAGTATGGCTTCTGTCAGTTCCTCTATCAGTACAAAGTAATGTTGGAAGCCTCTATCAAGAAAATGGGCGCGGTGGCAGCGGTAGGTCCAGATGCCATTAATACGGAAGGTGGTAGACTGTCCGGTTGGAAGGTCTGCTAAGGGACTGGCCCACGCTTCTGGCAGTTGGCTGATGTGCTTGCCCAGTAATTCGTTAGCCTCTAATCCTAGAAAACGCTCAGCCGCAGGGTTAATGCTTTCCACCTGGTTATCGAAGCCCAGCAGGATAATTCCGGCAGGAGAGGCCTGTATGAGCTTGTCCAGCAGGAAGTGCTTCTCGGCCTGCGCTACCCGCTCATGGCGCAGCTGGTCAATCATGCGGTTATACACGTTCACCAGCTCGTCCAGGTCCTTTTGCCCAACAGCCATAAACTTAGTGGAAAAGTCTTTGTCCTTAATGGACTCTATACCTGCACGGATAAGGCTAAGGGGCTTAAAAAAGGATTGGTAAAGCTGAGCCGTTACAAAAACTGAGCACAGTATGAGCAATTCCATTCCCAGAAACAGGTACTTGTTCTGCTGTAGCAGAAACCAGGCACTTATTATTAGCAGGCCATGTATAAACGCAGCGAAAAGTATAAATTTAGTCCGCAGTGTCATAAGGGATATTAAACTTATCCAGGCGGCGGTACAGGGCGGCACGGCTCAGGCCTAATGCTCTGGCAACTTTACTGATGTTGTTGTGATAAAATTCCATAGATTTTTTGATCATGGAGGCTTCAATTTCATCCAGTGTCATGGAGCCCACGGCTGGCAGTATTTTATCACCGGGCTTGGCCGGACTCTGCTGTGCCTGCGCCTGAAAGTCCTCTGCTTCCAACACCTCGTTTTCTGCCACCAGTACGGCACGTTCCACAATGTTTTTCAGCTCACGGATGTTACCCTGCAGAGGCAATTCCTGCAGCCACTGAAAGGCTCTCGGGCTAACCCGTAACTCCGGCCTGTTGTAAGTCTGCTTGAGATTATCTACAAAGAACTTCACCAGGAGCGGAATATCTTCCTCTCGCTCGCGCAGGGCCGGTAGCCTCACCTTGATCAGGTTGATTCTGTAGTATAAATCCTCCCGGAATTTACCCTCCTCTACCAGCTGGGCCAGATCTTTGTTTGTGGCGCATACCACGCGAATATCTAGTTTTCTGGAACGGCTGTCTCCAAGCACCTCATAGGTGCGATCCTGCAGCACGCGCAGGAGTTTTACCTGGCTGTTCAGGTCCAGTTCACCAATTTCATCCAGAAAGATGGTCCCTTTGTTAGCCATCTCGAAACGACCTATCCGGTCGGCCTTGGCATCTGTAAAGGCGCCGCGCTTGTGCCCGAACATTTCGCTTTCAAAGAGGGTGGAGGAAATACCGCCCAGGTTCACCTTTATAAAAGGCTGCAATTTGCGGTTGCTGTTGCGGTGTACGGCCTCCGCGATCAGTTCTTTGCCGGTACCACTTTCTCCCTCTATCAGCACAGAGGCATCGGTCGGGGCAATTTGCCCGATGCGCTTGAGGATTTGCAGCAGTTGCGGGTCCTGCCCTATAATGTTGCTGAAGTTGTATTGCTGGTCCAGCTTTTTGCGTGAAAGGGCACCGCCTGTGTCAGCACTCTGCTCAGAAAGGCTAAGAGCCGTACGAACAGACTGCAGGAGGTAATCATTACTCCAGGGCTTTGTGATGAAATCTGTGGCCCCTAATCGCATGCCTTCCACGGCCAGGCCGATAGAGCCCCAGCCGGTAATCATAATCACGGGCAGCTGTGGATACAACTTCTTAAATTGCCCCAGCAGGGCCAGCCCATCATGGCCAGTCGTGTCGATGGAATAGTTCATGTCCATGATCACGAGCTGTAACGGGTATTGATGTGCCAGTTCCAGGGCCTCTTTAGGGTTGGAGGCTTCTTTGGTCTTAAACCCGTTTTGCTTTAGCAACAGGCTAAGCGAAGCACGTATGGCAATATCGTCGTCTATAATCAGGATCATGATGGGCTGAATTACTGCTGTAATATCAAGTATAAAGATAAATTATTTAATGATAAAATACTGCTATTCTTCGTGCAAAGCTGTGGCAGGATGTATGGCGGCGGCTTGTTTACTCGGATAGAGAGCACACAGCACCACAAGTGCATATATAAGGAGCACAGAGGAGATAATTGCTTCCAAATAAATCTCCGTTCTGAAATTTTCAATCAGGTCCAGCACCGGGAACTGCACGGCAAAGAAGCAACCCAGAGTTAAGCCAAAAGTAGCTATAACAAGTATCTCTCCTAAAAACTGCCTGTACACGCTTCCGGCAGATGCTCCCAGCGCACGTCTCAGGCCAATCTCTGCATGGCGTTTGTTTATACTGTGCCAAAGTACGCCGTATAGGCCCAGAGCCACATTTAGTAGCAGGAAGGCACAGACAATAGCAACGATCAACATGGGCGTAAGCAGTTGCTTCAGGTAAACTCTGCGCATGTCCTCCAGCTGCTGTATGTTAATAGTCCATCCGGTTCCGATCGCTGATGCCTCTTCCATGATCTCTTCTTCGAATTGTGGGGAGGTACCAGGCTTCACTTTTATATAAAAGGAACTCATAACTTTGTCAGCTGTATCCGCTATAGAAAGCCTTTCAAAATAAGAGCTGGCAAAGCGGCCCATTTCTCCCGAAGGCTTGTATGCCTCAATAACACCAATAACTGTTCTGTCGGCTTCACCCAATTTTACAGTTTTGCCGAGCGCAGAGGCCGTACCAAAGAAGTTTTGCGCTACATCTTCCGTGATCACTATGGGGTTTTTATTGGAGATAGCATCCTGTTCTGTAAACCAGCGCCCACTTGTCAGCTTTAGACCCATTGCATCATAGAAAGCATCATTCTGCACAAACACCTGGTTTACCTCGTTCCTCTTGCTTTCATATTTAAGTTCGGTAACGGACATGCTATTGGAGTACGGACCATTGTTACTGGCTAACGCGACATGTTCTACTTGCTTTAAAGTCTCCAGGCGCTTGAGTAACTGCGACATGCGTTCACGTTTTTCGTCTTCAGGCATGTTGTGGGTATTGGCGGAAAGATGCCAGACAGGCTCGTAATTAAAACCAAGCGGCATACGGGAGTTTGCGTAAAAGTTTAGCAGCAAGCAGGATACAGCAAATAGTACCAGGAAAGAGAAGAAGATCTCCACTATCATCAGAAAGTTGCCGCGCTTTCTGTTCCACATTAGTTTAAATACATGACGTATCATCTTTCACCTCCTTTCAGGGCTGCCACCACGTGCAACCTCGACATTTTATAAGCCGGGTACACGCCCGACACAATACCAAAAACAAGACAGATAACTAAGCTGTAGGCAAAAATAGTCAGGTTGATTGCCAGGCTAGAATGAGGAATGATTCCGCTGCTGTTGATCAGGGAAAGCACTCCCTGTGCCAGCAGTAAACCAAGGAAACCGCCTATAAACGTGAGGATCACGTTCTCTACCAGAAACTGCCCTACCAGCGTAGAGGAAGACGCTCCGAAGGCCTTCCGAACACCAATTTCAGAGGCTCGCTCTATGATGCGGCTGATGTTGATGTTGATCAGGTTTACTGTAGGCAAAAGCATGAAGAGCAGCATTCCGAGTGACACCCACCCAAAAAACAGGACAAGATTTACTTCGCCGTCGGCACGCATAATTGCTCTTACATAGGATTCTACCAGTGTATCGGCATGTATAAATACCTCCTTGTAATTAGAAGCGTCTGGGCCAACAATAGGAGCATTTCTGAAGGCTGCCTGAAACTCCTGCTTGATTGCCGGTAAATCAGAAGGAGATGCTGCTAGTATAATAGCCTCAAAGCTGCCACCAAACATTGGCTGCCGGTAATCCTCTTTCAGGTTAGTGTATGGCATCCACACATCAGCATGGGTGTTCATTCGTGTGGCCGGCACATTGTCTACCACACCTACTACTTTATATTTGGATCTGTCTATTTCTATGAATTCTCCGAGTGCTTTTTTATCGCCAAAGTAGTCTTGCCTGGTTGCTTCGTTAATCACTGCAACTCTGCCTATACTTTCTACATCTCCTTTTGTAAAAGGATTGCCCTCAATAAAATTGAAGTCCAGCACATTCCAGTAGTTGCTGTCTGTGAAGCGGACATCAAGTTCAATTTTACGGTTGTTGACATAAGCGTTGTAACCATACTCCCTGGTATAGACGGTAACATCCTGTGGCGTTTTAAGAGGAAGCACATACTTGTCCAGCACGTAATATCCGGGGTTTGTATTCATCGTGTATCCGTCTCCGATCATTTTCAGGCGGTTGACATAAAGCATCCTGTCTGTTTTGCTTTCCGGAGCTTCAGGCCCAAACAAGTGGCTGATCATGGCTGTAGCCACCATCAGCACCATCAGGGTAAAGCTGATGCCGAAGAGGCTGATGAAGGTGAAGAACTTGCGTCGCAAGAGCACCTTCCATGCTATTTTGAAGTAGTTCTTAAGCATGGCTATACGGCTTGGAAATTTCCATACATCTTAGCGTCAGATACCTGCTGCCCGTCAGAGAAACGAACCAGGCGCTCTGTTTTAAGCGCCATGTTCTCATCGTGCGTCACCATTACGATGGTGGTGCCATCCTGCTGGTTCAGTTCAAGCAGAATGTTCATGATTTCCTCGCCCATAACAGAGTCCAGGTTACCGGTTGGCTCATCGGCAAGTATAATCTCTGGCTGGCCGATTAAGGCACGTGCAATAGCCACACGTTGGCGCTGGCCGCCTGAGAGCTGACTAGGGTAGTGTTTGGTACGGGCACTTAAACCTACTTTTTCTAAGGCATGCTTGGCTCTTTGCGTGCGCTCCGAGGCAGAGATACCACTGCGGTAGAGCAGAGGAAGCTCCACGTTGTCAAGCACACTCAGGTCGCTTACCAGGTGATAACTTTGGAAAACGAACCCGATCTTCTGATTTCGGATATGTGCCAGCTCTTTGTCTTTATAGCTGCGAATTACATGCCCGTCAATTTCAACAGTACCGCTGGTAGGGATGTCGAGCAGGCCCATGATATTAAGCAGCGTTGACTTACCGCAGCCCGACGGACCCATGATGGAGAGAAATTCGCCTTTCGGAACCATTAGGTTCACGTTCTGCAGGGCCACCGTCTCGATTGACTTTGTCTGGTAGACCTTTTCGATGTTGGATAGCGTGATCATAGTTTTAAATATAAATGTTTTTGGCGTGATTATTTTTATGTCTCTATTTTCTGTATAGCCCATGTTAGGGATTTATTCTTTTGCTGTTCTACTTAGCTGCCGTTCATCCTCAGTCCTGCTTGCTACTAGTTTCATTCTTGCTTTGGTGCGCTACAGGCCGCGGGGCCTCGTCTTCCCGCATCGCGCGGTGTTCCCTTCCTTTGCTACCCTTCAGTCGCAATGCCTGCGGCACCGGAATCTCACAAGGCGCTCTTTTTCGAGGGCCCCTACCCCCACGGAAAGACGGGGATCATTTCCAATAGCCACTGTTCTCTGCAATAAACTCCCCTCCTGGGAGTAGGGGCCCTCGAGAAAAGACAAGGAGGGGCAGGTGTGGTTAGATTTTACGCCCTTCATTACTCATGCAGTGCCTCCGCTACAATGGGTTGTTGCTGTTCAAAGTCATATAATGTTAGTTGTCTCAGGTTATAATAAGCTTCCCAGAACTCACTCAGGGAAGCAATGTAGGCGCGCCTTGCCTGGTCTTTCTCCGCGAGCGCTATGTTCAGTTCTGTAATGCTGATGCGGCCGATAAGAAAAGTGCTCCGGGCGATTTCGTAACGCTCTGTAGCAATTGCATCTGCCTCGGCTGTAGTTTTAATGCGGCTTTTTAAGGTATTGTATTGGTTCACCTGCGTCATCACGGCCTGCTCAAAATTTGTCTCTTCCTGGCTGATGGTGTACTCCACGAGCTGTTGGTTCAGTGCAGCTACTTTCGTAATCGAACGCTGGCGGCCCCAGTCCAGCAGAGGCATGGTGAAGCCGATACGGGCACGTTGTTGGTTTTCAGGGCGATTGTAAATGTCTGTAAAATCAGAGCCTTGGTCTGTAAGGCCGAAGGTGGCAAATACGCTGGCGTTAAAACCATTTTCACCGCGGGCTTTGGCAACCATACTCTCCGCTTCCAGCAACCTCCTCCTGAAGTTGATGCTTTCTTTGCGGTTCTTTTTAGCTTCTGCAAGTGCCACAGCAACTTCAATACTTATTTCGGGAATGCGCTCAGGAACCTGCAAGCCGAAATGGTTGCTGTCTTTTAGCCCTACATAATTCCGAAGTGCCAAGGCCGCTGTCTGTTCATCCAGCGTAGCTTGTGCCAAGGCTAAATCAGCGTTCAGTACGGCCAAGCGCAACTGCAGCAGATCGTTCTTAGACATGCGGCCGAGATTATACTTCTCCTGCGCCACCTGGTAAAGTGTATCGTTGTTGGCCAGGTTTTTGGCGGCTATGCCCTGGTTTACCTGTGCCAGCAACAGATCGAAGTACAACTGTGTGGCTGTTACGGCTATCTGCTCCCGGTCCTCTATAAATTTCTTCTGTGATTCTTCGTAGCGTAAGGGTTCGATTTTCTTCGTCCACTTCAGGGCGTTGTAGGCAAACAGCGGTTGTTCCAGCCCTATAATGGCAGGGTTGCTGTTATAACGGGTCATGTCGCGGTCAAAGTCATCGAAACGCTGCATAAGTGACGTAACGAATACTCTGCCACCAGTTGGGCTGATTGCCTGGCTCAGCGTTAGTCCCAGATCAGAGTTGTTGATAGACACCGGCCTGAATTCTGTGGTGCCATCTGGTTGAATAACAGGCGTAATGGTGCGGCTGAAATTAGGCAATGTGCCGTTAAGGCTAAGCTGTGGCCTGTATTCTGATTTAACACTGCGCCACTGCCAGTAGCTGTTCTCCCGGCTGGTTTCCACCTGCAGCGCCTCCGTAGACTGCTCCTGCGCCAAAGTGATCACCTCCTGCAGGCTTAGTTGCCGTACATCTGGCTGTGCTGTACTTTGGCCGCAGTGCAGTACCAGGAGCACAAACAGCAAACAAAATGTGTAACAGTTTTTCATAGTTTTATTTTGTGATCTTTTCGAGTCGCTGGTAAGAATTCCCGAATGATGGCTATTTATCGAAGTCAGGTTTCTTGTTGCAATAACTTCACTAATTCACCTTCATTCTCTTCAAGTGCTCATGCTCCCGCATGTCTGAGATAACCACTTCATCACCTGCCTGTACACCATCCTCTAGTTCTATAAAATCAGGGTTACTTACTCCAATTTGAACAGGTACACGCACCAGTTCATCCTCGCGGAGCACATACACCTGGTTTCCTGAAGTATTCTTAAAATAGTCGCCGTTTTTCACACGCAGGGTGCTTGGTTTGGTGGCAGTAGTAAGGTTCACATCCACGCGCAGGTTGGGGCGAAGCAGCTTGTGAGCTTCCTCTAAAAGGGCTATGAAAAAAGTAACGGTGCCGTTTGTTACAGTTGGCTCGATGGCGGCAACTGTGCCTTTTAGGTCTGTGTTGTTCACACGTACAGTTGCTTCACCGCCTAGGTGCAGCTGCTCTGCATAAGTATCCGAAATGGTGGCTTGTACTCTAAAGCTGCTCAGGTCTGCGAGGCGCGCAATTACTTCACCGGCATTCACGCTGCTGCCTACTTCGTTTTTCACCCAGGTTACTACACCCGGGCGTGTGGCGCGTACTTCTGCCTGCTGCATCTTGCGCTCCAGTTCTTCCAGTGAGCGGCCGTTCATAGCCAGGGTATAGCTGAGTTCCTGCTTGTCTGCCTTTAGCAGTTCCCGTTCATTTAAAATATCACGCTCCAGTTGTGCAAGCTCCTGCTGCGCGATTTTTAAATTGAGCTCTGCCTGTTTTACCTGCTCTTGAGTTCCGCCGCCGATCTTAAGCAGGTACTGCTCATCCGCTAACCTTGCCTGCAGGCTTTTCACGTTCATGCGCTTAATGGCCAGCTGCGATTCCAGTGTATTCAGCTTCTTTTCCAGTTGCAGGCGCATTTGCACATTCTTGTGCTGGTTCAGTTGTTGTTCGTCTTTTAGTTTATCGTAGGCAAGTTGTGTAAAGGAACGGTCGAGGAGGAGCACCTGGTCACCTGGCTGTACCTGCTCACCATTGTTGCGTACCACCTGCTCAATGCGGGCCTGTATGGGGCTGGTAATCACCAGCTCATGCTCCGGCACCACTACGCCCGAAGCGCTTAGCGTTGCCTGCACCGGACCTCGCTCCACAACTGCTGTGCGGATTTCGCTGCGGCTGATGCTTGGCGTAATCAAGGTTCTGAAGCCGAAAACGGCGGCAAGCACTAAAGCGACGGCGATACCTATTTGCCAGATGCGCTTCCGGTTGTTGGCTTGCTTTACTGAGGCTGATAAGTCACGATCCATAGTTTTGTTTCATACTTGCTTGGAACGGTATAGCCAATTTAGGTGCCAGTTGTATAAGTTATTTATTATCAAATAAATACACACAAAATAGCTGCAATTTAGGAGCTTTGAAGTGTTCAAAAGTGAACAGTCTGTTCGGTTTTAAAAGCGGTAGTAACAGAATATACAGCAGTAAATTTTATCAGATATAGCTAAGTTAATGTACCTTTCAATACACATGTTCCTGTTCCTCTATGAAGCAATGCCTTAGCCTCCTGATCCTGCTAATACTCTATAGCTGTAACTCTCAACCTTCCATAAATAAGGAGGCGCTGTCAAAGGAGTTGGAGGAGATTTATCAACTTGACCAGAAATACAGAAAAGCAATGGGGGCTGTTCATCAGGAGTATGGATTTAACTCACCGGAAATGAATGAACTTTTGGTAAAGCAGCAGCGAATTGATTCTGCCAATCTTCAGCGGGTTATGAAGATCATTGAACAGGTAGGCGGGTATCCGGGAAAGTCCTTAGTGGGACAATCAGCAAGTGAGGTCACTTTCTTTGTACTGCAGCATGCCCCGGACAGCGTTCAGGAAAGGTACTATGATATGATTATTAACGCTGCTAAAAACAAGGAGCTTAATGTAAGTTTAGCAGCTATGTACCAGGACCGCTATTTGATGCACAGGGGAAAGCCTCAAATCTATGGAACACAGATACGCAGTGAGTACAGGACTGATGCAAAAACAGGTGCAAGAATGGATACAACATATGTGTGGCCGATTGCAGACACAACTAAAATTGATTCTTTAAGGATGTGGAATGGCCTGGGACCTCTTGAGGAATACCTGAACAAATTTGGGATTAGTAGATGGAAGTAAAATCGAGGTTAGCTCTTTTTCTGAGAAAAGCCTGCCCTTGTCATTTCACCCCAGCTTTTTTTACCGGTGAGTAAGTCGTAGTTTCCTTTGACAGCAGCCCACACAGTAAGAGGGTGGTAGAAGAATGGCTCCAGTAATGCTGAAAGTATCAGGCGGAGCATGTGTCTTGGCCGCTTGTACTGCTGGTAAGATCTTTCTTCGAAGAGAATCGCAAACACAGAGATCATGATGGCAAAGGTATACACCAGGCCCAGGAATGAGAAAAAATACATCCAGTTAGCATAGCCCAGCAAAACAAGGCAGATGAAGAAGATGATACCAAAGAATTCAATCAGGGGCGCTAACCACTCAAACAGCACCCATGCCGGAAGACTAATCATACCCAGCACACCATAACGCCTGTTCAGGATCATCTTCCGGTGCAGCATTAACGTTTCAGCTGTCCCTCGAGTCCAGCGGTTTCGTTGCTTGTTCAGGATACTCCAGGTCTGAGGAGCCTCTGTCCAACAGAGTGGATCTGGTATAAAAGCAACCTTGCAAGGCTTCTTTTCTTCATACATCATGCGGCGCATACGCACCAGCAGTTCCATGTCTTCCCCAACAGTGTTGTGGTTATAACCTCCTGCTTTTATTACAGTAGCTTTATGGAACATACCAAAGGCTCCGGAAATGAGCAATAGCCCGTTTATGTGTGCCCAGGCCATGCGGCCCATCAGAAACGCCCGGAAATACTCAAGCACCTGCACCCGTGCTATAAACTTATCAGGTACCTGTACTTTAATCAGCCGTCCCTCTTCTATCACACAGGAATTAGCGATTCTGATTACGCCTCCTGTGGCTATCACCTGGCTCTTTTCCTCCATAAAAGGTTTTACCAGTTTCAGAAGCGAGTCCGACTCCAGAACACAATCAACATCTATACAGGCTATGTACTTGTTGCCGGACACATTTATACCCACATTCAAGGCATCAGCTTTGCCGCCATTAACCTTATCTACCACTACCAACTTATGGTAAGCAGGATTTTTTGCTTTATAAATTCCTCTGACAGGCTTTGTAGTTACATGTTCATGTAGCAGCCAGTCAACTCTCTCCAACTCATAAGCCTCGATAAGCAGGTCCAGGGTATTGTCTTTGCTGCCATCATTCACAATAATCACTTCATAGTTGTTGTAATGAAGGGCAAGTAGTGATCTTACATTATCCACAATGGTCATGGATTCATTGTATGCAGGGGCAATGAGCGAAACAGAAGGGGCAAATTGTGAGGACAGTAGCGTGCGGTAATCAACGAAACTGTTCTGCTTCTTATACCTTCTCATCGCTCTGGCAGAAAGCCCGGCCAGTAAAAGGTAACTCAGGCTAATACTGATCTCATATACCAATATAAGGTTGTTGAAAAACACACCTGCCTGGAAGATATAATAGTTCATCAGCTCCTTCATTACCTAAAACTTAGCGCACTTGCTGCCAGTGCCTGTAAAATGTGCTCAGGGTCATTTTTGATAGCTCTTAACTTTTCTTTTCCTTCATGCGAACTCATATAGATTGCCTGGGCAGCAGCAAGTTGAAATCTTTTATCATTCTCCTTCAGCAACAGTTCATAAAAAGGTATTATTTCAGAGCCCCCTATAACCGCCAGAGTTTTAAGAATCTTTAACCGGATTTCTATAGTTTCGTGCTCATACAGGCTGGTAAGGATCGGAATAGCCTCAAAAGCTTCCAGGTGCCGAAGCGTTATCACTGCCTCCTCGCGTACTTTTTCAGAAGAATGTTGTAGTAATTGCAGGATCTGGGGAAGTGCATTATGCTGCCCATAATACGCGATCATGCGGAGGCTGAAGACTACAATGCTTTCTTCCCGATTACTTAGCCACTGCTTAAAATCTGGTATTGCCAGCAGTTGAGCTTTACTCGCTGCACGTGCCAGTTGTAGTTGTTGCCAATCCATGAGTGGCTCCTCCAGGTCATCGAGCAGGGCAAACAATCCATCCTTTTTCAGCTTAAGCAAGGCTACCTGGGCCTCGGAGCGGAGCACAGGGTGCGGGTGGTTCACAAACGTGCGGATCAGGCTGCTGTATTCCCGCATCTCCATTTCAGCCAACTCACCGATTCCTTTTGCTATTAAATCCCAGGAACCTGAGTATAGCTTTTGTTTGGAATAGTTATGGAGCCCGAGCTGGAGGTAAAGATGGCGCAGTTTTTCTGCCGATTCACCAATCAAACTTTTATGCAGCAAAAGTAGGTTCTCCAACACAATATGCCTGTTTCTTGCTTTTAGAACATACTGCCTGCAAAAGCTCTTTATGTCCATTTCAGAAACATTCTCTTCGAATAAGTAGGAGGAAAGGAAATGCTGTATTACACTTTCTACTCTGTTCCTGCGGGCGTACCTTATCCCATCTCTTAACCTGCTTAAAAGGATGAACAGGAATAAGAGAACTGTAACAGTGAGAAACAGCGCAGACAAAGCAAAATTAAACTTTACCAGCCCGTCATCGGGCAGGGCTCCATAGAATAGCGCTATGTTGGTAACTTTTGGCACTATCAGAATTTATAATGAAAGGATAAGCCGCTTGTAAACCGATTTCTGGTGCTGTTTTCAGCATACTCTTCTTTTTCGTATTGCATTAGTCCCCCTAGCAAGTACCTTGAACCCAAGCGAATTTGTCCTTCTAAACCTATTCTGGAAGCATCCAGTCTTTTGATTTCCTGCAAAGCCACTTGCTCAGAAGGAGTACTTCCTTTGGAGAGAGAAAGGGAAACAAATTCATCACTGTGCCGGAAATATCTTCTTACCTGTAAGATGCCCGTTGCCTGCCAGTTACTGTGCTGGAACTGAACGAAGGGCCGAAATGCTGCCCAATACTTGTGGAAGTATACACCAAAGTGGCCGGTGTATAGCAACACTGTCTCCTGCTCAAAGGCAAGAGTGCGTAAACCCAGCGAAGCCTCCATCTGATGAGGAAGTATGCGATACAGTTCTGCACCAGCTCTGTAGGCTGGAAAAATTTCACTATCAGAAGCTCCAACGCTCAGGTAAGCGTATGTTTTTTCATTCAGGCGTGGCCAGGCCTCCAACTCTGCCTGTAAAGCCTTTTTGCCAAAGCGTTCGGCATAATTTATTTTGCCTGCAAAGGTGGCCTTCGCTGTTTTTCGAGTGTACTGTATGGTGCCTAGTTGCCAGTTAGAGATATCCTGATCAAAAGAGGTTAGCTGAAAGCTTATACCAAGCTGATTACTGCGGCTTAAATCCGCAAGCTGGTTTTGAAGGTCCAGAAGCCTTTCATCGGTTGGAGTATTTTTTAAAGCTGTGTGTATGAATGCTGTGGCCTCTTTATACTTCTGGAGATCACGTAAGGCAAGTACTTTTGCTAAGGCTAGATCAGGGGAACCCGGCGCTACAGAAAGCCCTTGCTCGGCATACAGTAAAGAACTTTTAGCTTCTCCTGCCCATAGCTCCACGGATGACAGCACCAGCAGCACTTCCTCTTTGGAAGAGGCTGTCTGTAATAAAGGTACTAACACTACCCGGGCAGAATCATAGTTTTTCTCCCAAGCATAGGTGCGCCCGATCAAAAGAGCTGCATCCGTATATTCCGGTGCCTGCTCCAATACTTTTCGGGCCTGCTTTCTGGCATTTTCATACTTCTTTTGTACTACAAGCTGTTGTGCCACTTGCATCAGTGAATCTGTATTCAGACCTGCCTGTGCATTTGTAATACCTGGAAAGGTGAGTAGGAGAAAAAGTATAGCTGTACTACATAAAAAGAAATGAAGGAGCTTCATCAGGCAAAAGTCTTGCGTACAAGTAACCGCTTCACCCGAAGGGAAAGCTCCCCCGGACTAAATGGTTTGGCTATAAAATCATCAGCTCCAAGTTTGAAAGCTTCCATCACGGTACTTTCCTCATCGGCGGCAGAAAGAACAATAACAGGTAAACTGGGATTTACAGATTTAATGTATGAAAGCAGTTCCATGCCCATCACAAAGGGGAGCATCAGGTCCGTAATAACTAAATTAAAGTTATCGCTTTTCAGTTTTGCCAATGCTTCTCTGCCTGTGCGGGCAACATCTACCGTATAGTCCTCTTTCTTCAATCGAAATTCGAGCGCGCGAAGGATCATTTCATCATCCTCAATTACCAGTATCTTCATAACGCCAGTTATTAATTTGTTTTCAGGGGTCGTGGGTTTTTAACCTAATAGTTACAGAAGCGGTTCCAGTTCTGCCCTAATGTGGATAAATAGCTGCAGCAGGCTAGCATGAAACAGATCTAGAGTTATTTTAACAGAGCCTTCAACTTCTGAAACTTCAAAATGCTTTAATGTTGCCAGCATACTTTCAGCGCCAACCATAGCTACTGAAGATTTAAGTTTGTGGGCTACTTGTTTTGCTGTTGTTAAGTCTTCAGCTTCTGCTGCTTTTTCCAACTTTTCAAGCTCCATAGGAACCTGCTTCAAGAAAAGCCTGATCATCTCCTTTATGAACTTACTATCGCCGCCAGACATCCTGTTCAGGTAGTCAAGGTTACAGATTGACTTTTGTTGTACATTTTCTGGTATGCCTGCATCTGATGTCTGATTGGCCTGTATTGTCATTATCTAAAGAAGATGTTGGAATTAAGCTTTTTGTGGTGTAGTTGGCTCTTGTTTAGACCATTACTGCTATGCAAAGGTGACTATAAAAGTGGGACATTTGCAATATAGTTTTCAAACAAATTTACTCCTTTTACACATCGGAATACCCAAATCTTAGGCCCTTGCTGCAGGTTTTCTCCCCATCTTTCTTTATTTTGCCTCAAAGAGAATTTTGCCTTAAAAAGATAAAACCAGAAAGATGACCTACAAAGAAAGATTAGCAGCTATCCGAAGCCAGATGAAGGGCGAGGGCGTGAGTGCCTACATCATTCCTTCGGCAGATCCACATATAAGCGAATATGTTCCTGATCGGTATAAATGTATAGAGTTTGCCTCGGGCTTTACCGGCTCAGCAGGTACACTGGTGATTACCGAGGAAGCCGCTCACCTGTGGACGGATGCGCGCTATTTTGTTCAGGGCAATGAGCAATTAGAAGGCACTGGTTTTGAGCTGGCAAAACTACGCGTACAGCATGCTCCCGAATATATTGACTGGCTGGCTGAGCGCCTCCCTGCTGGTAGTACTGTGGCCTATGATGGGAAGTTAATTTCAGTGAGCCTGGCACAACTGCTGGAGTCTCAACTAATTCCTATAGGTTTAAAAATAAACAGCGACCGTGATTACCTGGACCCGATCTGGCAGAACAGGCCGGAACTTCCTTCAGCACCTGCTTTCCTATTAGGAGAGGATGTGGTAGGAGAGTCGCTGGAAAGGAAATTAGAAAGGCTACGCGCAGCCCTGAAAAAGCAAAGAGCAGAATACCATCTTATTTCTTCTTTAGACGACCTGGCCTGGCTTTTTAACATGCGTGGTTCTGATGTAAAGTGTAACCCTGTAGTACTCAGCTTTGCCCTTATAAGCCAGGATAAAGCCATGCTTTTTGTGGATACCGCTAAATTTAGTGAAGGCGACCTTGACAGGCTAAAGTCAGCAGGTGTGGAGCTGGAAACGTACGATATGATTGAAAGAGCTGTTTCTGCCATTCCTGGAAACAGTATTCTGGTTGATCCGCGGCGTAATTGCTATGCCCTTTATAAAGAACTGCCGAAAGAAGTGCGGGTGATACAGGAAACAAACCCGACTACCTACTTCAAGGCCATGAAAAATGAAGTAGAGGTAGAGCACACCCGCAAAACGATGGTTAAGGATGGGGTGGCATTAACGCGTTTCTTTAAGTGGCTTGAGGAGAATATCGGCAAGACGAAAATCACGGAGCTTTCTGTAGCTGCAAAAGTGCGAGAACTACGTGCAGAACAGGAGGGCTTCGTGGGTGAAAGTTTTGATACTATTGCCGGTTACAAGGCGCATGGTGCCCTGCCTCACTACAGGGTTACTCCTGAAAGCGATGCAGAACTGCAGCCGGATGGCTTGTTCCTGCTCGATTCAGGGGGGCAGTATACTTCCGGAACAACTGATATTACCCGCGTTGTATCTCTTGGGAATCTCACGGAAGAAGAAAGTATAGATTATACTTTGGTATTAAAAGGAATGATCGACGGTTCTACAGCCCGATATCCAAAAGGCTCCAAAGGTTACCAGATAGATGCCATTACGCGTAAGCCGCTGTGGGATTACGCCCGCAATTTTGGACACGGTACCGGTCATGGGGTGGGCTTTTTCCTGAATGTGCATGAGGGGCCGCATGTGCTCAACCCAACCCCCACAGCTGTTGATCTTGAACTAGGTATGATCTCTTCTGTAGAGCCTGGTTTGTACCGGACAGGTAAGCATGGTATCCGTATCGAGAATTTAGTACTTACCATACAGGATGAGACAAATGAGTTTGGGGAGTTTTATGCTTTTGAGCATCTGACCCTGGCGCTGATTGACACAACGCCTGTAAAGAAGGAGCTCCTGGAGGCGTACCAGATCGAGTGGTTGAATGAGTATAACCAACTGGTAGTGGAAAAGCTGGGGCCACATCTGAAAGAAGATGAGCTAGCATGGCTGAAGGAAAAAGCAAAAGCAATATAGGCTAATTTTTAAGGTCCCGGCTGCACTTGTAGCCGGGACTTTTAATTTATATCCCCTGTTCTCTTCAGATAAGGCAGAGCTAGGATTACAGCATTATACATTGGAAAGCGTGAAAATAGGTGGTACAATGCGGGAATACATACTTTTCATTGATACCGAAACAACAGGTAACTTCCAATCAAGTATCAAGATAAATTTTACGGATTCTTTAATTAGCTAGGAATTAAACTGAGCGACTGGTCCTTTAACTTTTGATCAGAGGATTTGTAAGTCCTCTTAAAAGAAGCAGGCTATACCTTTTGCGGTATAGCCTGCTTCTTTTAATCTAAACGTTGTATTTAATTTTTTAAAAGCAGCCGCAGTGTTTTCACCTCGTCCGCTGTGGTAAGGCGTAAATAGTATACTCCCTCGCGCAGCTTTTCGGCCTTCAGCTCCAGGCTGACCTGCCCACCAGCTTTGGCTGTGCCTTCTCCTACAACACTCACCTTTTTGCCGTTGGCGCTGTGGAGCTCAAGCAGGTATGGTCCATCCTCGGGCAGGGAGAGTTCCACGGTAGCCCTGTCGCGCAGCGGGTTCGGGTAAACGGTGAGGGAAAGGGCAGCTTTGGCTTTTTTGCCTTTTACTTTGGCGATGCTATTTGAGCTACAGCCGCCCAATTTATCTCCGGAGTGGTTGCGCAGGTGCGCGGCCACGGCGGAAGGGGAGATGCAGATCACCTTGCCCTTGTGGCAGAGCAGCACCTTGCCGTTGCCGCAGCGGACATCAATTACCGTAATGGTGACCGAGGCTGTGGCCGAGCAGGTGCCGTTGTAGGCCGTGACGGTGAAGGTATAGGTGCCGGCGCTGTTAGGGGTGAAGACAGGATCAGCTGCAGTGGTGCTGCTCAGGCCGCTGGCAGGGCTCCACGCAAAGCGCTCGCCGCCGCTTGCCACCAGCTGCACGCGCTGTTGGCCATAGCCCAAATAGATGGTGCTGGCGTCGCCGCCGGTGAAGACTTCAGAAGAAGGGATGACGGCGATGGAAGGGGTAGGAGGGATGCAAGCAGTTTCAGTCCCTAGTTTTACTAGCCAATAGTCAATAGCCCGTCCACGTTTCGGCTCACTTTTGTCTCCACTAACCTCTGACGACGAGGACCCAGCGATTATATATTCACCGGAAGTGACTTCTTTAATAGTAGACAATCCATCTCCGCTGTTCCCTCCAATTGTCTTGTCCCATTCTATATCTCCTTTGGCGTCTATCTTTAGAATCCAAAAATCGGTGTTGCCTTTACTGTCTTCACTTTTTTCGCCAGAGGCATCAGACTCAGAGACACCACCCAGAACATAACCTCCATCGCTAGTCTGCTGAATCGATGATAACTCATCTGAATCGGTGCCACCGTAGGTACGGTCCCACTCTTTGTTCCCATTACTATCTGTCTTCACTATCCAATAATCACCAAATTCTCCCCCTCTGAATTCCTCACTCCTGTCTCCTCCTATTCTTGAACCAGATGATCCACCAAGCAAGTAACCGCCATCTTCCGTCTGTATAACGTCAGATAGGTAATCTGCCAGGAGCCCACCAAAGGTTTTATCCCACTCTTTATTTCCTTCCGCGTCTATTTTTATTATCCAGTAGTCCTGTCCCATATCCATATCATCATTGTCTCCCCAGTTTGGTTCACTCTTATCACCTGAAACATCTGATTCAGAAGAACCTCCCAAAATATAGCCTCCGTCATTGGTCTGCTGAAGCTGAGTTAACCAGTCTATTGTGTTTCCTCCATAAGTACGATCCCATTCTATGTTTCCTTCAGCATCTAGCTTGATTACCCAGAAGTCGGTTTCTCCTCTTGAGGCTTCACTTTTTTCACCACTAACTCCCGAGCTAGAGGCACCGCCCAGCAAATATCCCCCATCTGAGGTTTGAATGATGTCACTAAGCCAGTCAGATTCTTCTCCGCCAAAAGTTTTCTCCCACTCCAGCTTACCCTGTGCATCTACCTTTATTACCCAATAGTCGAAGCCGCCTCGCGATTCTCCTGATTTTTCTCCGCTATTTCCGGAAAGGGACCTACCGCCAAGAATGTATCCTCCGTCGCTGGTTTGTTGTAGGGAGCTAAATATCTCACTTGCACTGCCTCCGTAGGTCTTATCCCACTCTATGTTTCCTTCGGCATCTACTTTTACTATCCAAAAATCTTCTTCTCCCCGTTGAGCGCCAGTTTTGTCACCGCTTTCTCCAGATAGGGATGTACCACCAAGGATGTAGCCCCCATCACTTGTTTTATCCATGTCACCTAAAACATTCCCGTAATCTCCCCCATACGTCCGGTCCCACACAACTTCTTGGGCAAAGGCAGGTAAGGCAAGTGACAATAAGAGTACAAGAAAAAGCAGTCCTCTGCTAAGGCGGTACCATCTGATAGCGGCAACTAAATAAAGGAAATTTGTTTTCATAGCATGTGGTGTAGGTATATGTGAAATGTTGACAGGTCTGATGAAATTAAATGCCTGACTGCGGAAGCAGTAGTGGTGAGTATAATCAGATTCAGCAGCTGTAACACATTCTATATCAGGAGTGCCACAGGTAAAGGGATATTCCCGATCCATTTAGGGTGGTAATTGAGAGGTTGTATAGGGTGTTTAAATTTATACTTAAGCTATAAAAAATTGTTTTATGTTAATAGTGTGTGCTGTTTTATTTATAGTCTACTTCTACTTTCTGCAAGTATTGACTCTGCTACCCTTTGCCTGCAGCCCATTTTGGGAGAAGGGTCAGACTAGCTGACAAATTTCTACATTTATTAGCTTTACCTTTGCAGGCTGTGCCGGAGCAGTGGTGTACAGTTACAAAAACCATACATGAGCAGCTTTATACTATTATTTGGATGCCTTACCTTAGGCACAATTCTACAAAGGGTAAAAAACTTTCCGATGAACACCCCTCTGGTGTTGAACCAGTTCATTATTTACATTTCACTACCTGCGCTGGCTTTATACTTTATTCCTGAGGTAACGCTGAATAAAGCAATTTTACTGCCGGTGGGTGTTGCCTGGATATGCTTTGCAGGTTCTGCCCTTCTATTCTGGAGCTTGGGTAGGATGTTTGGCTGGTCCCGCAAACTTATTGGGTGCCTAATTCTTACTGCTGGTTTGGGAAACACTTCTTTTATTGGCTTCCCGGTAATTGAGGCGCTTTACGGTAAAGAAGGGTTGAAAACAGCTATACTGATTGACCAACCAGGTACTTTCTTTGTTCTTTCCACCTTCGGGATTGCGCTTGCAGCTTATTTCTCAAAGGGGAAGCCGGACCCAAAAGCCATAGCTCGCAAGATCTTTACTTTTCCACCTTTCCTGACATTCATGCTGGCGCTGTTGCTAAACGTGTTTAACCTGCATTTTTCAGATGATCTTAAGGAGGTTTTTCAGCGTCTGGGTAGCACAGTTACACCTCTGGCGCTTATTTCGGTTGGCCTGCAACTACGGCTGGAGCGCAGAAGCAAGCACTGGGGGTTTTTAGCATTAGGCTTAAGTTACCAACTACTGCTGGCCCCCTTGCTGATTTATTTGCTGTATGTGCAGGTGCTGGGAATAAGAGGAGAAATGGTGCAGGTAACCATCATGGAAGCAGCAATGGCACCTATGATCACAGCAAGTATCGTTGCGGCTTCCTATGGCTTAAAACCCCGCCTTGCCAACATGATGATTGGTTTTGGGATTCCGATCTCCTTTCTGACTTTGGCGGTTTGGTATTGGCTTGTACAGGGTATTTAGTGAGTAAACATTAATACTCTGCACTTAAAGATCAGTGGCTAATCTTCCGGCTCTTCGTAGGTGTCCAGTTTGATCTTCTCGATCATCAGGTAATTCTTGAACTGGTGGATAAGTTTATCCATTTCACGCTCTTTTTCAGCCAGTGCTTCAACTTCTTCGTCAGAGGTTTGTAGAACGGGGCGCAAGCGGAACAGGCTATCCTGTAGTTGTGGTATAGCGGCTTCGGTATGCTGTCTTATTTCCTCGTTCTGCTCCTCCTGCAGGCTTTGCTCCAACTCCTGGATATACATCTCCAGGAACTCTACCATGTGCCACGGATTGTTTGGGCGGTTCCAGGTAAAGGTGGTGTTACAGCGGCGGCAACGATAGGTATTGCACTTCCAGCCATGCTCATTATTCGTAACACCATTCTTTTTCAGCATATCTGCTTTCTGACATTTAGGGCACTGGGCATTATCCTCAATCACTTTCTCCAGCCGCTCGCGCTTATCCAGTATCGCTGCACGGTTTTGGGCATGATTGTAAAGCTGGGTTTCCAGGTTCTGGCATGCTTTAGTAAGCTGCTCATGCTCCTGGCTAAGTTCACCCGTCTCCATTAACTGCGCAGCACGCTTGCTAAAGAAGCGTATTAGCTTTATAAGTTCTCTCTCGTTTGCCTTCAGTGCTGTATTGTTCATATCAAATGCTTTGTACAAAGGTACTAAAATTTAGAAGAACCAGCCTCCGTTAGCTTATTTGGCTTCCCGCAGGCGCTTGTATATTCTTATCGCCAGCATCAAAACGGCAGAAAAAACAAGTAGCCCGATGATGCCCCATAGCATACTGAGCGAACTCTTCAGGACAACCAGAAAAACAATACTGATCAGGAAAAGGGTAGCAACTTCGTTCCAAATACGCAGCTTTGTGGAGCTATACCTGATAACGCCCTGCTGCTGTTGACGGAAGATTTTATGGCAAAGGAAATGGTAAGCATATAGCCCGGCAACTAAGGACAACTTCCAGATCAACCAGCTAGGGAAGGGGTCGTATAGCCCCAGAACATATACAATAGAGGAGCCAAAAATTAGAGTAAGCACTGCTGAGGGCCATGTAATGCCATACCACAGCCGCTTTTGCATAATAGAGAATTGCTTTTGAAGTATAGATCTCTCCGGTTCCGGTTTTTCTGCTGCTTCTGCATAGTAGATAAACAGGCGGACAATGTAAAAGAGACCGGCAAACCAGGTTACAACAAAGATGATATGCAATGCTTTAAAGTACAAAAAGCTCATGGCGGCAATGGTGTTTCTACAAAGATAAGTTGAAATGTTTAATTGCCGGAAGACATAAGTAGTTATTACATATTTGGCCTGGACTAACGCCTTCAAGTTACTTTTGTCACTCAAAGTCGTTGTTGTGCTAAGCGCATTTGCTTAAAGATTTTTATCTTCACGTGATTTACAACTACATCATGCTTTCTGCACATGAAGATTACTGTACCTACTTTACTTATTGATAAAGCCAAAGCGCTCAACAACATCCACAATATGTTGGAGAAGGCGAAACGGAACAATGTGCGCCTGCGTCCGCATTTTAAAACGCATCAGTCTGCGCAGGTAGGGGAGTGGTTCAGAGCGGCAGGAGTGGAGGCGATCACTGTTTCTTCTGTCCGGATGGCAAAATACTTTGCAAAGCACGGCTGGAAAGAAATTCTAATTGCTTTCCCTGCCAACGTGCTTGAAATTGAAAGTATAAACGAACTGGCCTCACGCATAAAGCTGCACCTGGTGGCTGTGAACATAGAAACGGTGGAAGTGCTGGCCAAAGAATTAAAACACCCCGTAAAGCTTTGGTTAAAGATCGATACCGGTTACCGCCGTACAGGTATCATGGCACACGATCATGCCGATATTGATCGTATCTTAACCAAAATTGAAGCATCTGCTAATTTGAGCTTTGAAGGTTTCCTGGTGCACGACGGGCACACGTACAAGCAGACGGAACTGGATGCGGTTCAAACTATACATAATACCACCGTTTACCTGCTGCACCTGCTCCGGGATCGTTATAAAAAGAAATTCCCGAACCTGCAGCTCTCCCTCGGTGATACGCCATCCTGTAGTATGCTGGAAAACCTGAAGGGAGTAGATGAGATTAGACCTGGGAATTTTGTCTTTTACGACCTTACACAGCAACGAATCGGCTCCTGCAGTTTTGAAGATATTGCTGTTTGCATGGCCTGCCCAATCGTTGCCAAACACCCTGAGAGGCACGAGATTATTCTGTACGGGGGCAGTGTGCATTTCTCTAAAGATGTGCTACTCCAGGAGGATGCCACTTCCAGCTATGGAAGGATAGTAAATTTAAAGGGAACAAGCTGGTCTGAGCCCCTGGAAGGAATTGACTTAGTTTCTCTTTCACAGGAACATGGAATTGTGCGGGCTTCTCCAGAATTGTTCTCAAAGTACCAGATAGGCGACCTGATGGGGATACTGCCGGTACACTCCTGCCTGACAGCTGACCTTATGCGAGGCTTCCGCACAACTGAGGGCGAAGCCATTGAGCATCTTTCCGGTATTCCAGAGCAGGAGTTAACCTTCTAAAAATTGAAAAGAAAAATTAGTTGGAAGGGAGAGATGGCTACCACCAGGACAAACATAAAGCAAATCCAGCGGCCAAAAAGCAGGAAAAAAAAGAAATCCAATACTCCATCGCCATGGCGCTTCTGGATAGGTGTTGGTGTTCTGGTTCTGCTTGTATTATTGGTGCTGTACATAGAGTTACTTGTAGAAAAGCCACGACCAGTATGGCCTGAGGGGCATTCTGTGTATGGTGTGGACGTGTCTCATTACCAGAAGCAGGTAGACTGGGCTCAGGTAAAAGAAAATGAAGTGACTTTTGCTTTTATCAAAGCAACAGAGGGAGTTACGCTGCAAGACAGAAAGTTTGAGGAAAATTGGGAAGGCGCGGAAAAAGCCGGAATAATTAAGGGAGCGTATCATTTTTATCTCCCTTACTTAAATCCAAAGGAACAGGCAGCTCACTTTATTTCAAAGGTAAAACTTAACCCCGGCGATTTACCCCCCGTGCTTGATGTGGAAGTGAGAGGAAAACGGCCGGCAGAGCAGTTTCGGAAGGATCTTAAAGTATGGCTGGATAGAGTAGAAGCGGCCTATGGGGCTAAACCCATCATATACACAGGGTATAAATTTTATGTTGATTATCTTGCCGGGCACTTTGATGACTATCATCTTTGGATTGCTCACTACAAAGTTTCGAAGTTAAGGCTTGAGAAGGATGTTAAAACGAAGCTAGCCTTCTGGCAGCACACCGATGGTGGTGTGGTTAAAGGAATTGAAGGAGTAGTAGACTGTAATGTTTTTTACGGTAGCATGCGCGAACTACGGAGCATCTGTATAAAGCCAGAAGAGTAGAGAAATAGAACGAATAAAAAAGGAGGCGCAGCATTAGCTGCGCCTCCTTTTTTATTCGTCTGACAGACTTCTAAAATCTGTCGGAGCCTCTTTCTCTGTCGCGGTCGAAACTGCGGTTGCGGTTTCGGCTGGCAATATAGTTTTTGTCTTTATTTGTATCGAAGCTGTGATTCGGATCATAATCGTAGTCACTGTCCGGGTGCTGAATACGGGTGTTCTCCGTATCACGGGCATAAGTTGGGTTAGGGTATGAGCTGTTGCTGCTTCTACCATAAGGTTCTCCATAGCTCATGCTGGAGCTACCACGATCGTAGGAACCCATGGAGCCATAGTTGCCGGAACCATAGTCTCTGTCAGAGGTTCTGTTGTAACCGCTTCCCATGTAGCTGCCTTGTGATCCTCCATAGTTAGAGGAACCATAGTTGTCTCTGTCCCTATCACTGCTATAGCTGGAGCCACTACTGTAACTGCTGCGGCTTGTGCTGTCTCTGTCAGAGCGATCACGGTCACTTCCGTATCTTCCGCTGTAACTTGATCCGCTGCTGTATCCTGAACGGGACTGATCTCTGTTTCTGTCAAAGTGATAGCTACCCTGGTCTGACCCCTGGAACCTTCGCGAAGTATCAGAGCCATACAAATCTGGGTTAGCATCGTGTTTGAAGCCTGAGCCATGACTATCATAATCACTCTGATAGCCGTAGGAGCGGCTTCTGCCTGATTCCTGATCACGGTTGCGTGACATAGGGGAGCCCATACCGCTTACATAACGGTATGCCGATCCGGAGTCGTCCTGGCGCTGAGAAGGACTTCCGCCTCTTGCCGAGCCGAAGCCTTGTGCGCCACCATAGCTGCCCATGTTGCCATAGTTGCGGGATGTGCTGTATGTATCATCCATGCCGCGGTTGCTCACATTACGTGAACCACCCATTTCATTGCCTTGGTTTCCCCAGGTGCCACTGTGGCCTTCATCTCCGTAACCACCTCTGGCGGAAGAACCATAGTTGTCGAAGCGGTAATCATTGCTTCTCTCCGGATGTCTGAAACGTTCTGAGCGATGTGTTTGGTAACCGCTTTGCTGGTTGCTGCCGTAGCGGTCTGATTCGTTTCTGTTCATAGCTTTCGTGTTTTTATAGTTGATAAAAGTGTTTTACTCCTTTATCTAAACGAAAGCATCCGGTGTGGGTTAGGTTCTATTTTTTTAAGTTCGTGTGGTTATAGCTTTTGCTGATCTTTTCTGAGTGAGAAGGAGTTGCAAGGTCAGGTATTTTGCTTCTGACAACAGCTGCTTTAGCCGGAACAGCATTCCAAAAAACTATAAATTCATCTTTTGCAAAAGTAAATCCGGCAGAAATTATGAAGGCAATGGTTACGACAATTATCGCTACGCTTCGGATGCCATCATAAAAGCCATGGCGTGTACGCCAAATAAGCATCCGAACCGGTGAAAGGATAGGCTGGAGTAGGGAGGCATGTACAAAGTTCTTTCTCACCCAGGCTATAAAGCTTTCCTGGCCTATTAGCACAATGGAGCCAAGTATGAATACATTGGTAAGTGCAAAAACTGCCATCATCTGCACATAAACATTATTGTACACGTTGCCATATTTATGCTGGCTATAAAAGATTGCACCTATACTTAGCAGGCAAACAAGCAAGTTTGGCAGGCTCAGCAGATAATTGTTCTTTGGTTTATCATCTTTAGGTGTTGGAATGTAAGGTACTTTAACACGTAAAATAGAATAGACAAGGCCTAACGTAAAAATCCACCAGGTGCCTGTGCGTAAGATACCTCCAAAGAGGTGAAACCCATTCTCATTCTTTTCATGAAACCACCGCTGCGCAAACTGCCTAATACAGACAGAAATAAACATAAACGGCATAAACATCAACAGGAATTCTCCCAAAGACACATACCAGGGGAATTCAGCCAGTACCAGTGCCGCAACAGGAATCAGAAAATCAATCAGGTTAAAAACACCGAACAAATAGTACAGGGGTAAAGTGAAGTAATGTACTTTCTGGCGTAGTGTAAAGTGGCGAAAGAGCTTCGGGTATACTGCAAAAAGAAGTTCGAATGTGCCACGTGCCCATTTTATCTGCTGCTTATAGTAAGACCCAAGGGTGGCAGGAACAAGACCCCTGGTCAGGATCTTTGGTACGTAAACAGACTTCCATCCTTTGGCATGCAGCTGCATGGCCGTATGCATGTCTTCTGCCAAACCGGCAGCATGGCCGCCAATACTATCTAACGCTTCGCGGCGGAAGGTGCAGTTAGCACCAATTGCCTGTACTGTGCCATAGCTGTTCATGCCCATCATCATCGGACCATAAAAGCTGTAGGTTTGTTCGGCAGCCCCATAAGCAACAAGACTTTCCTTTCGGTTGCTATATGCCTGTACTACCTGCACAAACCCAATTTCCGGATTTTCAAAATATGGAAGAACTTCATCTAAAAATTCCGGCTCCGGTACATGGTCCGGGTCTAAAATCAGGCAGATGTCTCCGGTTGCCTGTTTCAAAGCATTATTTATGTTACCTGCTTTTGCATTGATCTTATCGGTGCGGGTAACATGAACTACTCCCAGGCGTTTGCATTGCGCCTTAAGGTAAGGGTCATCGCCTTCATCACATAAGTAGGTGGTGTGCGGGTACCGGATACGCTGGATTGCTTCCAGTGTATTCACTATCATGCTATGCGGCTCACCAGGGCAGAAAGTGGTGAGTACATCTACTTTATAAGCTGTTTTGAGGGTCGGCTTTTGAGGTACACTTACTGAATAATAATGGTACCACTCATGCAGGGTACGTAATAACTTAAAGCCTAGTGCAGTTGTCAGAAGCCAAAATAAGGGTGCATAGCCAATGTGGTCTTCATCGATAAACCAATATAGGAACATCCCCATGCAAACCAGCCCCATTACGATCATAACTCTGATCGTAAGCACATCCCTTCGCTTAGGTGTCTGTTCGAGGGGAACGAGCTGCGGTTCTTTTTGGAGATCGGAATTGTAAAAAGACATCTGTAGGGTGATTTTAGTCAGTTTTAAGCCTCACTTCGCAGGATCATCCGGCAGGAAAATATTTTATCAACTATAATGAATGTGTGAACATATAAACCTTGCCTTCGTACCTATACTTACTTAGAACCTAAAGGTTGGAGCTCACCAACAATTAAAATTCACTATATAAATATAGTGTTATTTTTTCACCCTATGATTGAATTAAAGTTACCTCTTCGAATCTTTTCTTATCTCCTGTTTCTTGTAATCGCTGTCTCCGGGTCGGGCTGTTCTCCTAAAACTCCTGATCAGGACAAGTATGTCTCCAAAAGCAGGACAGTAGAAGTGGTTAAAGAAGGAGATCGTTTTGTGCTGTACAGAAATGGCGAGCCTTATTTTATAAAGGGTGCTGCAGGATATGATTATTACGATAGAGTAGCCAAATATGGAGGTAACTCCATACGTGTGTGGCATACGGATGATGCGCAGCGCATATTGGATGAGGCACATAAGAATGGGTTAACAGTTACCCTTGGACTGTGGATGGCCCGGGAAAGGGAAGGATTTAATTATTATGATAAAGAGATGGTGGCGCAACAGCGGGAAGAGCTGAAGCAGGTTGTGTTAAAGTATAAAGACCACCCCGCCCTGCTTATGTGGGGCATAGGAAATGAGCTGTACGCCGAAGGGTCCAACATCAAAGTATGGAACGCTGTAAATGGCGTGGCCGAAATGATTCATGAAGTAGACCCAAATCATCCAACCACTACAACTATCATGAACGTGCCCTTTAAGGTGGTGAACCTTATTGCAGAACGTTGTCCGGCTCTGGATGTATTGTCCATTAACTCCTTCGGTAGCCTGCATAACTTATCAGAAGAATTAGCCAAGACAGATTGGAAGGGACCCTACCTCGTTTCGGAGTTCGGTGCAAGAGGATATTGGGAGTCGTACTATACCTGGTGGATGGCACCTATTGAACAAACCAGCTCGGAGAAGGCAGAGTTTGCACGGCAACGATACCAGGAAAGCATTTTAAATAACAAAGAGAGGTGTTTAGGGTCGTATGTGTTTATGTGGGGCAACAAGCAGGAAACCACATCCACCTGGTTCTCTATGATCAATGAAAAAGGAGAGGAGACAGAGCTGGTTCATGTGATGGAGGAATTGTGGAGCGGGAAAAAGCCAGAAAATAACTCTCCCTATATCGCTTATCTTAAACTTGATGATAGGTTTGCTTATGACCATATATATCTAAAACCAGAGCAAAGTTACCAGAGCGCTGTGTTTGCCTTTGACCCCGACCAGGATTCTCTCCACCTTGAGTGGGAGTTGCTACCAGAAACGGAACACCATGACGGTAATGCTGAGGAACAGGTAAAGCCAGAGCCTTTGAAAGGCTTAGTGAAATCAACAGAGAAAAACAAGGTTTATTTTCAAACACCCAAGCGGGAGGGAGCTTACAGGCTCTTCGTTTATGTGCGTGACGGTAACAATAACCTGGCTACAGCAAATGTTCCTTTTTTTGTCACTCATAATCCGCTGCATTAAATTATAACTTATAAATATCCAATTATTCCATTCGGCAGAAAAACCAGTTCTAAGATCACTTTGCCAGCAATTCCCGTTGATGCGTTAAATTTTCACAACCTACTGGTGTTTAATTAAGTAAAAGTTTCTATTCGGGCATAGTTAGAGTAGTACAAATTTACCTGTTGTATGAATAGCTTAGTAAGAGCTTCAGGATGTATGGGCTGTGCCTGTTTGTAAGAACCTGAAATGAAATAGAATAATGGCAAAAGTGATAGAATTAAAAGACGGGATCCACCAGCAAAAGGCCCACGACTTTTATAGGGAGGTCTTGACCATACTTGCAGATAGCAAGATAGATTTTTTGGTGGGAGGAGGATTTGCCCTACGCTTATATACCGACATCATGCGCGACACCAAGGACCTTGACATTTTCTGCAGGTCCGGAGATTGTCCCTCCATATTGAAAGTTTTTAAGGAGAATGGCTATGATACAGAACTGACCGATGCCAGGTGGCTTGCGAAAGCTATCTCCGGTGAAAATTTCATGGACATCATCTTTAACAATCCGGGCAACCATTGTGCAGTGGATGACGGGTGGTTTGAGCGTTCGGTGAAAAGCGAGTTGTTGGGCGTAAAGCTGAGAGTTATACCTGCAGAATCCCTTATTTGGTCAAAACTCTACGTGCAGAACAGAGAACGGTACGATGGCGCTGATATTAACCACATTATTTTGAGGTACGGTCAAAAATTAGACTGGAAATGGCTTTGGGCACACATGGAAACGCATTGGCAGCTCGTTATGGCCCAAGTTCTTTCTTTTCAGTTTGTGTACCCTTCAGAGCGGGACCTGATACCTAAATGGCTGTTTGATGAGTTGATGAAGAGAGCTCAGGAGCAGTATGATATGCCTGTTCCTGTAGAAAAAATATGCAGAGGACCCTTAATTGATCAGACACAATATGCCCCAGATATTACGGAGTGGGATTATAAAGTGGTAACCATCCGTTCGGTGTGATTTACCTGAATTAAATCAGTAACTTATTTGAGGCACAACTGTTGCAATAGATAGCAGGAACAGTACCAGGCGATAGCTTGATTAAGGTATACCGCTAAAGATCTACGTGAAGTACCGGCAGGCAAGGCGAAGCAGGTAATTCTTTAAAAATATATGTTACCTTTATACCCTGTATACTGTGCTCATGTACCAACGCCTTAGAACAGATTTATTATTGATTACTTTTTTTATATGATAGCCCCAAAATTTAAAGCTCAAAAAGATTCTTTTCATGCTGAATTGAAGAGGAGAATAAACGATTATTTCCAGCAAGAGGGAATCTCCACCACAGGAAACTATAAATTATACATTAAAGCCGCTGTCCTACTTGGGGGGCTATTGCTGCTCTATACGCACCTGGTCTTCTTCACACCTCCTGCCTGGTTAGCTCTGCTTGAGTGTGCCATGCTTGGTGTTTTGACTGCAGGTATTGGTTTCAATGTTGTACACGATGGCTCTCACGGTAGCTTTAGTAAGAAGAAGAAACTGAATGAGATGGCAGGTCTTTGCCTCAACGTTTTAGGTGCCAATGAATTCATGTGGAATACAAAACACAATGTTATTCACCATGCTTACACCAACATTGATGGAATAGATGATGATCTGGATGCCGGTCCATTTTTAAGGCTTTGTGAAACACAGAAGCTGCGAAAGATACACCGTTATCAGCATTTATATTTTTGGGCAGCTTACTCTATGCTGTTCTTTTTCTGGGTTTTCTTTTCGGACTATCAGAAATACTTTACTAAGAAAGTAGGGGCAATGCCATTAAAGAAGATGAAGGCATCTGATCACATCAGTTTCTGGGCTTTTAAGGTTTCTCATGTTGTATTTTTCGCTGTGTTGCCCATCATAACGGTTGGTTTTTTACCATGGTTGATCGGTTTCCTGGTTTATGGTGTTGTCGTTGGCTTTGTAATGAGCATTGTATTCCAGCTTGCGCACACGGTACGTGAGACCCATTTTCCAGTGGCAGAAGAAACTACGAATAGAATGGAAGATGAGTGGGCAGTGCATCAGTTAAAGACCACCGCAAATTTTGCCACAAATAACAAGCTGGTAACCTGGTTCTCTGGGGGGCTTAATTTTCAGGTTGAGCATCACCTTTTTCCAAAGATCTCTCATGTGCATTATCCTGCCCTGAGTAAAATCGTTGCGCAGGCATGTGCTGATTTCAATATCCCTTACCACAATATACCAGGTATGCGCATGGCAGTTGTTTCGCATGTGTCGTATCTAAAACAGCTTTCAAGGGCTTAATAAAGTAAGAAATTACTTCTCATAAACACCAAAGCCACTCTTCTTAGAGTGGCTTTGGTGTTTATGAGAAGACTATGTATTAGCTTTTTGTTATGGCAAGGCCGCTGCTTAGCATCAGAGCGTCTTCTATAGCACCACTAAAGGAATCAGGAAAGCTCGTGTGTTCAGTTACCGTTTTCCTTAGATAAAAGCTTCCGTAGGTAGCTGCTACTGCTGCCAATGCTCCTAATAAAGCACCCTTTACCGCTTTATCCTTGTTAGCAGTGAAAAGAGTAGCTCCCACTACCGCACCAGATGCTGCCCGGATGAGGAGTGATGGAGGAGATATTCTGTCCGGTATTCTTGGAATCTTGTCGCCAAGCATTTCTGTAGCCGCCATTAATTTCAAGCCTGTGGAAACAGGTCCGGATTGAAGATAGTGCAAGGGACTATGGGACAAGTGTGCTGTTGGTATTTTACTTAATTCGTTACTTAATATGGCTGGAGCTGACATTGCTCTCATTCCTGCCACGGCTCCAAGACCAACTGTTTTCCATATATAATTATCCTGATCGTATAGCATAAATATTTAGTTTGTTTCTGCTGTATACGATAATTAGAAGGATGGTTTATGCAGCACATGGTGCTAAAGGTAAAGGGAGGGAGGCCTATTTAAATTAAAAAGGGAGCTAGCAATATTGCTAGCTCCCTTTTTAATTTGACTCTGGTTGTTAACACGCCTGATTTAAATTTTGCTTGAAAATAAAATCAACAAAATCATCAACAGTATAAACAGGCACATCGTCTGGTATATAAACATTGTAGGTTCTTTCGATTTCAAGAATCACATCAACTACATCCAGGATGTCAAAGTTAAGTTCCGTTAGATCATTAACTTCATTTAGTTTTTCAGGGCTGATTCTTTTTAGCGAACTAATAAGATGTACTACTTCCTGTCTTATGGATTGAGCAGATAAATTTGTGTTACTCATAACGTTAAAAATAAAAGGTAGGGGCAGGTGTAGAAGCACTATGCATTCAAGTTGCTTAAATCCTGCTTTCTCGGAACTGTTATGCTACTGTCAGGAAGTAGCACAACAGTTCCAAATTTTTAATAAGCATGCACGTGGTTCATTTTAGCTTCTTCCAATTCCTTTGTCTCGTGTTCTAACTCTTCCATGCTCTTTTCTTCGAGTTCTATTTTAGTCTTTTTATCTAAACCGAACCTGGCCAGTACCCTGTCGAAACCATAGTAAATGATTGGCACTACGATCAGGGTCAGGAACATGGAGGAGCTCAAACCACCAATCAGGGCCCAGGCCAAACCGTTCTTTGTAGCCGCTACCGAACCACCTGCCAATGCAATTGGCAACATACCAATCACCATGGCCAGCGTCGTCATCAGGATTGGACGGAAACGAATACGAACAGCTTCAATCAACGCCTCCTTCACTTCCACGCCTTCATCTTTTAGCTTGTTGGTAAAGTCCACTACCATAATCGCGTTCTTCGCTACCAGACCGATCATCATGATGATACCAAGGATAGAGAAGATACTTAGTGACTGTGCAGCCAGCGCGAGCGCGAGCAAGGCACCAATGATCGCCAAAGGTATGGAGAACAGAACCACCAGCGGATACACGTAAGAGTCGTAAAGAGCCACCATGATCAGGTACACGAAAATAATCGAAGCGAGCAAGGCAATACCTAGCGTACCGAAACCTTCGCTTTGGTTCTTCAGGTTACCGCCAAACTCGATGCTGACATCGGCAGGCATGTCTACTTCAGCGATCTTCGCCTGTATGTCGGCACCTACTGAACCAGACGGACGCCCGATTACCTGTGAGTTCACGTTAACGGAAGTTACACGGTTGTAGCGCTCCAACTGCGAAGGGCCAGTAGACTGCTTTATATCAGCGAACTGCGCCAGGCGAACTATTTGACCTTTGTTGTTCACGAAAGACAGATTACCGATGTCGGTTACGCTGCGGCGGTCGAATTCATCTAAACGGATGTTGATGTCGTAGTCTTCGGTACCGGAACGGAAGGTAACATCGTTGTTACCGCTGAAAGCCAACTGCATACTTGCCCCCACGTTCTCCAGCGACAGGCCAACGTTTGCCATTTTATCGCGGTCCACTACTACTTCAATCTCTGGGTTACCACCTTCTACTGACATTTCCACGTCGGCAGTACCTTGCACGTTCTCCGTGATAGCCATCACCTGCTGCGCGAATGTCATGACAGAGTCCAGGTTAGAACCAGAGATGATGAGCTGGATCGGAGCCTGAGCAGTACCTACCAGTCCTACCGGCACCGGCGTTACTTCCACGTTCGGTAGTTTACTTTCGATGTCTGCCTTGGCCTGGCGGCTGAACTGTTCTGTGCTGAAGCCACGCTCCTTCACATCTACCAGCGTTACCGAAACGTCCGCTTTGTAGGCCGTGTTCTGACCAGCCTGTGCCGATGACGTAGTACCTACTGTGGTAAATACTTTCTTTACTTCCGGTACAGCTTGCAAGTACTCTTCCACCTGCTTGGTGGCAAAGTTTGTTTGCTCAACTGTTGCATTCTTCGGCAGTTCCAGCTGTAAACTAACCTCACCACGGTCACCGGCAGGTATAAACTCCGAACCTATAAATCCGAACGGCACTAGTGCGAACGAAGCGATCAGCATCAGGAACGTTACGCCAAGCGTGATGAGTTTATGGTTAAACGCCCACTTCAGCACAGCTGTAAAGCCATCGATGATTCTATCCAGAAAGCGCTCAAATGAAAGTATGAATCTGCCGAAGATGTTCTTGTCTGAAATGTGCTCCAGGCGCGAGAAACGGCTGGCCAGCAATGGAATCAGGGTAAAAGCAACGAACAATGAGATCATCGTTGCAACCGCTACAACCACAGCAAACTGACGGAGGATGTCGGACACCAGGCCCGATGAAAGCGCGATCGGGATAAACACGACCACAATTACCAATGTAATGGATGTTACCGTCGCCATGATCTCGCGGATACCATCGTAGGCAGCCTGTGCCGGCTTTTTACCCATTTCCATGTGGCGGTGAATGTTCTCGATCACCACAATGGCGTCGTCAACAAGTATACCCACCACCAGCGAAAGTGCCAGCAAAGACATCAGGTTAAGCGAATAGCCCAGCAGGAACATAGCAATGAAAGTTGCCACTAACGAGGCCGGAATAGAGATCATCACGATCACGGCATTACGCAGCGAGTGAAGGAACAGCAACATCACCACAGCCACAAGTATAACCGCAATCACCAGGTCGTGCATTACCGAGTCAGCAGCTTCCAGTGTAAAGTCAGAGGAGTCATTGGCAATGTTAAAAGTTAAGCCCTGATCTGCATAAGTTTGCTCCAGTTTGGCAAGCGCTTCTTTTGTGAGACGGCTTACTTCCACGGCGTTGGCATCAGACTGCTTCTGAATGGTGATACCTACCGAAGGGGTCGCGTTGACACGGGTTAGCACTTCCACGTCCTTCTGCGTATCCTGTACTTCGGCTACATCGGCCAGTCGTACAATACCATTCTGGTCTTCACGGATGATCAGGTTACGCAACTGTTCCAGCGACTGGAACTTACCAGCCAGACGGATCTGTGTCTGTCCGCTTTCCTGCTTTATCTTGCCGGTAGGGAAGTCTAAGTTGGAGTTGCGAATCTTTTGCTGCACCTGCAGGATAGAAAGGTTATAGGCCTCCAGTTTGTCTGCGTCTATGTTTACTTTTATCTCCCGCTCCTGACCACCAAGAATTTTAATAGCAGCCATACCCGGTACACGCGATAGCTCCGGCTTGATCTTCTTATCGATCAGATCATAGAATTCAGTAGCTGACATGTTAGCCGTTGCACCCATCTTGATAATCGGGAGGTCGTCGAAGTCGAACTTGTTCAGGGTTGGTGAATTGGCATCGTCAGGCAACTTCGATAAAATGGTGTTGATCTTACGCTGAGCGTCCTGTAAACTCAGGTCTACATCGGTTCCCTGGTTCAGCTGAATGGTGATGATTGAAAAGCTCTCCAGGGAGGTACTTTTCATTTCCTTCACGTTCTCCAGCGACGATAGTGCATCTTCAATTTCTTTTGTTACCGAATTCTCTACTTCGTTAGGCGAAGCACCCGGGTAAATGGTACTGATGGTAAGTACTGGAGGGCTGAACTTAGGTAACAGCTCATAGTTCAGCGATTGGTAGCTGACAATACCAAGTAGCGTGAGAACGGTAAACACCACCACCACCAGAGTTGATCGCTGTATCGATAATTTTGTTATGTTCATTTCTAATTGTTCTAAAGAAAAGAGTTTATGCTATTCAATAGCGCGAGTGTCTTCGCTCGTGTTTATTATAGTGTGCCTCTGGCCACTTTAGACTACAAACCGGGCCAGAGGCCCTGCTATAGCTCGTCACGAGCGTAGACGCTTGCGCCATAAGGGCTTTTACAGCACAGACACTTTGGTGCCTTCTCGTAAGTTAATTTGTCCGCTTTGAACTACTTTTTCGCCAGCCTGCAAACCTTCCAGTATCTCTACTTTATCCTGTGTTACAGTTCCTGCTTTTACAGGACGAATGTAAGCTTTGCCGTCTTTGATCACGTAAACACTTGGGTTCTGAATGCTGCCAACTATGGCCTCGCGTGGTAACAGTTGCGCATCGCGCTGAGCGGCAACATCGAAGAAAGCGGTTCCATACATGCCTGCTCTCAAATTGTTAGCAGCGGAATTTTTTACTTCCACTTCCACATCAAACTTGAGAGTAGGGTCGGCTTGAGCCGCGATAGCGGTTACCACACCCTCATATTCCTGACCAGAGCCTGCATCTGCTTTCACAGTCACTTTATCCCCTTTGTTAATCAGGAGAACTTCGCTCTCGTTTACTTTTACTTTTAGTTTCAGCTTATCCACGTTCACGATGTCGTACAGCCTTGTGCCCGGGTTCAGGAAAGACCCGACTTCTATATAGATCTCATTAATCTCGCCGCTGATAGGTGCCGTAATCTTTGTCTTGTTCAGGCGCTGACGGGCAGCTACCAATTGTGCCTGTGTAGACTTTGCAGCTAGCCGTGCGTCTTCTAATTGCCTTTGGGTGATGGCCTCGCCCGCTGCCAGATTTTCAAATCGCTCCAGGTCTCTTCTTGCTTTTTCAGCATTGGTTTGGGCCGTAGCAAGGTCGGCTGCCATGGTGTTGCTTTCTACCACCGTCAGCAGTTCACCGGCTTTTACCTTATCTCCTTTTCGCTTTAACACGTTCTTTATCTGCCCTTGAGTCTCCGATAACAGGGTTAAGCTTTGAACAGGTGCAAAATTGCCTTGTGCAGTAAAAGACTTATCCAGCCTTTCAGTTTTAACTTCAGTAATTGTAACCGGAATGGCATCACTTTTTATCTCTGCCACTGCTGCCTTTGCCGCCATTTGCTCTTTATTGCTCATCAGTTTAAAACCGATGGCTCCCAGAATAGCGATAACAACTACGATATAAATAACCTTCTTCATTTTAGTCTTTAGATATATGTCTTACTTAGTGAGTGTTTCTAATTCTCCTTTAGCTTTCAGGTAGTTAAGCTGGGCTAACTGTAATTTCAGCTTTTCATTATTCAGGTTGGTCATAGCCTCGCGCAACGCTGTTTCTGCATTTAAAAGGTCGCTAAGAGGTGCTAAGGCTTCTTTGTACAATTGATTGGTAGTCTCGTATACTTCCTGGGCCAATTCTACATTTATCTGCTGTGTGCGGATGTTGCCCTGACTGTTCCCTAATTGGCTAACTGCGTTGTTTAGCTCTAATTGAGTATTCTTGTTATACTGCTGTATATCCAGGTCTAATTTGCTTAGCTCTACCTCGCGTTGTTGCACCTGCGCTCTTTTCCGAAGACCATCAAATACCGGAATGTTTACTTGCAGGCCAACATTTGCATTAGGAAACCACATAGCGTCCGGGTTAAACAACTTATCGTTGTATTGCGACTGGTAATTATAGTTACCAAAAGCAGCAAGCGAGGGATAGTAGCCAGCTCTGATGTTTTCAATCTCAAGCGATTTCAGCTCCCTTTGCTTGTTCAGGATTTTGAACTGCGCACGCTCCTCTGCTACTTCTACCGCAAGCGAAGGATCGCCTTCAATTAATCTCTCATCCGCAGCACCTGCCAGTACTATAGGTTGCTCTAACGGCATTCCCATAAAGAATTTCAATACATCCTGTTGTTGCTCATAGGCTGTCTGCAGTGTTTCCTTCTGATTTTCCAGGTTTAACCTGTTTACCTTTATCCGGTTTACATCTACTTTTTTTACCAGGTCATTCTTATACTGTAGTGTAAGAATCTTTTCCAGTTGCTCTAGCTTCGATAGGTTGGCATTGATGCTTTGGAACTGCTCCTTCGTTTGAAGAATCTGGTAATATGCGCTGCCTACGTTATAAATCACATCTTCAATGGCCATCTCTTTGCGGATTCGATACAGATCTTCTGCACTTTTAGCTGCTTTAAGACCTACAAAGTATGATTTGTTGAAAAGTAACTGTGAGACAGATAAACCAGCCTGCATATTGTAATCTGTACCAATCGGAAGAACAACAGGTCCAGTACCTTCTTTATTGAAGGCTGCAGGCAATACCATTCTGGACTTTTCGATCACGTTTGTAGCCGTGCCCTTGATATCAACCTGAGGTAACCCTGCACTTCGCGCTTCTTTGATCTGGTACCTAGAACCTATTTCATCATAAGAGGCTTTTTTAACAGACTCATTGTTTTCTAAGGCATAGTTAATGGCCTGCTGTAGGTTCAATTCCTTTATGCCTGGCTGCTCCTGTGCGAAGGCAGGCATCATGAAAAGCACCATCATGCCAACAAGTAAGCGTTTCTTTATCACGGTTTATTTAGTTAATATATATATAGTAAAAGTTAATTAGTTCTGAAATAAAAGAACTAAATTGTCAAAAAAATTACCTTCTGCTTTTTTCCCACTTTTCAAGCAACACAGGAAGTTCCTGTTGCATATACTCCAGAAAGTCTACGAATTCTGCAAGGCAGCTATTAAACTCCGATGACTTGTCAGACCGGGTTTCCATCACTTCTTTTAAAAGAATTTTAAAATTGATGATATTATTGAAACGCTTTGTAAGAGAATCACGCCAGTTAGACGTTTTCAATCTGAAGTAACGTTTTCTATCCCCTGCAAAAGTTATATATTCCACCGGACCTGTTTCAATCAGCAGATTCAGTGCAGTACTTGTTGCGCTTTTGCTTATGTTCAGCGTTTCACGTATCTCGTCAAAAGTAAGCTCAGGCCTATCCGATACAAACATCAATCCCATGATGCGGCCTGCAGCGGGTTGCATACCAAGCTTCTCATGGAAGATGCCTATCTTCTCGATCAGTTCTTTCTTTTGTTCTGTCAGATTCATTTCTTACTTCTTGTCGTTCCATTAAAGAACAGTACAAAGATATATTTAGTTCTTTTGGTTCGCAAGTAAAAGAACTAAATATTTTACTGAATGATTCATTGTAAATATACTAAAAAAACAATTTTAAATAGGTAATCATAGCATAGGAGGGAGAGGAATTTCAACAGCTTGTTAGCATGACTGTTTTGCTATCCTGCTGTAAGGAGGTTTATTTAGTCCATAATTACCTACTGCACCCCCTGACTTAAAAAATATCAAGGGGCTTCTGTTGAGGGAGCCCCTTGATGTTTGAAAGTTTCCTTCAATTTCAACTTTACTCCAGATTCTGTTTGACAATGTAGTCGACTACGTCGTTAACAGTAAATATCTGAGCATTATCTGGTATATAAATGCTGTAAACCTTCTCTATTTCAAATATGATGTCAACCATGTCCATCATATCGAGGTTCAGTTCATTCAGTGTATTAGCCCTGTCTAATTTTTCAGGACTTACTTCCTTCAAAGAACTTATAACATTTATAACTTCTCGTCTAATTGACTGGGCTATTAAATTTTCTGTATTCATAACACATGAAATTTTATGTGTAGTTTCTACTATTATAATGAGCAGGGAAAGATTGTATTATTTCTTTCTTATTACTAATAAACTCTAAGCTTTCGCTGGTAAGCTATGTATAAATCTACTAAACTCAAAAAAATAATAATAAAGAATCGAGCCGCAGGATTTTAAGATATATGGTATAAACTAACAAAGCCTGTGCCAGGCCTCTATTCATGTACTTTTTGTTATGGCCAACCTGATCAGAGGATAGAAATTGGAAAAAGGAGAAGGTGTAAAATATTGGGCTAGTCAACCTTCTGGGAAGAGTCACCGAAAGAAGGAAGTGTATAGTATAACCGTTTTGGAACCAACCAGGCTTTAGCTTCTTCAACGGAACCAAAAAATTCCACGCCTATTATTTTGCCGAATATTCTGTATGCCTTCTCCCGAAGCATACTGGCAATAGTTCTTGACTGTTGCTTCTCAGGACGGACGATGGCCAAATGCTTTAAGGGGCTTTGTGCAAGTATAAGTGCAAATACTTCTGTTGTCCACTTTTGGTCCTGCATGTCTATTTCTTCCAGGCGTAAAGATTCATGTAACCAGAGTTTTATCTGGTTATTATGAATAGCCTCTGCTACATGCAAGAGACCTTCCCTGTATTGGCTACTGGTAAAGGGACCTTTCCATTTGCTGTAAAGCAGCTTATGCTCCGGATCAATCCCGTACGTTATCAAAAGCGGTGAATTTTCCATGACTTTAACTTTTCAAACTGCTGCAATATTAAGCCATCAGAACAAGAACAATTTACGCACCAACTTACATGAATTTCAAGCGTTAGCCGGTGTTTTTTTCTAAAGTAATAATCCCTTGATGTATCCCGATATGAAATTACATTTTTCAAGGTTTACCAACTGTAACTTAGGTGCTTAGCTTTAAAAGGGTGAGGAGGAGTGCTGTACGTTGTCCATTAGTGAGAAAAGCGTTTACCGTATTTCCACTTATTAGACAGATTGAGACAGAATAGCTACATAAAGTGTACGAAAACAAAGAGCACACTGGCCATTGAACCGGTGTGCTCTTTGCTTAATGTTATAATACATGTTAAACTTCGTCGTTCATCCACTTTTTCGCGGCCATTGTTCCCAAAACTACGCCACCTAACCCTAAGATACCGGTAAGTATTTTGTTCTTATTTTTACTTAACCAGAATTCAGGACTGAAATCTGTCGATTCACTATCGAATGTACCGTGAGCACCATGATCACCCGGAATTGGTTCCCATAAGTTGTGCTTGCGGTTAGGATCTTCGGGCTGATCTGTTTGCTGACCTTTAAAGGCCGTTTTGGATAAAACATAGTCTCCTAACTCAGGGGCAATTTTGTCACCAACAATGGCCTGCACCGTCGGGTATCCCACATATATTTCTCTCCGATCGTTCTCAGCAGCAAATACTATAGCTTCCGCTGCTACTTCTGGTTGAAATATTTTGCCCATAGGCCGAGGCTTATTTGGCAGCCGTGATTTTACGAAACCAAACTGAGTGGTATTCATGGCCGGTAACTGCACCATGCATACCTTAACCTTCGTCTTATCATGCAGGAGTTCAGAACGTAAGGAATCAAAAAAGCCTTGAATGGCATGTTTAGAACCACAGTAAGCCGACTGAAGAGGTATACCTCTGTATGCTAGAGCTGAACCCACAAAAACTATAGAGCCGCGATTACGCGGCAGCATTCTTTTCAGGGCAGCCAGTGCGCCATAAACCTGACCGAGGTAAGTTACTTCTGTCACACGCTTGTATTCTTCCGGCTGCATTTCTTTTACAGGACTGAAAACACTGTTCATCGCGTTATTCACCCACACGTCTATTTCGCCGAGCTCTTCTTCTATTTTTGATGCAGCATCTTCTACAGCCTGTGCATCGGCTACATCTACCTGTACATACACCGCTTTACGTCCCATTTGCAGCACTTCTTTCTTTGCGCCTTCCAGTCCCTCAAGACCTCTGGCAATCAGGCCTACATCATAGCCGTTCTTGGCAAATTCCCTTACGCAGGAGCGCCCTAAACCAGCCGATGCTCCCGTTATTACTACTACTCCTTTTCGTTCATCTGTATTTGTATCCATAGTTCTTATTTTGTACGGCTCAACCTTTTGTTTGCTGATGTTACGCTGTCGCAGGAAAGTTTGTTATTCAGGGTAACTGGAGAGTACGATACCATGAATTAGACTGCATTAGAAGAAGAATTAAGGTAACAACCAGGTACTTGAAAAAACGCTTGGTTGTAAGGAAGCGTAGGTAAGTAGATAACAAAACTATGCTATGAAAGAAAAACTTACTGTAATAGACAAGATAAGACGCGACTCAAGTGAAGCAACAGAATACCGCCGTGACATTGCAGCACTAGCTGCTGTGGGTTTAATTGACTTTAGCCTCATATCCCTTTTCCAGATGGGGTACATAAAGAAGATGCCAGACTTACCAGGTAAAATATTTGATACGCAAAAAGTAAACACAGCGAAAGACGCAGTACTACTGGGGATGCCGGATGGAGTAATTAGTTTGGGGGGATATGCGGCTACAATGATGCTGGCTATGGCTGGAAGCAGGTTTAAAAAGCAGTCAAGGCTATTGGATATAGCTTTAGGAGCCGTTGTGCTGGGACAGGCTGCAGGAGCCGCACAGTACATGGTGAATATGACAACAAAACAGAAAAAGATTTGTATTTACTGCGTTGGAGGAGCAATTTTAAATTTTGCAGCTCTGAAACCCCTTCAAAGGCTGTTTAAGAGGAGAGATTAGAATAGCTTAAATGACAGGGCTATACCTTAAGAGGGAACAAGCTCCTTTCTAAAGGTATAGCCGTATCATTACACTGTTTGGTTCTGTTATTCCTCGGGCTCCTCCAGGTGTACCAGGTATTTCGTTAGTTTGTCCCACTGAAGTGCTTGCACTCCAGCCCAACCACCTTCGGCAACAAGTGTGTTTATCAGGGCACGTTCACCGGCTTCTTCTCCCTGATTATTTATGCCTTCATTCCTGCCAATCTCATAGCCATGTAAGGTATTGCCCTCACGGGTAACCCGAAAGGTACTGCTCGCCTCTTTTATGAAAAAATGCTCTATTTCTGCATCTCCTTCACCAAGTTCCTTCGGCTGCTCACTTGGATGTACTGTAAACTCAGCCATGGTGTCTTCTACATGTATATCCGTAATGCGTACCCAGTTATCCAGTGTGGTTCCTGGCAGCACAATTTTCATATAGTAACCTACTTTGGGCTCTTTTGTAGTAGTGCGGTGTCCTCTGTTATCATAAAGGTGAAACGTAGAGTTTATCCCTGGTAGGTTTGACCACTCATTCACATCAAACAGCTTTTGTTTTGATCGCTCGAACTCCTGAGCCGCTGTTGTTTCATCAGGGAAAGAATTCTCGTTGGTATATACCTTATCCTTTGTTTCTTCCCCCTGAACAACTTTTAACTCTTTCTTTACTTTGTTGACTATATCTTTTAATGACATACTGTTATTCTCCTTAAGGTTAAGTTCAATGGGTGCTTTCATGAGGTACGTGCACAGAAAAGAGATGTTAATAGTATATACTGGTTTAATTTTCGCCCTTCACCTTTAACTATGGTATAGGTACTGTGGAGCCATCGGGGGCAGGGAAGTATGGCTTTCCCTGGACCAGCGCATTCAGCTCATGAAGTGGAGCGACATAATCAGCGGGACCCTTCTTATCTTCTTTGGTTGGCGGGGCTTAACTCCAGACCGACCGGTCAGCCTTTGGGTGTGCTGATTTATCGGAATCTGGCTAACCATGGCACCGCTTATTTTCTGGTCTCCTTCTGCTGCTGCCTATATAAATGATACCATGGTTGGCGCACTTATTATTGCGTTGACCATATTAGTGCCTGGAATGCCAAACATGATCATGTACATGGAAATGGGGCCGCAGGTACCGCCGGGCTGGGATGAGTATATTAGGTAATGTGCTGTAAATAGGATGTAAGTAGATGGTAATTAACTAATTGTTTCTGTTGTCGTTATAAATAGTCTAAATTAATTGTAGAAATTATCAGTAAAACTATGGAAGAATCTGCTGGAGAATTTTTTTTAGGATTAGGTATAATCGGAATTATACTGGGACTAATACTTCTTATCATCTATATCTGGAGTATCATCTGGTCCTATAAAGATGCAGAGAGACGGGGTAAACCTGGGTGGTTAGTGGCTATAATTGTAGCATTTCTGGCCTGGCCAATAGGCTTATTGCTGTGGTTACTTGTGCGTCCCAGTAATGAATCTACATACCGTCCTTAGCCACAACCGGAAGTTCTGGTCTAATTGAGCGTGTAATTTACTTCTTGTTGATCAGGTATGCACCAAGTATAAGAGCAACGGCACCAGCTAAACGGGTAAGGGTGATCGGGCTGTGCTTAACCCCTATCAACCCGAAATGGTCGTATACCAGGGCAACAATCAACTGCCCTGCTACTACCAGAGCAAGCAGGTTTGCTACACTTAAACGCTGCACCGAAATGATTACGCTTGTTATAAAGAAAGCCCCTAAAAAGCCACCCAGGAATTTGTACCACTCTATACCTGTTAGCTGTTTCAGTGCAGGCACTTCCTGTTTTGTCAGCAGTATCAGAGAGGCAAGCACAATAGTGCCAACGCTGAAGGAAATAAAGGCGGCAACCAAAGGACTTCCAACTGTGGCTCTTAACTGGCCATTGACAGCTGTCTGAGTAGAAACTGCTATACCAGCCAGGAAAGGTAACAGCATAACCCAGGAAATATTTAATTGAGGCATAGCTTCTGATTTTAGAAGCCAAAGATAGTGCTCCTTAATTAAAAAGGCTATACCAAAAAAAGAGCGAACCACCAGGCTCGCTCTTTTAATAAGGTGAATCTCGTCTACTTCTTATAGACCTCTTCTACACTACCACACTTCAGCATAGACTCCCCGAAATAGGGGTTACGAATCTCTTCGTTTGAGCTTAACCAGTATCCTCCCTTGTTATCCATTGCCATTGGGCAGTGCTGATAGTATAACGTTTCATCTGCGGCATTAAATGCCTTAGCTAATGAAAACACAGATTCAGAAAGCATTTCCAGGTTCTCACGTTGGGCAGCCAGATCATTTGCGGATGCAATAGATGTAGCACTGCTTATTACTTCCTGGGTCTTTTCTTCAGCGTATGCTTTTTCATCTGTGGTAAGTGTAGCTACAGGCATCGCTTTAGCAACTGTTACTACTTCATTGGCTGCTGCCTGAGCAGCCTGGGCGTCAGAGGCTACCAGAGCATCCTTCAACTTCATATACTGATCTACCAGTTGCTCAATCTGGGTTTGCATTGGCTCAGACACAGATTCGAAATTAGGTGTCTCCACAACAACAGAAGTTGGCATCTGGCTGTGGTCCATCGTAGAGTGGTCCATTTCCTCGGTTTGCTCAACTGCCACCTCCGCGTTCTCAGTGGTGGTCTCAGAGCATGCTGTAAAGGCGAACGCAGCTATAACGGCTGCAGTAAAAAAAGTCTTTTTCATTTGAATTGATTTGAGTGAATTATATTGATTTTTAGTTTTACTATAAGTGAAAGAGAAGATCTCTTAGTGGTTGTGCCCTGCCATAGGATCAGCACCTTTTTTTAGCACAAACTCGCTATATAGCAGATAAGCTCCTGTTGTAACCACCTTTTCATTTTCTTTTATTCCCGAAACAATAGCTATATTGGATGCGCTCTCTTCACCGGTGGTTACCATACGTGCCTGGAAAGTATTCTTCCCGGTTTGTACCCAAACATGACTTCCTTTCTCATCCCGTATAACCGCATCAGTAGGCAACACTAAATCCTGCCCGCTTTTACCGGGAAGAATCACATTGGCCTGCATGCCAGGCAGGTACTGATCATCCTTGTTTGGCAACTCTGCACGAAGTACAGCTACCTGAGTTCCTTGCCGGTATTCAGGACTAATGAAAGTAATTTTTGCAGGCACAGCCTCCTCTGCAAAGCCCTGAACTGAAACGGCAAGTTCTTCCCCGATCTCTATATTGTTTAGCTCCTGAGGGTATAATTCTGCTTCTACCCAGATCCTGTTAAGCTTACCCAGTCTATATAAAATGGAGCCTTCTGAAACGTACTGACCCTCGGCAGCCGCAATATCTGTTATCACACCACTTGTCGGTGCTAAGAAAGTTATCCTTGACTCAGGATCGCCGCTCCTGGCAAGTCTTTTAATTTGCCCTTCAGTAAGTCCAAACAGGAGGAGCTTTTGCTTTGCAGCCTCGAGGAAAGATGCGAAGCGAGGGTTTTCTTTACCAAGCTCCTGGTACTGCCTTAGTGCAAGCAGGTATTCTCTTTGCAACGTAAGCAGCTCCTCAGAATACAAATCATACAGGGGTTGTCCCTTCTGCACCGTCTGCCCAGTTTCCTTAATATATAGTCTCTCTATTCGTCCCTGAACTCTGCTGCTGATTACGTCCGTTTGTGTCTCGTCCAGCACAAGCTTTCCGGTAAGGATGGTGTTGGAGTTAACATCCCCGTATTTCACTCGCTTGGTGCTGATGTTACCTAAAGCGATCTGGCTGTTGCTAAGCATTAGCTCGCCTTGCTCCGTACCACTTTGAGAGACAGGAACGAGGTCCATGTTACAGATCGGACATATACCAGGCTCGTTCTGTACGATCTGAGGGTGCATGGGACAGGTATAAATCTGCTCCTCAGCTCCAGCCTGTTCATGCTGTTTTTCAGTGCAGGCACCGAGAAAGAGGATCAGGAGTGCAAGTAATATATTTAAGTATCGTTTCATGTTCTTATTTTGAAGTGACTACTCTTCTATTTTTACAAAGCTTTCACTATCTACCATAAATTGTGCATTGGCAGCGATAACATCATTCTGGTCAACTCCAGATATAAGCTGTACCTGGTTTCCTGATGTGGATCCGACAGTCACAGCTATTGGTTTATAAGACCCATTAAATTTCTTGAAGACAACTGACCTGGTCCCTATATCCATCACCGCTTGCTTAGGAACCCAAAGCGATGTTTCATTGGTATAGGTAGCTGAGCCGGAAACAAGCTGACCCACCCGGGCAATCTTCTGCTCACCTGGCAGGTACACCCTTACCTTGGCAAAATTCTCTCCAGCTTCGTAGAAAGGTTGCAGAAAGTCTACCTTCGCCTCTAGTTTTTTACCGGGCAGTTGCGGGAGCGTGATTTGAACAGGGGCACCTTTTGCTATAGAAGTCACTTCACCGGCAGGAACATTAAACTCAGCCCACAGCTGGTTTGGGTCTACCACACGAAGCAGCGGCTGCCCTGTGCTGACATACATACCCTCACGCAGCTGAAGTTCGCTGCCCGCGGCAGGGGTAGCTGCACCACTACGATCCATACCAGGATTTGCTGTGCCGCCTCCCATACTATTCATGCCATCACCTGCTGTCGGAGCCGTAATGCTTCTGCTACTTGGATTTGCAGACGGAGCTGTTGTATTCAAGCCGATCACATAGCCGTTATAAGGGCTGTAAATAGCAAAGGTATAACTGGCTTCACCTGTGCGTAATAACTGATTTACCTGGGCATCTGTAGCTCCTAGCAGACGTAGCTTCTGTTTTGCGGCTTCGATTAACGCCTTATCCTCCGGGGCAGAATTTACCAGGTATAACAGCTCTTTTTGTGCCGTTACCAATTCCGGACTATACAATTCCATCAGCTTTTGACCTTTGTTTACCGGCTGGTAGTTGTACTTCACGAACAGTTTTTCAATCCTGCCACCTACACGGGCCGGAATTGAAAAGATCCTGCGCTCGTCATAGGTAATCAGACCTTCCATTTCCACTGTTGTTGGCACCGACTTTTCCTCCGGCTGTATGGTACTGATGTTAGACACCACAACTTCGTCTGTAGGTTTTAACAGGAAGGCCAGGTCTTCTGTTATTTCGATGTCTTCCCCATGGGTAGATTGCGGTACCAGGTCCATGCCGCAGATAGGGCAGGTACCAGGTTCGTTCTGCACGATCTGAGGGTGCATGGGGCAAGTATAGGTTGTACCTTCCGCATGCTGATGCTCCTGCTCAGAACAAGCACCAAAGACCAGTATGAGCAACAGGAACAGTACATTAATAAAATTCTTCATTTCAATATCTTTTAGGCTGATTTACCGGGAAACTACCTTTCGATCTCTTTTTCATAAGCTACAGCCAACAGGTACAAGGCCTGCAGGTTGTTCAGGTATTCCATCTGAGCCATGTTCAGAGCTTCCCATGCATCAATCACCTCTGGTAATTGAGCGCTGTTCTGTTCATAAGCCAGCATGGTCACATCATAATTTTTCTTTAGCGCCGGAAGGATTTTTTTCCTGTAATTCTCTACCTGCTCACGTTTTGCATTAAGCTCCAGCGCCATGTTACGCACCATGCCCTGCGCTTCATTCAGGATGTTCTCACGCTCACGTTGCATGGCCTCAATCTCCAGGTTCATCGCCTTTGTGTTGGCTTTGTACATTTTAGACGACCACGGTGCTATGGGGATAGAAACCATACCCATGGCGGTAAATTGGTTCGGCATCATATTGTTTCGTGGTGTCATGTGGTCAAAACGAACACTGAAGTCGGGCTTTCGCTCCAGCTTTTCCTGTTCCATTCCTAATTTCATTGATTCTATTGTTCTGTCTATCTGCCTGATATCGCTTCGGTTGCTGATCAGATAGGCCGAATCAGTGGCCAGGGCAACCGGTTCAGGAATAGAGATGAGCGTGTCGATCAGAAAGCGGGAGTCTTTTGGGAGATTCATTAAAATATTAAGCTTTACATTCTGCTGCAGAATTTCATTGCGCGTCATAAGCTGCATGTTTTCTACTTCATGCAAACGTGCTTCCGCTTTGTAAATGCTTCCAAGCTTGCCCTGGCTATAGGGGTACCTGATGCGGGCAAGCTTTAGCATGTATTCCATTATCCGCTCACTTGCCTGAAGTACATCCAGCTTCTTTTCCAGTACCAGCCAATTGTAGTACGCTACCTTTGTCTCAGAGCGCAGCTCATTAAATGTTACTTCTGCCTTGGCTTGCTCAATAGCTGCCCTGGAATCAAAAAATGCTTGTTTTGCCCGCTGCTTGGCCGGGTTGGGTATCGCCTGTTCCGCCGATATCATATAAGAGCCCTCCCGCTCATCACGCTCCACTTCCTGGCCAGGATAGGGCAGCATAAAGACGCCCGCACCCACCATTGGTGGCATCCAGCCTGTTGCTCCCTCTGCATAGGCATCCATGGCGCGCGCGCGATAACTAAACTGCTGCATCATAGGATTATCTCTCCGAACAGCTTGCAGCACGCTATCAAGTTTTACAGGCTGCTGCTGAGCTATGGCTGGAATGCTCAGCAGGAGTACGAGCAAAACAGCTACAGCAGGGGAGAAGAATCGTCCCATTCCCTTAACAGGAGAGGTACTTAAAGTATATTTTTTAATGCTTGACATCGTAAATCTCTAATTTTCCGTGTTTCCTTAACTCGTACTCTTTTGTCATTTCAAACACAACCGGGGTTACCAGCAGAATATGTATGGAAGAGGTGAACACACCACCAATCATTGGTAGCACGATTGGCAGCATCACATCAGAACCAATACCAGACGCCCACAACACCGGCACCAGGCCAAAAAGTGCAACAGATACAGTCATGATCTTCGGCCGGAGGCGCTTGGCAGCACCCATGAATACATAATCCCGGATGTCCTGCTTTGTTATGGTCTCAGCAGTGTTACCTTTTGTGTCTACCAACTGCTTCATTGCCTCGTTCAGGTAAACAACCATCACCATAGCGGTTTCAATCGCCAGACCAAAGAGAGCTATAAAGCCTACTGCCACAGCCACTGATAAATTCACGCCATAGAAATACACAATGAATACGCCTCCAACCAGTGCAAAAGGTATCGTGATCAGGTTTAAAAGGGCTTCTTTAAGGGATTTAAAGCTGAAGTACAGGATGAGGAAGATGATTACCAGCACAAGTGGAATAATAACCTGCAGCGTTTGTGTTGCCCGCACCTGATTCTCCCACTGTCCACTCCACTCCAGGTAATATCCTTCAGGAATTCCGGTTACTTCTTTGTTGATTTTTTCCATCGCCTCCTCAACGGTACTGCCAAGGTCACGGTCACGTACATTGAAAAGCACTGCCCCGCGAAGCTGCGCATTTTCAGAGTTAATCATTGGCGGCCCGTCAGTAAAGTTTATGTCTGCCACTGAGGACAACGGAATAGTGCCGGCCGCTGAAGTTTGCAGCGGAATGCGTCTCAGGCGCTCTATGCTGTTGCGGTAATCCTGTGCCAGGCGCACGTTAATCGAGAAGCGTTCACGGCCCTCAATGGTATTACCTATGCTTGCTCCACCCAAAGCGGATTCTATGGTCATGTTCACATCATCTACTGTTAAGCCATAGCGGCCCAGTGCTTCACGCTTAATATCTATTTCCAGGTACTTCCCTCCTGTGATAGGCTCCACGTACAGGTCTTTTACCCCCGGCACAGACTCCAGTTGCTGTTTTACCCGCTCAGACACAGCATAGACAGAATCGAGGTTCTGACCATATACCTTCACGCCTACATCGGTACGAATACCAGTGGCCAACATATTGATACGGTTAATAATTGGCTGTGTCCATCCGTTTACAACCCCCGGAATCTGCAGTTTTGCATCCAGCTCCTGAATGATGTCCTGCTTCGAGATTCCCTCGCGCCATTCTGACCGCGGCTTTAACATGATGATGGTCTCAATCATGCTGATAGGGGAGTTGTCGGTAGCTGTACTTGCACGACCTGCCTTACCCAAGACACTCTCCACTTCCGGTACAGATTTGATGATCTTATCCTGAACCTGCAGGATTCGCTTCGCCTCGGCATTGGAAACATCCGGAAGCGTGACGGGCATGAAGAGAATAGAACCCTCATCAAGTGGTGGCATAAATTCTGTGCCAAGGCTAAAGAGCATTGGTATTGCCACCAGCAGGGCCAGAATGTTGATGCCGATGGTTGTTTTCCTCCATTTCAGGCACCATTTCAGCACAGGACTATACACCCGCTCAAGGCCCCTGTTGATAGGGTTCTTGTTATCATCTTTAAACTTGCCCTTCAGGAAAAAGGAGATAAGTACCGGCGTCAGTGTAATGGCCACTATCGCATCTACTATAAGAATGAACGTTTTCGTCCAGGCCAGGGGGCTGAACAGTTTTCCTTCTTGCCCGGTTAGCAGGAAAACAGGCAGAAAGGAAGTGATTACAATCACCGTACTCCAGAACACACTGGGGCCAACCTGTTTGCTGGCTTTCTCGATGATGGATAACCTGGTTTCTTTATCTAATTTCATTTGATTCGATCTTAACTAGCTGATTTACTTTAGCTGTTTACTTCTTCTTCGATCCACTCCTTTGCCTTTGTCGCTTCTGCCAGGTGCCGGTAAGAGTTCTCCACCATCACAATGGCATCATCCACAATCACCCCCACTGACAGGGCAATACCTGTTAAAGACATGATGTTGGATGAAATATCAAAAGCGTTCAGGAGGATGAAGCCTATGGCAACAGAAAGCGGTAACTGGATGATTATAACCAGGGCACTTCGCCAGTGGAAAAGGAATAGAAACACCACAACAGAAGCCACAATCATCTCTTCTATAAGTGTCTTTTTTACAGAGCTAATACTTTCGTTGATCAGGCCACTGCGGTCATAAACTATGTTAAACTTCACGCCCTCGGGAAGTCCCTTTGAAACCTCCGCCATTTTCTCCTTCACGTTCCCTATCACTTCCTCGGCATTTTCACCGTAGCGCATTACAACAATACCACCTACGGCCTCGCCTTCACCATTCAGGTCGAAAATGCCCAGCCGGCTTTCACCCGTCATCTGGACCGTAGCTACATCGCTTACCCTTACCGGAATGGTATTATTGGTGGTGATGGCAATGTCCTCGATTTCTTCCGATGACTTCAGGTATCCGGTGGTTTTAATGATGTAGCCAATATCTGAGCGCTCAAACTTACGGCCGCCGGCTTCGTTGTTGTTTGCCCGCACAGCCTGTATCACCTGTGGGATAGTGATGTTGTAGTAAGTGAGTTTGTTTGGATCTACTGTTACCTGGTATTGCTTCTGAAACCCTCCAAAAGATGCCACTTCACTGACGCCTTCAACATTTTGCAGAGCAAATTTGACATACCAGTCCTGCACGGCCCGCTGCTCTCCGAGGTCCATGCCCGGAGCATCAAGCGTATACCAAAGGATGTGCCCCACACCGGTTCCGTCCGGTCCTAATGTAGGCGTTGCTCCTGGTGGAAGTAGGTCACCTACAGAATTAAGACGCTCCAGCACCCGGGATCTGGCCCAGTAAATATCCGTGTCATCCTCAAATATGATGTAAATGAAGCTCATGCCAAACATGGAACTTCCCCGGACATATTTTACATTCGGAAGACCCTGCAGGTTAGTAACCAGGGGGTAGGTAACCTGGTCTTCGATAATCTGCGGACTGCGCCCCATCCATTCAGTAAAAACAATAACCTGGTTTTCCGACAGGTCCGGGATAGCATCTACCTTATTTGTCTGAACGGAATAAACTCCCCAGCCAAAAAGGATGGCAGAGATCAGGAGTACGAACACGCGGTTTCGTAGTGAAAATGAGATTAACTTCTCAATCATGTTAATGATGTTCTAAACCTTTACAAATTGTATTGACTACCGCTGGAATTGCGGAGAAGAAGGAGGTGCCTTAAACTGAAGTATAGGTATGACTATGCCAAAGCGCACAGCAAAGTGAAGCTGCAGCGTCTCAGCGCACCCTTAGGCACCTGGTTCAAAGGTTATAGAAGGAGAGACTGCACCAGCACCGGTATGTCGCGGGCCAGGGGGGGAGACTCGTAAAGAGCGTAGGTCGGCTTCAGGTCCGCCTCAGGCGCATACCAACGGAGTATAACGGCTTTTACAGCGGCTATAAGCTTGATGTCCTGTAGATTATTAAGTGTAATGTCTTTGTGCTTGGCCGCAATGTCGAGGCGCTTAATGATCATCTGGTGATCTTCACAGCAGCTTTTGTCATCCGGGCTTTGCTGGGGAGCATGACAGGCAGGAGCTTTTTCACGCTCCTGCTCCATTGGGCATTCTGCTTCGGTACCAAAGAAGGTAACATCACGCAGCTCACCGCCACAAATATGCATACCCATAGCTATGCCTGTCGAGGAGACGAGCACCAGCAGCGTAAGGGTTAGCAATATGATCCGGCGGTATAGATTCATTTCTTATGTTTCCTGCTACAAAGCTATGATGTAATTAGCAAGTATTGTTACAAAATTAAGCAAAATATTTGTAACATTTTCTTATTAACAGGTGAGGGCTATAAACGATTCAAAAAGACGACCTCCCTTTACTCCATATGCGTGCTGGTAGGTTTTAGCTTCTATGAAGCATCATACGTTGGTTGCTAAAGATTTCAGCAGCTCACATAGCTCTCACGCTTCTGCAATGAAAGTTGGCTCTGGCTTTGGGACCTGAAGGTGTTGAAGTATTGTGTTAAATACATCTACAGCATGCATTTGTTTTGGTACCTCCTGCTTATTTTTCGTCAACAGAAGTGGCCATTCTTCTACATCCTCTGGTATACGGCCATGTGATCCTTTTATCAGCGTAGCATCCAACGGGATAATATCCAGGACTGTACGGAAGCCCAGTTTCTTCTTTAGCAACTTTCCTGCCACCAATGGTAACGGGAATTTTATATTAGGGTCGATAAACATCTCTACAGGATCATACCCTGGCTTTTTGTGGATGTCTACCATTCGGGCATAATCTGGTGCTTTCGCGTCATTTAACCAGAAGTAATACGTGAACCAGGCATTGGCTTTAGCAACTACAACAATTTCACCGCACCGTTCATGGGCCAGGTTATACTTGTGACGCTCATCACCGGCTAATACTTCATCTATTCCCTCTGTCTGCATTAGTAGCTGCTTTACTTCAGGAATTTTGTCATGATCTCTCACGTAAACATGCGCCACCTGATGATCTGCTACAGCAAAAGCCGCGCTCATAGCAGTGTCCAATAACTCCGTTTCCCGCTCCACACGCACTTGAATGTAACCATTTTTACGCAGCACGCGGTTTATGTGCACTGGCTGGTTTACGTCTGAAATGCCATATTCAGAAAGCACCATTACACTGGCACCTTTTGCCTCATAGAATTTTATCAGATCACCCACCACAGCATCTATTTCCTGCAAGTCCTTGCCAATACGTGGGTTGGACGGGCCCAACCGCTGCAGGTTATAATCCAGGTGGGGTAAATATATGAGGGTTAGTGTCGGGTCGTACAGATTATCAGTGATTTTACTTGCTTCTGCAATCCATCTGCTTGACTTGATGGAGGTTTTTGGTCCCCAGTAGTTGAACAGTGGGAAAGTCCCCAGCTCAGCCTGTAACTTGTCGCGCAAGTCGGCGGGTTGTGTATAGCAATCGGGCAGCTTACGACCATCGGCCAGGTACTGTGGACGCGGCGTAAGGGTATAATCGGCAGAGGTATTCATGTTGTACCACCAGCCCATATTTGCCACAGTAAAGTTTGGATCCGCTGCGCGTGCAACTTCCCACACTTTAGGTGCCTGAACCAGTTTATTTGATTGGCGCCAAAGTTTTACCTCATCCTCATCCCGGAAATACCATCCGTTGCCAACAATGCCGTGCTCGTAAGGCCACTTGCCGGTTAAGTAAGTGGATTGCGCGGTACAGGTAACGGCCGGGAGTACTGGCTTTATACTTGTTTGTTGTGCTTCTGCTGCCCATTTGGCCAGAAAAGGAGTGTTTTTACCGATGAGTGACCTGGTGAGGCCTACCACGTTCAGAACTACCGTTTTCTGCATCTTGATCTGTTTTTATGTTTTTAAGAACCCATTCCAGCTCACGCTGAATAGACGTTGCTAAATCTTTTTTAATTTCTTCAGGCAGCACTTCCCAGGTATAGGTTTCTACCTCCAGGTGCTGTGTTACCGGTTCTTTTTGTAATATCCGCAGCACCTCCGCTACATCCTCCTGTGTCGACTGCAAACCGCTGTACTCTTCGGTAAATAATGGCACATGGAAGTGCGTGCGCCACTCTATGGCATTCGGTTTCCGGATGTGCTGTAGCGCAAAAGTCAGGTCCGGATACTGGGTTAATTCTCCGTCATCGCTGCGCTCCACCACCTGGTGCAGGTAAGTAGATTCGGCTAAGGTTGACATGGTTTCTGCAATTTCACTACGGGTTTCTATATCTTCCGGTAACTTGGTTTTCAAAGCTGCACTTAGCTGTATTTTACCGATTCTGATGCCGGCATGCTTCAATTTGGACAAGGCTTCGGCTTGCTTTTCAAATGCAAGAGCAAAGTGGCATACATCATAACAGAGCTGCAGGTGCCTGAAGATCGCTTCCTGCGCCTGATCCTTGGTGAGGCCTCTTGTATCCTGGAGCTTTTTAAGGCCTACAGGCAATAACCATTCGTTATAGAATTTGATTACCTCCTTTGAGTTCTCCAAAAGCCCGTCTGGTTCTGGTTCTATATCAACATGTATGGTTTTGCCGGTTTTTTGCTTGATCTCCAACAGTGCTTCTACCAGGCTGATCAGGTTATCCGTGCAGCTGGTATAAATAGCTTTTACCTTAGAGTCATCCTCTTCCAGCAGCCAGGGTTTATAAGAAAGTGGAGAAGTAGAAATGCCTCCTTCCATTTCGCGGGGAAGTAACTCGGCCAATATCTTTGCCAGTCTCACAGTGTAGCTTAAGCGGGCTTCCGTTGTCCAGTCAGGTTTATGCACCTGGTCCTTTACCTCGTGGTGGTGAAACTCGCCGTAAGGGAATCCATTTATAGTGAAAACATATAAGTCCTGATCCTGAAGCCACTGCTTAAACTCGGACAGCACATCATTGCCCAGTAACTCTTTACTCGCCAGATGTGACAACCGCAGACCTATGCCAAAAGGCTTGTCCGGGGACAGCTTTTCTTTGAGAGGTGGCAGGTATGTTTTTAAGTTTTGGTATACTTCGTCCCAGGACTCTCCGGGATGGATATTGGTACAGTAAGTGAGATGATATCCTTTATCCAGGTACATGGCTTGCGTCTTTGGTTAAAAATCAACCGGTGTAATTCAGCGGCTCTACCAGTGATTATACTTGTGAAAGCTTTTGGGGTTGGTGTTTTTGCTTAAGTGTTTTTACAGCCTCTGAAATAAGTGCCTCCTCCATATGATTAACTTCCACCCCGGCGCCAATTCCTGTCAATAACATTATAGTGAGTTTCCCCCCCAGGTGCTCCCGGAATTCGTTTAGCCCTCTGACGATAGTAAGCTGGCCAGACTGCTCTTTATGAGTCAGTTCCGGTACAAACAGATCGAAGCCCAAGGTCTGCAGCAAGTCAAGAACATTGTTGCAGTCCTTTTCGGTAATCATTCCCTTCAGTCGTGAATAGACCACGTCAAGAGCTATTCCAACAGCTACAGCCTCGCCATGGCGAAGCCTGTAATCAGTCATCTGCTCCAGCTTGTGCGCAGCCCAGTGCCCGAAGTCCAATGGTCGGGAAGAACCGAATTCAAATGGGTCTGCTCCCCCAATGTGCTCCACGTGCAGTTCAGCGCAGCGATAAATAAGCTGCTGCATAGCTTCCATATCACGGTTCACCAGCTTTTGCGCGTCTTCTTTTATCTTTTTATAAAACTTGGCATCCTTGATAAGAGCTACCTTGACAGCCTCCGATATGCCGGCACGCCAGTCCCGGTCCTCCAGGGTTTGCAGAAAATTGCTGTCGTTGATAACAGCAACGGGAGGAGCAAAGGTGCCGATGAAGTTCTTCTTCCCAAAGGAGTTTACCCCGTTCTTCACGCCTACGCCGGAATCATTCTGAGAGAGAACCGTAGTAGGGATGCGGATGTGGCGTATTCCCCGGTGTGCGATGGCTGCTGCAAAACCTACCAGATCAAGTACGGCCCCGCCGCCAATGGCCACCAGGTAAGAATGCCGGCACACGCCATAATCATTTACAGCGGCTAAGAGCTGCTGCAGCAGGTCCGGATCGTTTTTGGCCTCCTCGCCACCTGCTATAACAACGGGTGATGCCAACTGCTTAAGCACTCCGGCATGTGCTGCTGTATAAGCCGTGATCTGTTCTAAAAGTGTGGGGTTAGCGTCTGCCACTCCTTTGTCCACCACAAAAAGGACTTTCCGTTGATGAGCTGCAGCGTTTTGTGGCAGTACATCCAGAAACAGCTCGTTATCCTTTGAAAAGAGATCTTCGGTAAAGTGAACCCCATACCTGAACTGCACTGCAAAGTTCTGTTGTATCGTCTTCATCATGGGGAAGAGGTATGTTTATAAGAGTGAATACGGATTTAGTATGTTAAGAGTGTAAGTATGCTGTAATCCTACGGAAGATAAAGCACGATACACGGAAAGCGTATTTCATGTTACTGCAAAATTTCGGGCGATGTAAATAGATATTGGTAAAAGAAGCAGTACAACTAAGCCATACTGCCACCCGGCAAAACCGGCAGCGATGCTTGCGTTCATCACAATCAGAGCCAGTATACCAGCCTTAACCGCTTTGATGATCCTTTTTGGTTCACGGGCTGGCATAGCACGAAACAGCGGCGGGAAAATGATGTAAGCAAAGAGCACCAGAAACGGAATACTATATAGTAGTCTGAACTGTGGGAGTAGTGCCAGACTGATGATGCCGGCAAATACAATAAGGTACATCAGAACAGCTCCTTTCAGGGCAGCTGTATTCCCCCCATGCACTTCTCCACGACTAACCATGGTGATAGCTGCAATGTAGATAACAGGAATAAGGGCGATAAACCAGAGGCTTGCCAAAGCAGCAGGAATTGCGCTTACTCCTAATAACAGGTTACCACCCCGGCAGGCTCCCATATTTACAGGACCAAATACCGGATGGTGCTTCCCTTTCCAGTCGTACAGAAGGGCAAGCAAGGCTACCACCAGGGCAATAGCAGCACTGATAAGGGAAACCTGCCAGGCTGCGAGTATACCTCCCGCCAACAGAAGCCCTCCAAGCAAAGCGGCTCCTGTAACGGTTGCTTTACCACTTGGTATCGGGCGCTCAGGGCGCTCTACCCGGTCCAGGTCAGCGTCAAAAACATCGTTGAAAACAACGCCACCGCCATACAGACCAATTGTTGCCAGCACCAGCCAACCCAGGGTTTGTAGGTGAGCCATCTCAAAGCCATTCTCCCACAAGGATACAGACATCAGTGCTCCGGAAGCTGCGAAACCAAGCATGATATCAGCTATGGCAGTAACGATGTTTGCAGGGCGCATCAGTCGAAGGTATGCTCCGATTGTCGTCATGCTAGCGGACGATATTAGAGTCCAGTGCTCCGTCAGGGGCGACCTCACCAACCACAGGCGTCTGGCCACCGCGCAATACGGAGTTGTCGGAGAATTTCTCGCGCTGGTCCACAGAAGAGGGAGTTAGCCAATCAGACTCGTGCATCTGGCCGCTCTTGCCAAACGAGTCCAGCGCATTCTGGTAACAGGTCTTGCGCACATCCTCTATGTCGATTCCCCTTTCGAGCATCAGGGAAGCAGTCTTGGGAACGGACAGTGGGTCAGACACGCCCCAGTCGGCGGAGCTGTTGACAATGATGCGCTCCGAACCATACTTCTTCATGATCTCCACCATGCGCTCATTGCCCATCTTGGAATTCGGGTATATAGTAAAGGCGGCCCAGAAGCCCCTGTCCAAAACGTCCTTGACTGTCTCCTCGTTGTTGTGGTCAATGATAACCATGTCTGGTGAGATGCCGTGCTCCAGGCAGACCTCCATGCTTTTGATGGTTCCTGCCTTTTTGTCGCGGTGCGGTGTGTGCACCTGCACGGGCAGGTTTACCTCCTTTGCCAGCTCGAGCTGTGCCCTGAAATATTTGTCTTCTACAGGCGTCTGGTCGTCGTAGCCGATCTCGCCTACGCCCACCACACCCTCTTTGCACACGAATAGCGGGAGCAGTTCCATCACCTGCTCGGCAAGCGGCTCGTTGTTGGCTTCCTTTGAGTTAAGGCCGATGGTGCAGTAATGCTTAATGCCGAACTGGCTGGCCCTGAAACGCTCCCAGCCCACCAAACTGCTGAAGTAATCTTTAAAAGAACCTACCTCGGTGCGGGGCTGCCCAAGCCAGAATGCAGGCTCGATTATGGCCACGATGCCTGCTTTGCGCATGCGCTCATAGTCATCTGTGGTGCGGGAGGTCATGTGAATGTGCGGGTCGATCAGCATCAGGTTGTGCGTATTCATAAGCTCAGAATAAAAGGATGGTTAGATTATTTAGCTTTTAATTTTATTTGTTCATAGAAAGGGTCTTGTCACCGATCAGGCTCCAGGTGATCTCGCCGTTTTCCACCCGCGACTTCAGTTGCGGGTGTGCGTTGAGCAGTTCCTTTGCCGGGGCAGAGTTGCTTTGGGCACATACAAGGGCTGCAGCCTCCTGCTCCAGTTCGTTTGGCTGGGAGAAGAGCTTTTGAATATCCTTTAAGATAACATCATCAATGAAGGGGCTGACTGGCCTCCAGAGCTCTGGTGAAACGGGGCGCCCTGCAGACCAACGCTCATGCGCGTAGTCTGAAAGGATGCGGGCAAGCTTTGCGTTGCTGCGCTGCTCAATGCCATAGATGCGGTAAATGGGTTTGCCGACAAAGAGCGTCTTGAGCACCATGTTGTTCCAGGCATCCTCCTCCATGTAGTCGGCAGGGTAGGGGTTGTCGAGGGCAATGGCCTCGAACACATCACCCATGTTGGTGCGGAAGCCCTCTGCCGCTCTTTTCCGGAACAGCTCCGGGTGGGGCAACAGTGGCAGGGCCGCATACAGCGCCACCAGCTCGCCCATGTCGGCGGTACTGTAAAGGGTTTCCACTTTGCTTTGGAAGGCGCCGGCATCCGTGTAAGGCAGCGAAAGTAAAAGGAGTGTGCGTGCAGTTTGGGCGGTTAACCAGCGGCTCGGGTCAAATCCTTTCCTCAGCAACCGTGCTTTATGAGCATCTGCTGCGGTGTACTGTAGTTTTTCTTTTCCCACAAAGCGGGGAGCTGAGCTGAAAGCAAGGTAAAAGTCTTTGTCCTTTCCGGCTGCAGCCAGATCCATCTTCTGGTTAAGCCATTCCATGGCCTTTTGAGAGGAGCTGCGTTCCAGTAATTCTTTCAGAAAAGTTCGGGTTGCGTAGATGTCTGCCTGATACACTTTAGGATTGCTTTGACGTTTTCAAAAGGTTCAACACATATTGTAAGCGATTCCAGTGCATGGTTTCAAGGGAAGAAAACCACCTGGTGTCGGATAACTTCTATCTATAGAGAAATAGCTAAGAATATTTGCCAAGCGTGAGCGGTATACAGTGATGGTTAAATTACCGAAGTTGGTTTTACGATAGGGAGGGCAGAAGGTTAACAGAATTTTTGCACTGTTTTAACTAACTTTTTTTACGTATGCCGTAAAGGTGCTACGGATAAGATCAAAGCATAAGGTGACGAGCAAAATCTACAAACCAACTAAGGAAGAAATAGCAGCAGCTGCAGGTAAAAAAGTGGATGATTTAATCGCCAAAGATCTCCAGGTGTTATTCTGTGGTATAAACCCGAGTCTTTATACCGCTGCAACCGGATACAATTTTGCCCGGCCAGGGAACAGGTTCTGGCCTACCTTATATTCCTCAGGATTCACACCCCGGCTATTAAAACCCCATGAACAAGAAGAGCTGCTGACCTATGGCTGTGGTATCACTAATTTTGTTGAGAGAGCCACCACAGCGGCAGCTGAGGTAAGTACAAGAGAACTGGTAGAGGGAGGCAAGAAACTGGTTGAAAAGGTCCTGACCTTTAAACCAAAGGTGCTTGCCATGTTAGGAGTAACAGCTTACAGAGCAGCATTTAACCGAAGAGATGCTAAAACCGGTCTGCAGGCGGAATATATTGGTGATACCCGCCTGTGGGTGCTTCCAAACCCAAGTGGATTAAACGCACATTACCCTCCTGAAGCACTTGCTGCTGAATACCGTCAGCTCTATATCTCTTTGTAGAAACTGTAGAAGCCAATTGAAATCTAAGTCAAAGATTGATTCACCCATGAATATTAGCCATTCACCAATTCAAAGAGATTATTTTTTGATAAAAATTTAACGATATGAACTTTTAAGTTGATTCTGACGTGATATATGAAAATTAATAGTACTGATGGAAGAATTGGATAGATTAAAAGAAGGCTTAACAAAAAGCAACCTGTTAGTTTACAAAAATGAAGACCTGGGCCTTAAATGCTCATTCGTAAAAGAAGGAATGGTAGTCGATTCTTTTGTTATTGAAGATGATGTGCTGGCTAAAGCGTTGAGCGAAAGAGGAATGCAAGGCATAGTAGAAGGAAGTAACCTGCAGATGCTTAGAAACAACTATGATTGGTTTTCGCTGAGTGTGAAAACAAAGAAATTACTTCACGAGCTTACATAAGATGGTTTGAATTCTTTACGTAAGCTTTTTAAGGTATTAAAACCTGGCACTAGCCAGGTTTTTTTCATTTAGTTTCTATGGGTGCTTGTTACTTTTTACAGAATGATAGCTATGGGTTTACCAGAGCTTATAAACAGTCGTAGTATCATCCATATGCTTTAAGTTCTTATCTTCAGGCGTTTGTGACTCTCACTTTCAATTAAGGCAGTTTCTGTATCAGTTTTGGCTTCTTTGGCGTAGCTGTTATAATTAGTTTATAGAATCAGGTTATTATAATAAGGACCTGAACTTGCTACCTTTACAGCTTTATTTTTGACGTTTTATCTCTAGGAATGTCGAATAAAAGCTGCAATTTGGGAGAATAATTAATTTGACTATGACACAGTACAACAGGTGGTCACACCCTCATGATATAGATAAAAGGTATACGAAGAAAGTAGCTTACTTCAGTATGGAGTTTGCCATTCATCAGGCTTTGAAAACCTACTCTGGCGGACTCGGGTTTCTGGCTGGCTCGCACATGCGAAGTGCATTTGATCTGCACCAGGACATGATAGGCATCGGTATGTTGTGGAAGTTTGGCTACTATGATCAGGAGCGAAACGAAGACCAGACGATGCGGGTGCTCTTCCAGGAGAAGTATTATACTTATTTAGAGTACAGTGGCATTACAGTACGGGTGGATATAAACAATCATCCTGTTGTTGTAAAGGCGATGGTGCTGAAGCCGGAGATATTTGGTACGGTGCCGATGTACTTCCTGACAACAGAAGTTCCTGAAAACGATCACCTGGCTCAAACCATAACACAAAGGCTTTATGATCCGGAGCCGATGGCCCGCATTGCACAAAGTATAGTGCTGGGCATAGGTGGTGCCAAAGTAGTGGAAGCGCTGGGTGGGGCTGACATACACCATATGAATGAGGGACATGCCCTTCCTCTGGCTTTCTATTTGTACCATAAATACAGAAATGTTGATCAGGTTCGCCAGCGAATGGTCTTTACAACGCACACACCTGAGAAAGCCGGTAATGAGGAGCACGATATTCACTTGCTTGAAAGAATGGGCTTCTTCAATGAGATTCCCTTAGAGGAGGTTCGGAACATCACAGGCATGCATGCCCTGATGTTTAACCATACACTAGCCGCATTGAGATTGTCTAAGGTATCTAACGGTGTATCTAAACTACACGGGGAGGTTGCCCGTGAGATGTGGTACGACAATGAAGGTGTATGCGAAATCAAATCTATCACTAATGCCCAGAACGTGCCTTACTGGATGGATGAAACGATGCAGAAGGCATTGGAGAAAGATGATAATGCAGAGCTGAAGCGTCGTAAGGCTGAAATGAAAAAGCAGCTTTTCAAACTGGTGGCAAACCAGGCAGGAAAACTTTTCAGGCCAGACGTTCTCACCATTGTTTGGGCCCGCCGATTTGCTGCCTATAAGCGCGCTGATCTTTTACTCCGTGATATAGACCGGTTTTTCAGGTTGATCCATAATCCTGAATTCCCGGTGCAGGTTATCTGGGCAGGTAAACCATACCCATTCGACCATGGCGCAGTACAGATATTCAACAAGCTGGTGAAAGTGGCTTATAAGCGGGATAATGTTGCGGTGCTGACCGGCTATGAGCTGGAGTTATCGCGTGATTTGAAGCAAGGTTCCGATATCTGGCTGAACACCCCTCGCAGACCCCGCGAAGCGTCTGGTACAAGTGGTATGACGGCTGCTATGAATGGCTCAGTGAACTTCTCTATTCAGGATGGATGGATACCTGAGTTTGCACGACACGGTGAAAATAGCTTTATTATACCGATCGCAGATGTTACACTTCCTGACCATATTCAGGATGATGCTGACTATGAAAACATGATGCGTATTCTGGAGCAGGAGATCGTCCCAACTTATTATAAGAACCGGGACAGGTGGATGGAGATCATGAAGCAAAGTATGCGTGATGTGATTCCTGCGTTCGATGCTGACAGAATGGCGCACGAATATTACGAGAAGATGTATAATTATTAAGTATGACTCTAAAAGAACAGCAGCGGCCGCTTAGCATAAAGTCTAAGCGGCCGCTGCTGTTTTATTAAGTAGAACGGTTACACCTTCTCCGGCACTCGCTGCAACGTCTCGAGCAAAAAGTCCCAATACTTCTGCACAGAACTGATCTGCACCTTCTCATCAGGTGAGTGTGCTCCACGGATATTCGGGCCAAAGGAGATCATTTCCATTTCAGGATAATTGGCACCAAGTATGCCGCATTCCAATCCGGCATGGCAGGCATTTACATCTGGCTCCTCGTTGAATTTTGAGCGGTAAATGTCGCTCATTAATTTAACGATCGTTGCATCCGGCTTAGGCATCCAGCCAGGGTAAGAGCCATTAAGCTCTACAGAGGCGCCTGCTAATTCAAATGCTGATTTAATAGCGCGGGCCAGGTCCATCTTTTCTGAATCAACAGAGCTGCGGGTTAAGCAAAGCAGGGTAAATTCACCCTCTTTCACCAGCACGCGGGCGAGGTTGTTAGAAGTTTGCACCAGGTGCTGAATATCAGGGCTCATGCGGTAAATTCCGTTAGGGCACGCATAGATAGCCCGTAGCAACTGAGCTATAAAATCCTTAGAGACTACCTGGGATGGCGTAGAAGTTTCTTCCAGAACAACCTGCAGGTTAGGATCTGTGGTAGCGTGCTCGCTTTTCAGAACTGACTTTTGCTCTTCTACAAATGCTTTAAAATTCTTTTCCTCAGCTACAGGCACGGCGACTATGGCAAAAGATTCACGGGGGATAGCATTGCGAAGGCCGCCTCCGTCAATCAGAGCTATGGAGGCGCCAAACTGTTCCACAACCTGCAGCAGCACACGGTTCATCAGTTTGTTGGCATTCCCGCGCCCAAGGTAAATGTCCATACCTGAGTGGCCACCGGTCAAACCCTTGATGGTAAGCTTAAACCCTTTCATCCCTTCCGACGGTGTACTTTCCTGCTCATACTTGCCTGTGGCTGTAATGTCCACACCACCAGCACAGCCAATGGTCAGCTCATGGTCGTCCTCGGTGTCCAGGTTAAGCATAATGCTGGCATCCAGCAGTCCGCCTTTTAAACCCATGGCACCTGTCATGCCTGTTTCTTCGTCAATAGTAAACAGGGCTTCGATAGGGGGGTGGGCTATATCTTTTGAGGCAAGCAGGGTCATGATAGAGGCTACGCCCATACCATTATCAGCGCCCAGCGTCGTACCGTTTGCTTTCACCCAGTCACCGTCCACATACATCTCTATTCCCTGCGTGTCGAAGTCAAATTCAGTGTCGGCATTTTTCTGGTGCACCATGTCCAGGTGACTTTGTATAGCCACTATCTGGCGGTTCTCCATACCTTTGGTGGCAGGCTTCTTGATGATCACGTTTCCAGTCTCATCTTCATATGTTTCAAGACCAAGGTTCTGGCCAAATTCTTTGATGAACCTGATTACGCGCTCTTCTTTTTTAGATGGCCTTGGTACAGCGTTAAGATCTGCAAAGTTGTTCCAAAGAGCTTTTGGCTCCAGGTTTCTTACTTCTGTGCTCATAGTTTGTATAGTTTTTAATGCAGCTGCATTTGGTATCACTGCTGCTGTCAGCTTATAATTTGAATAAAGGTAATAAGTTTAAAAGGATTATGTAAACGTAAGGGTTAGGCCTTTACCTGCCTGGGGGGTTCCGTTGTGGTAATCCTGTCCCGCAGTTTTACAAAAAACTTGAGGGTAAACTGAAATATCGGGCTGAAGAGCAGAGTGTAAAAGAACGTAACAATAGCCACAGGCCCTCCCATTAACCAACCAATAATCAGTGCCACCGATTCCACAATAATTCTGGCTTTGCTGATAGAAAGGCCCGTCCTGTCAGAGATGGAAAGCATGAAGCCGTCTCGTGGACCTGCCCCTATACCGCCTGCAACATATAATCCTCCTGCCGTTCCGCCTATTACGATTGCAGTAAGCAGGTAAGCGTAATCAACCCAGGTGTGTGTGGCTTCCGGTAAAATATCCAGCCACAGAAACAAGTCCATAAAAGGACCGATCAGCAGCGCGTTCAGAAAGGTGCCAATGTTGATATATTTCTTGTTCATGAACCAGGATATTCCCACAAGGACCAACCCTGTAAGAACACTCCAGGTACCTATGGTAAAGCCGAATTTCTGCCAGAAGGCTACGTTCAGGACTTCCCAGGGGTGCAGGCCGAGATACTTTACTTTTACCGCCAAAGCATTTCCTAAACCAAACAAAAGCAGCCCCGCAAAAAAGAAGCTGTACCGTATAACCCAATCTCTCATGGCTTTGTAAAGCAGGTTTTAGCCTGTTGTGAAAATTAAAAACGCCTGCATTAGCAGGCGCAAGTTTACAAAATAAGGGCTAATAAATTATTATAGAGTTTTGCTTAAAGCCATACAGGTAGCACAAGCATATGATCGAAATTACTTATTAAAAGTGATAACACTATAAAGCTCTGGCTCCAGAAATGGTCCTCCAGGGTATTGTGCTGTATAGTCAAAGTTGATCCATAGGTCGCCACCAGTTTCGTGGAAGTGAATCTTTCCCCCGCTTATCTCATCTGGGAACAAAGTGCGAAGGGCATAGCTTATCTTTTCAATATCGTCTACTGTACCCACTTTAACCTCAGTATACATATGATTTGGAGAGATAACAACGCGTGCCTCGCCACCAATTGCCATTACTGAAGAAGCCATCAGGATCGCGTAGTCATCACAGTCGCCTGCCAGCAAGCCCATGCTTTCTGTGGGAGGAGAGTAATAATCCATACCCAAAGGATCGTTTACATATTTCCAATTCAGGCGGATGTGCTTGAACAGCGAGAAGTAACGGGTCGCTTTTCCGAATTTACGGTAATACTCATCATGGAAATACCGCGTAGAATTCTCAACGGCAAAGGCACGCACTTTAGGGTGAGTGGATTGCATGGCACTTCTTACACGCTGATCCTGAAAATAAGTACCCCTTACAGGTTTAAAGTAAGACACCTTATGTGGGTTACTCGTCATGTTCACCAGCATCGCGTTATAGTCCGCATATATACCATCCAGCGTCTGGTCCTTGAAAGTGCGGTTAAAGGCAAAGACTCCCAAAATACCAATAAACATGACTACGATAAGTTTTCTGCTGATTTTAGTGACAATAACTGAAACCGCAGCGGCAAACATCAGGCACACCAGGAAGTGTAACTCATAGTCGAGGGAGGCGAAGGGTTCGATATAGAAGCTGAGCAGCACAGCCATCGGGAAAACAATGATGATCTGGATGAACCTGACCAGGAAGTTCAGTAGCTGCGATATTCGTAAGTATTGCGTCATAGGATCTCGGTTTGAGGTTTCTGGCGCTTCGGGACAGGGTATACTTTACAAGATTGTGTAAAGCCTGAAGGCTCTATTCTTGTAACGCAAAAGCAAGGCCTTTTTGCTCCTGAATATTAACTTTTTTTAAATTATTTTTTTCTTATAACTAGTAAAGCCTAATAAACATAAATTTTTTAACTTTATCAAGGTGATTAACCTATTGATCTTTAAACTCTTGAACTATGAAATTGTTATTTGCACTTACTGTTGCAGCTTTTCTGACTGCTGGCACCTTAGAAGAGGCAAATGCCCAGCACCTGAAGCGTAGGCCGTTTTTAGGAGTACAGATTGCCCCTGTTACTGATTCCCTGGCCGCAGCTTACAGCTTGAAATCGACAGAGGGCGGGAGAGTGGTAGCCGTTATACCTAACAGCACTGCCGCCGGACTTAAATTGCAGCCAAACGATGTAATACTCAGAATAAACAATACGGATATCAGATCATCGGCAGATGTGGTAGCCACAGCGAAGACTTTTACAACCGGCGAGCCTGTAGCGGTAATCGTAAACCGGGGCGGAAAAAGGTTGTCTTTAAAAGATAAGGTAAAACCTATGCCAAAGGAAACAGACCCTGCGGCTGATGTAATTTATGATGAAGTTAGATTTGATCAAGGGTATGCAAGAGCCATTGTAAAAAAGCCAAAGGGTAAAGGCAGGTTTCCTGCAGTTTTCTTTATCCAGGGTTATGGTTGTAACTCTATAGATAACCTGCCGCCCTATGATCCCCAGCAGAAATTAATGGATGGCCTGGTGCAGAAAGGGTATGCCGTTTTTAAAATGGATAAACCAGGTTCAGGTGATAGCCAGGGTAGTGCTCCCTGTACGGAGATCGGTTATCCAGAAGAACTGGCAGCTTTCTCTGCAGGGCTTATAAAACTAAAAGGATATGATTTTGTAGATGCAGAAAATGTTTTCCTTTTTGGACATTCTTTAGGAGCGAATACCGCACCTATAATTGCCATGGATAATAAAGTGAAGGGAATCATTGCTTACGGCGTAGCAGGTAAACCATGGTATGAGTATATGCTGGATGTTTTCAGGGAGCAACGAACGGTGGTAGGCGGTGATCCGGTTCAGATAGATGAGGATATGCGGGTTATGGGGCCACTGACATATGAATTTATGATTCAGAAGAAATCGCCGGAGGAGCTTGTGCAAAAACCGGAGTATAAAGCAGCTCTGGAGCAAAGCTTCAACTACGACGGGAAAGGGCATGTGTTTGACAGGCACTACTCCTTTATGCAGGGCATACAGGAGGCCCCTTTTCATAAGGCATGGCGTGAGGCGGATACAAATGTGCTGGCTATTTACGGAGAGGCGGACATCGCTGCGATAAGCCCTGCTAACACAAAACTGCTGGTAAATTCAATAAACCAGATGCATCCTGGGTCGGCTACTTATCATTTTCTTCCGGGTACAGATCATGGCTTTATCAAAGTTGGTACAATCCAGGACTTACTAAAGCTTCAACAGAGTCAACAGTTTGGTGCTTTTATTCGGGAAAATTTTAACCAGGAGCTGGTAGAGGTAGTAGATAAATGGATAAAAGGGATTCGTAAAGAATCCTGAAGGAAGTAGGATATGTACTGAGGCTGAATCACAGTTAGAGTAATTTACCCGACCTTCATTCTCATTTGGTAAAGGTCAAAGCCTTTGGCCCAGAAGTCCTTTTCTGTTTTTTCCAGCTCAAACCCCATCTTCTCATAGAAGTTATAGACAAGTTGGGTTGTTCTGACTATTGCCCAATCAATTGAAGGATTGTTTTTAAGTAGGGCAATCCTATGCAGCGTCAGCTTTCTGCCAATGCCTCTTCCCTGGAGGTCCGGGTGAATGATATCCCATGATATTCGGGCGGATCTGTTTTCAGGAAAATAATTGATTCCTCCTGATCCAACCACTCTGTCATTTTCCTCAACCACAAAATAATCTTCTACATGATGTTGCAGGTAATCAATGAAATCGGATTCTTCTGCGGCATCAAAATACTGTGGAGTATTAAGTCTTAATAAAGCTATAAGCTCATCATCATCCTTACTGGTATATGGTCTTATCATTCTGCGTAGAATCTAAAGTAGAGGCAACGGACTGGGTTAAACTATGGCGCAGTTAAAGTTTAAGTGTGGTCAGGCAATGAGTTTCTTAGTATTGGGCAGAAGTATTCATAAAGAGAAAACTACTGCTTTCTAATGTATCTACTCTACACTCACGCTAAATTTGTCTTGAGTCCCGTATTTCTGTGCTTTACCCAAAGAAACCATCCATCTGTCATAAGTAGCTTTGGCTAGCCATTGCACTACGTAGTTATCCTTCAGCTCGCTTACAGAAGCCGCTTCACCAGCGAGTTTCTGAGCTGTTTCAAAGAGTGTGCTCTTCTTGCTGTGGTGGAAAATAAAAGCGGCATGAAATTTATCTATTGGCTTGCTAATCTGACTCTCCTTGTAGAGCAGGGTGACTTGCTCGAGCCTGATGCTGTCTCGCTTCGCCATGCTGTCGTTTAGCATGCTGAGGTATGCTTTGATGGTCATTCGGTCTGCCTGGTCGGTTTTGTAAGCGTGAGCTAGCTTGTCACTAGCATCACCGGAGTGTACCACGGCAGGCTCCAGGGGACGAAACAGTCCGATTATAACTCCTGCGACACATACTGCTGTTATCATGCAAGGCACTCTCCACCACCTTGCACTAAGGTTAGAGTGAAAAGCTTTTACCACACCTGCCACTAGTAATACTGCCAAGCTTAGAGCAATCGCTACAAGCAAAAGTAAACTGATCAGGTTATACATATAAGCAAGTATGCCGACTGGTAATAAGGTAATGAGCGGAATAAAAGTTTTCTTCATTTTTGCTTTTATTATCATTTTGTTAGCAACATGTGCTCCTCTTCTCGCAAATATAGTCGGTCTTTACATTGTGGTCATAGTGTCGCGGAATAGCATTAATTGGCTCGCCATCGTCATAACCTGCCAACTAATATATACTATTTTACTCTGCTTTTAAAACTTTTACAGGTTCAATATGCACCGCTCGAATGGTTTGGGATAGAACTGTCAATAGCCCGAATATGGCAACCAAACCAAAGCCTATGCTTATATTTATAAAACTCAAATCAACAAGTCTGCTGCCTAAATCTTGTCTGATTAAATCACCGCAAAAAAAGCCCAGTGGAGCGCCAATAAGTCCGGCAATTAGCATAAGAATGCCAAAATTACGGGTAACTGCCCACACCAATTCTTTGTTGCTTGCTCCTAATACTTTTCTTATACCCAGTTCTTTAGTGCGTATTTCTACAGAGTAACTGGCTATGCCCAAAATGCCCAAACCAGCGATTATCATGACAATCAGAGCAGCGCCTCCAAACAAACCTATTCTATCTCCACTGCTTGGTCCTGAATAACGGTGTTCTTTTAAATTATAAAGATTTGATGTTTTTTCAGGAAAATGGTTTTTCCACAAGGTTTGAACGGCTTTGGTTGCTTCCAATTCTGCGTTTGGATTTGTTTTTATGATTAAGGTGGCTATTTCATTTGGCAGATACCGATAAATCAGAGGCCGTTGTGCGCCAATAACTTCATTGGGCATGATGCCAATGACTTGTACATAGGCAGAATCTAGTAATAGGGTTTGCCCCACTAAAGTCTCCGATTCAGAAGCTATTATTTCTGCGGCAGCTTCATTCACCAACACATATTGCTCAGTACTTTTAGGCATATTTTCAGGGAAATTTTGCCCGGATTTTAGGGTGATACCTTCTGTTTCAATTGTTTTTGGGTCAATACTTACGTAATTTATTTCGAGAGTTTTATCGTTAAATGTTACAGAAGATTTGCCAATTTGAATTAGCTCATGATACCAGTTAGTTGCCAAAGTCGTTTCTACCTGGCTTAACTGACTTATTTCGTTTTGCAGGTTTTCATAGTTTTCACCTTTTAAATCAAGTGTCAGCACATGGGGTGACACGGTTGAGCTAATGATTGCACGACTTTTCAATTCATAATCGGCTAATATGACAACCACTATCATCAGCATAATGGTCACGGAAAATTGTACGACAATCAAAGCTTTGTAAATGGCAACACTCTGGAACAGCTTAATATTCTTCATTTTACGCAAAACCTGTATAGGCTTAAATGCTGACAATAACCATGATGGAAGTGCTCCAGCTACTAAGCCTGTGATAACTGCGTAGGTCAATAAGCCTAAAATTAAGGTTGTATCATAAGAAAACGCCACTTCCATGTCAGGGTCAGGTACATAGTGCATTAAAATTTCAACACATGGCATTGTAAACAACAAAGCAAGCAGGGAAACAAGGGTTGATTCCATTAAAAACAGACTTATAATTTGCCGTCTTGTTGCGCCTATTGTTTTGCGAATACCTACTTCTTTCGCTCGGGAGAAGGCACGCGCCAATGTCAAACTGATGTAGTTGAAAGCTGATAAGAGGGTTAAGGATAGAATTAACATTAGCTGTATTTTTATGCCCTCCCAACTGCCGACCGCATTGGGGTCATTTTTAATGTCATCGTTTTGAGGGGTAATAGCCTCTATGGGTTGTGCCAAAAATTGAAGATTGCTCTTATCCAATCTCCGGGTATAGTTTTGGAGCGTGGTATTGAGCTGCTTTAAATCATCTTCTGATTTTAAACGGGCATAAATTGCTGAGCTCTTGAAGTCTCCCCAGTTTTGTGAAATATTACTGATTACTCCTTTTTTTTCAAGCAATCCAGCAGCATTGATAGAAAGCATTGCTTCAATGGGTAGGTGTGTTTCTAAAGGCGGGTCCTGGATAATTCCCTCAACGGTATAAGAACCTAAGTTTTCAAATTGAACCGTTTGCCCTAAAGCATTGGCGTTGCCAAATATCTTTTCTGCTGTTCTTTCGGTTAAAAAAAGGGAAGTGGGATTATTTGTAAGGCTTTGTGCATTACCTGACAACAGTTTGAAGCCAAAAACATCAAAAAAGGAAGGCTCTGAAAATTTTATATCAATTGGTATATCACCTTTATCGGTTTGCAAGTTGTGTTTTCCCGCCAGGCGTACTTTTACCGTTTTTTCAATATAAGAGACGCTCTCCATTTGAGGCGCCAACGGCAATGGAGCTGTAGCCCATTTGGTTTGTTCCACCTCATTTGTTTCCTGCGTGAGTATCCGCACTATTTGATTTAGATTTGGATGAAAATGGTCTGCATCGTAAGTGGCTTTTATGTATGTAAAAAGAATAACACCAACTGCCATACTCAAAGACAAACTCAGTATATTGACTAATGAAAAAAGTTTGTTTTTCCAGAGTATCCGGATAACGATTTTTAGATTATTCTTTAACATGACTTAACGTGTTGATTATTAATGAAAAACCCGCCAAATACTGAGGAAGGATCCATCTCAATTCTATTGGCAAAGTTTGTGTTAATTCTTTAAGTTTACCTCGCTAATACTATACTTCATGCCCCTTAATGCTTAAGAAAGGGGTTTGTTAAAGTAAGAATATGGATGATTTAGAATAACAACAACTAAATGTGATGAAATACCCTAAAAAGGTGATAAAACCGATGAATGTTCAGGATCAATGAAGCACCTATTGCAAAATTGACTAAATGTCACATATAGCTGAGACAGATGGACTTACTTGATATCAGTGGGTGTTTGCCGTGGAGAAGCCTATTGGTAGGATTGTCAAACGTTTCTTTGTTTTCTGGGAATATATGTCGGGTTACACGGGAGGCCAGTGTTGCTAACGGTTTACGTATTGGCGATGGTGGGGCATTGGGAAAACCTTAGCCTACGATTAGTGAATAGCCCAATTGAAACAAAAATGTTGAGTTAAAGCTGTAGTCCTTATATAGATTGCCGGCAATTTTATCCGTGAGAGGATAAAGAAAAGCACCTGCAAGTCAACAAATCAATAATAGATTTAAGGTTTTTTGATGAGCATTTACTGTATCCCTATGAAACTACTTTTAGCAATAAACGCCTTCACTCATGATGCGTAGTAAAGTGACACCAAACGTATGTAAGCGGTTTGGGCTTCTATTCTCAGAGCTTCAATTTTTCTTATTGATGTTCTTTTTGTAATTCTTAACCATTTTTCCGAATTCCTTATCTTTTTTCCGTCTTTCAGCAACCGTAGATTCAAAATGAGCTTTCTCTCTTTCAAGTTTCAGGTAGTTTTCATAGAAAGCCTGGTCTATTTCTCCCTTTGCAACGGCTTCAATCACAGCACATCCTGCCTCATTCGTGTGCGTACAATCTTTAAACTTACAATTCTGAGCAAGCCTGATTATCTTATCAAAAGTAATTTCTAATCCGCTTGTTGAATCGGCAATGCCTACTTCTCTCATTCCCGGATTATCAATTAATATTCCGCCATTTTCAAGAACAATTAATTCTCTGTGACTAGTAATATGTTTCCCTTTGTTTGTACTCTGGCTAATTGTATCTGTTCGCATTACAGATTTGCCGGAAAGATTATTTAACAGAGTGGATTTTCCAACACCTGAAGAACCAAGCATACAATAAGTTTTACCTTTTTCTATTATCGCTTTTAGATTGTCATAGCCTTCTTGTGATGCATTACTTAAGGCAACTATCGGTACATTATTAATTCGGGCTTTTATTTTATCCAGGATCTCCAAAGTCAGATGTTCATCAATTAAATCAATCTTAGTTAGTACTATAATGGGACTAACCTTTGAAGAATTACAAATGGTCATGTATCTCTCAAGTCTGTTGATATTGAAATCCCTGTCAGCGGCCTGCACCAATAATGCATAATTAATATTTGTTGCTATAATTTGTATCTCTCCGGATTTACCAATGTCCTGCCTGGAAATAACAGAGAATCTTGGAAATATGCTGTGAATAATGGAAAAGCCTGAATCATGAATTGTTATGGCTACCCAATCGCCAACGGCTGGAAAGTCTTCACGACTTTTTGCTGTAAATCTTAAATTCCCCGTTATCTCGGCTTCAAACTCTCCTTTTTCAGTTTTTACAATATATCTTTCCTTATGCTCTGATATTACTCTTCCAATCTCAAACCCTTTCAGGTTGTTCTCATTCCTTAATTTTTCAAGTTTATCATTATATCCTAAATCGTCTAATGTCATTTCAATATTGAATTGATTAGTTTATTCAATACTTACGGTATTTTTTAGTCTGACCGCCAACGTCAGTTGTTTAAAAACCTCGGCTCGTTTCTTGTTTGAAGACATTGGTTTGCAGGTATATTGCACTATCGCCGTTCGTTTTATACGTTGGCTAAAGCCCCGACAGCAGGCTCTCCAGCTGCTCAGGAAGGCTAAACAGGCGGCACAGGCCCTGGAATGGGCCAGCAGCCGTTCCAGGCCGACGATCTTGAGGAGGCGGCGCAGGTTGTAGCCTTTGTCGAAGAGGGCGGTGAAAGTGCTGTTGCGAACAATGCTCTTGGCCTTGCAGTCATTGTGGTTGGTCATGCGGTAGTCGACGGGCAGGCAGTGCCGGGCGTCCATGGTGGCCTGCACGTTGTAGGCCGCTTCCGTGATGGTGTTTCGGATGATCATCTGCCGGCTTTCGATGTAGGTGAGGTGGCGGGCGATCTTGCCCCTATTGTAGTTGTTCTTCTTCGAGTTCTGCGCCCGGAGCCTGGTGGAGTCGCCGGCCAACAGCTCCCCGCCGACCAAGTCAAAGTGCCCGGCCATCTTCACTGTGGCGCGGAAAACGCGGGTGATGGCCTTTGACTTGTGCTTGCGGAAGTTGGCAATGGTATTGTGGTCGGGGGCCAGCCGGCCCAGCAGCCACATCACCTCCAGGTTGCGATGGCACTGAGGATCGGATGCGGTTCAGGTAGCCGTAGACCGGCAACTTGAGCAAAACAGTGGGATGGTAGGCCGGGCGCCCGTTCTCGGGGAATTCGGTGCGGAAGCCCAGCTTCTCCAAAGGCAGGGAATCGACAAAGGCGTCGATAAAGCGCACTTCGTTGTCGGGGGAAATCAGCTCCTCCAGACTGGCCCCGCCACCGGGAGGTTCGTCCCGGCTGTAGACCTGTTTGAATTTCATGGCCCAAGTGGATAGGTATCTCGTCACTTAGACACTTATCTTGACAAAGCTTGCCGGAAGAAGGATGTTATTAGACAGTCTGACGGGTTTGCGTAGCCTGAGCCTGTAACGGAGTAAAGGTTGAAGCTACGCCGGGTTATATGTGGTTTTGCTTCTTTCTTTAGGATTATAATTTGATTGAAAGCTCTAGATGTCCGCCTAAACCTAGCTCAATGATTTTTTTTAAGGTTGATAAACGTACTTCTTTTATATTATTCTCAATTTTGGAGATATAGGATTTAGAGGTTCCAACTTTTGCAGCTAACTCTTCCTGGGTTAAACCTTTTTCTAATCTGGCTTCATGAATCAGAGCGCCTATCTTAAAGTTTTCGTACCCTTCTTCCAATTCATCACGCTTTTTGGTTCCTACTTTACCATAGTGCTTTTCTTTGAACTGGTCGAGTGTCATGATATTTTTATTTCCCGCTTTCATATTCTCCTTTGATTTTTAATGCTCTTTCTATTTCCTTTTTCGGCGTCTTCTGGGTTTTCTTTTGAAAGCCATTAGCTAAAACCACTAATTTCCCTTCATTAAAAAAACAGAAAATCCGAAAGATGTCACTTCCTTGCTGTACCCGAATCTCAAAAAGTCCGTCAGTATTTTCTAAATGTTTGAGATAGGTTTCAGGAACCCTTTCAAGTTCTTCAATTAAGCCAAGGGTCCAGATAATCTTATCTTTCACCTTATCCCTTTGCTTTAGAAAGAATTCTTGAAAGTACTCTTTATAGAAAATTACTCTCCGATGTTTTCCTTTATTATTCACGAAGCAAAGATACAGAAAGTTGCCCTAAAGTGAAACTTTGTTAAAACAGCAATTCATATTTTGAAATCGCATATAACGGACTTGGCTATAAGGCGGCGTAACTGACTTATGGGTGTGATTGTGCTTTGTTTTTTTATAGCTTCTCTTCAATCAATATTCTCATGGCCGTTTCAGATTCTTCAAATGCTAAGGTCAAACTTCTCTTTACTTTACTTTACTTTCTTCGTCAGGTAAATAACATTTAGCTTCCTTTTTGAAAGAGCTGATAATAGGCTCAGGTATATAGTTTATTTTTTCGACAATATTATTCCTTTGAGTATATCCTGTAATTTTTTCATCAAGTCCAGACAACTTCACAAATCCTGTTACTGAGATATTCTCAGGGTTAGCGGTCCATAAATTAGCTATCTCATCCGTTGTCTTCGATAATGCTATTAAATATTCTTCGTGACTGTTCTGTTCTATGTGTGCTAGCAAATTTGGTAGATCATTCTTAAGGACAATTTCCGACGTATCATCAATTGATATTTCTATTGATTCACTTGATTTATTGGAACAAGAAAAAAGCAAAATGAATAGGAGTGAAAAGAGGATTGTTTTCATGTTTGTGAATATTAGTAGATTCAAGTTAAGCACAACTATAGTGTATAAGGAGCTGTTCCGGTTATCCGTACTATGAGCTGAGTTGTAAAAACTCCTTTTTACAGTACCCAAATTTCCGATAAGCCGTTTCTTCCATGCTCTATAGTATATTCTTTAGCTAATATAGGTACTATTTGCAGATTGTCAAGCGGACTGACGATGCTCTCCAGCCCATGGCTAGTGATGTGAGTGTAGATTTCGGTGGTCTTACTGCTCTTGTGCCCCACCAAAGACTGGATGTAACGCAGGTTCGTACCCTGCTCCAGCAGGTGCGTGGCAAAGGAATGGCGTAGCGAGTGGGGCGTTACCTTTTTTTTGTAAGCCAGCCTTCTTCACACAGTCCCTGAATACGTTACGAATGCTGTCGGTGGTGTACTGGCCCCCGTGTTGCCCCTCAAAGAGCCATACTTTTGGTCTGTATACTTTATAGTATGCCCTTAGGCTCTCCAGCAGTTTCTGCGAGAGCAGCGTGGTGCGGTCCTTCTTGCCCTTGCCCCCGCGTATAAGAAGCAGGTTTCTGTCGGATTGCACATCCGTAGTTTTCAGGTTGATGACTTCTCCGATCCGTAGTCCGCCTGCGTAGAGCAGTTGCAGGAGACATCGGTGCTTAAGATTGACAGTGGCGGAGAGAATCCGTTGCACTTCCTGTTTGCTTAGCACGGTGGGCAGCCGGTCGGCTTTCTCGGGCCGCTCCACCTGGCTCAGATCCAGGGTGTGCCGGCCCAGCACCCGGTGAAAGTAGAATTTTACGGCATTAATGCTCTGGTTTACAAAAGAGTAGGAGTACTGCTGACTTTGCACCATCTGCCTGTGGTACTGGTTTATCTCCTCCGTTGCAAAAGCGTTAATCTTCTCCAGACCTAGTTCGCTGTGCCCGTTAAAGAAGCGCAGCAGCAGGGAGTGGTAAGTGCGGATAGTGTTAAGCGAATAGTTAAGCAGGTACAGCTTTTCCAGGTAGGGAAGCGGACAGGTAATATATCCGGCTCCCTTGCTGTAGGTCTGCTCCCAAAGCCTGCGCATAATGGTCATGTCATTTATCTTCATCGTGTTGCTTAGCCACACCTGTGCCGTTCCCTGCACATCGTCGAGCAGCTGGTGCAGGCTCGCGGCCTCGGTGCCAACGGCAAAGCACCTTGGCTCTTGTAGCCACTGGCAGCAGGAGCTGCATCTCAGGGTTTTATAAATCAGCTCGTTGAAAGGAAAAGAGATCTGGATGAGCGTCTTCCCATTGTGCTCCAGCGGCTGTAATCTGATAATGGGTAGCTCGGGCAGCTTAGCCAGCGGCTCCGACTGCAGGTTCCCCGACGTGATCACAGCGCCCATTGCTGGTCGAAGTCTCCTGGGTCTGTTCAGGTAACGCGCATCAACCAGCGCCACCCCCTGAAAGTGCCTGTGCAGCAGTTCGATCGCCTCCGGCGTTTTGTGCGTTACAAAACACTTATAAGTCTGGCTATACTTAACCAATTCGCTGCTTTTCAACAGCTTCGTTATGCGATGATCCGGCTTGTGCCAAAGGCGTATGAAGTGCTTGCTCTCGTGCTCGAGTGAGTTAAGCACCAGCAAAGGCAACACCTACCACTTCTGCTACGACTATGGCTATCTGCTGCTCGAGGGAGAGAAGGTGCTTGTTGTAAACTGGCAGCCTTACATGGAGAAATAAACAACAATGCCCCGCCTAAAGTACAGGCGGGGCATTGTTGTTACCTTCATCTTCCAGACAGTTCTGAAACTACTGCTTGTTTACAGCAGTAGTCTATACCTACAGTACCTTTCTGGTTCAGAGCCAGGGTAGTATTTATTTTAGCTGTGTTTTCCTACTGATACTGAATGTACATCGGCGTCGGTTTAAGCGCCAGCACTTCCTCAGGTCTCATCAGGCGGGAATTGTTCTTTGTGTCGTTCTTGTAGAAGATCTTGAAACCAGTAAACTGTACCGGTTCATTTTTGATGTAGCGGCGGAACGTGTCCTTTTTAAGGGAAGGAGGTCCCCAACCATCCATGTGCATGACGATCTGTACTTCTGGCCGAAGCTTAATATCCTCGGTATTGGTGATCATGCCTTGCGTAAAGCGGTGCACGATCAACAGTTTAGGCGGGATGTTATGTTCTTTTGCCAGGTCCGCCAGAAACTTGGTTGCGTAGTTAATATCTGCGGCATCAAAAGTGCCGATTCGTCTGCCCGGTACGCCACCATTTTTCATAGAAAACTCCGCGTCTATGCCTAAGTGTACGTTTGGCATTTGCAGGTACTTTGTCAACGCAGGCAATTCTTCCTGAAGTGTACTCTGACCTACCTGCACATCCAGGAAAACAATGGCATCACGCTTTTTAGCCATCTCCAGCACTCCGTCAATCATTTTATCAGACATACGAAGGCGGTACTTACCCCCGGCGCTAGGGTGGCCCTGGGCAGTAACCACAACCGCATGCAAGGCAGGTTGAATAGGCGTAAGGGAGTCGGCTTTTTGCCAGTTGGCTATTTCCTGATCCAGTTTCGCCAATACCTGGTCTTCCGGGAACTCTCCCAGTATACCCATGCGCTTGGACAGCGGATTACCATAATAGGCAAGGATCCGCTTGTGCGGAAGTATGGCACCCGGCAGTGGTTTAGGTCCAGGGTACTGGTATGAACTGTCAACTTTAGGCTCCTCAGCTTTAGCTGTTACAGCTGTGTCAGTGGTTGCAGCAGCAGTGTCTGTAGCTACTGAGTTGATGGCGGTCGTGTCAGGCAGCGTTACTTCCGCAGGTTGCTTTGCTGCTGCAGTAGCAGTCTGCGCCTCTTGCTCCTGTGAGCAGGAAGCAGTTACGAATAAGCCACAAATAAGTGCAGCTGTTTTGGCTTTTCTGGTTAAAAAGTTTAGATGTGATTTAAAGTCGGTAGAAGCATCTGTCTGAAAAAGAATGTTTTTCAGTAGTAGTTTGCGCGGGTTCATCAAAATTAAAATTTTAAAAGTGTATTGTGTGCTGAATATAATAATTTACGCAGCAAAGGCTTCTAATAACCACCAGAACTTAGTGAAAATTTTATTTATGTGTGTAATGGCGCTTTAACCATTGGCTGAGTCCTGATAAACCCGGCAATAATACACGCTCTGTAATATTGGCCTGATCAAGCTTGTCTCTTATTTCCCACTTTAGCTTGGCTGGAATAACTACCCGAAAGTATAACTCCGGGTGCTGCACGAGCCATTCATTCAGCTCAGACTTTACTTTCGACATCATAGAGAACAGGGCATACTGGTGCACGATGCGCGCATCAAGGGAAGGTGGTTCTAAAAAGATCACATAATCTTCTTCCTGAAAACTTTCGAGTGCTTTAAAGGAGGGTGCCACAGGGCTCAGCATCTCCGGTGTAAACACGTTTGACCCTTCTTCCTCGAGTGTTTTCTTTAAAGTAGATGGGAGATAGTCTCTTGATTTAACATAATTTACGCACCACACACAGCCATCCTGATCAAAAGTAGAAAGATCTTCGGTGGCAAAGTGCAGAGCCACATAAGGGGAGTAGGTCCAGTCTAGCAGGCGGGTAGGCAGGCCGTGATGCTGTGCCACTGCCAGCCAGTTCCAGATAAGGTCGCCTGGTGCAGCGTTGTTATGGGCATACTTGCGGAAGTTGCGTAAGAGGTGTGGCTCCAACATATCATACTTACTGCCGATGCGCATGATGCTGGTACTGAGATTAAACTCTTTATTATAGGTGCCGCGGTACACATGAGCAGACCTGAATCGTTCGATTTTATCGTCCCAGCTGTGATCAAACAGAGCCGATTGTAATTCTGTCCAGCTGTTTACTACAATGTCTTCTACTGGGCTTTCCATGTTTCGAAAATAAGGGTTCGGTAAGTGCTTACTGGAGCATACTATAAACCCTTCTCTTAGTTACAATTTATTAATAGGTGGCAATGGTGAAGCGGCTGCTAAAACAGGTTTAGCTGTTTACCAGACCGGCTGCAAAAGTGGGTATAGTTAAAAGGCTTAATGCTTCTGCCAGCCATATACTTCTGCTTGCTCAGCCGGAACAGTTTTCCAATAGCATCTGCAAACTTACCTTCTCCGCGCATCCGGGTGCCAAACCTGCTGTCGTTCAGCTGTCCTCCGTGGCAATCGGCAATCTGGTGCAGCACCTTTTCTGCCCTATCTGGGAATGCTTCTTTTATCCAGTCTTCAAAGATAGGGCCGATGCTTCCGTTTAACCTTACGATAGTATAAGCTGCGTTTTGAGCACCGGCATCTGCAGCCTTTTTTATGATCTGTGGAATTTCAGAATCGTTGAGGCCGGGAATAACAGGTGCTACCATTACATTAACTGGTATATCCGCCGAGCGTAACTGCCTTACTACCTCCAACCTTTTTGCCCCGGAGGCAGTACGTGGCTCCAGCTTCAGGCGCAGCTTTTCTTCCAAAGTGGTGATGCTGATGTTCACGTGCAGCAGGTCCAGTTTATTTAGCTCGGTCAGCAGGTCGAGGTCGCGCAGTATAAGCGCGTTTTTGGTAATGATGCTGACCGGGTGGCGGTACTGCAGGAGCACCTCCAGGATCTGGCGTGTGAGTTTCTTTTTTGCTTCGATGGGTTGATAGCAGTCGGTGTTGCCTGCCAGCATAAGCGGCATGACCTGCCAGTTCTTGTTCTCCAGTTGCTTTGCCAGAACCTGTGGGGCATTTTCCTTTACAATGATCTTTCGTTCAAAATCAAGTCCTGCACCATAACCCCAATATTGATGAGTGTTTCGGGCATAGCAGTAAACACAGCCGTGTTCGCAGCCCTGGTAAGGGTTCAGGGAATAACTCAGCCCTATGTCCGGACTCTCCACCTTGTTCACGATCTTTTTCGGGTGCTCGGTAAAAAACTCAGTTTTAGAATTGGATACCATTGCCTCGTCCAGTCCTTCTATATGCTCCGCTACATACTCCTGTTTCATGTATGGGTTTACCGGGTTATACTGAGCGCCTCTTCCTTTTATAAATTCTTCTGCTTTCATAGCTTTTTATACTTGTGCTAATATAGTTAGTTTAGCTAATATTATTAGCTTTATTGTGTAGGCTGTTGCAAAATATTTGTAACAGTTAATTGCCGAAGCCAGTTTGTTTAGAAGAGTCTTCATCAAATAGTATTGGAAATGAAAAAGAGTGGCAAAAGAGTATGGTTTATTACAGGTGTCTCAAGTGGTTTCGGGCGTGAACTGGCCAAAGAAGTGGCTGCCCACCAGGAACGCGTAATAGGAACTGTCCGGAACAAAGAGCAGGTGCAGGAGTTTAATGATATTGCGCCCGGCCTCACCTTTGCACATGTGCTGGATGTAACGCAACGTGCTGATGTTATCTCTGTCATGAAAAAGGCATATGATCATTTTGACCAGTTGGATGTGGTGGTGAATAATGCAGGTTTCGGATTTTTAGGGGCGATAGAGGAGGTGAGTGTAACAGAAGTGCGCGAGGTGATGGAAACTAACTTTTATGGGGCACTGCATGTAACGCAGGCCGCGCTGCCTATTTTCAGAGAGCAGCGACATGGCCATTTCTTGCAGATCTCATCGGTGGCAGGCTTCAGGTCCACCCAGGGCTTTGGCGTTTACAATGCCAGTAAGTTTGCCCTGGAAGGTTTTAGTGAAGCAATGGCACAGGAAGTGGCGCCCTTCAATGTAAAAGTCACTATTGTAGAGCCAGGCCCTTTCCGCACCAATTTTGCCGGTTCAAGTATAAAAAGAGCCGATGAGCATTTGGATGCCTATGCCGAAACAGCCGGGGCATTTGAGAGAGCCATGCAGGAACGAAACGGGAAACAGGATGGAGATCCTGCTAAAGCAGCAGAAGTACTGTGGCAGGTGGTAGACTCTGATAATCCGCCATTGCGGTTGCCGCTAGGGCAGGTTGCTTACGAAGCAGTCAGGACAAAAATGCGCAACCTTGAAAATGACATGTGGACGTGGGAAAGAATTGCCACGAAAACTTCCTTTGAAGATTAAGAAGAAACCATGAAGAAATCCTGTAGCCTGGTTATAGCCTTTGCCTTTTTGTGGGGGTGCAACTCAAATCATCCTGTAGTACAGCAACAACCGTCTACTGTCACCACTCCGGCTGGCCTGACCGTTACCTTGCCTCCTCCACATGAGACGAAATCGGATATGAATTTTCCGGAGGTGATCGGGTGGAAGAACGGTAACAAACCCAAGGCACCTGCCGGTTTTACGGTGAACAAGTATGCTGATGGTTTACAAAACCCGCGCTGGATGTATGTAACACCAAACGGAGATGTATTGGTAGCCGAGGCAAGTACAGAAGTTGGCTTCTGGAAACGAATCGGGGCGAAGATTATTGGCATATCCAAGGCAATGGCTTTAGGCAACAGTGCGAACCGCATTACCCTGTTCCGCGACACCAACGGAGACGGTACGCCGGACATTCGGAAAATTTTCCTCAGCAACTTGAATCAACCGCTGGGAATGCTGGTACTCGGCAATTTCTTTTATGTGGCAAACACAGATGGGGTCTGGCGCTACCCCTATCAGGCGGGGCAGACAAGCATCGAAGCAAAAGGGGAGAAGATACTGGACCTTCCGGCCGGTGGCTATAACAACCACTGGACAAGAAACATCATCTCCAATGCCGATGGCTCAAAAATTTATGTGGCTGTAGGATCAGCCAGCGATCATGGGGAGCATGGGATGAAAGAAGAAGAGCGCAGGGCAAACATTCTGGAGATAAACCCTGACGGCACCGGAGAACGCGTTTACGCCAGCGGCCTTCGCAACCCTGTTGGCATGGACTGGGCTCCGGGCACCAACACCCTCTGGACCGCAGTGAATGAGCGTGATGAGCTGGGGGATGAGCTGGTGCCTGATTACCTGACGAGTGTGCAGGAAGGCGGATTCTACGGATGGCCCTATTCGTATTTTGGAAGCCATGAGGATCCACGAAGGGTGGGGGAGCGGCCTGACCTGGTACAAAAGGCCATAGTGCCTGATGTGCCCCTGGTAGCACATTCTGCCTCCCTGGGGCTGGCTTTTTATGATAAGGATGCCTTCCCCGGGAAGTACAGGAACGGGGCATTTGTCGGGCAGCATGGCTCCTGGAACCGTTCCGAATTAGTTGGTTATAAAGTAGTATTTGTACCTTTTGCAAATGGCAAACCTACTGGTCCGGCAGAAGACTTTTTAACAGGCTTTTTTGCAGAAAAGAATGGAGATGATGTTTTCGGCCGTCCGGTAGGTGTTACGGTGATGCCAGATGGAGCATTACTTGTTACGGACGATACCTCCAACACAATCTGGCGAGTGAGTGCCGATAAATAGCGAAATTCAAAATTTTCATTCCTGGCAGTTAAATCTAATCCAAACTTTATTCTTCTAACATGGCAACCTTATTAGACTTTATCGGCAACACTCCATTGGTAGAGCTGAATCACATTAATATTAAGCCCGGTGTAAAACTCTACGGAAAACTGGAGGGAAACAATCCGGGTGGCAGTGTGAAAGATCGTGCCGCTTATAACATGATAAAAGGTGCGCTGGATAGGGGGGATCTGAAGCCGGGAATGAAGCTGATAGAGGCAACCAGCGGAAACACTGGGATTGCACTGGCCATGATTGCGCGGCTGTTTGACGTGGAGATAGAACTGGTAATGCCTGCGAGTGCCACAAAAGAGCGGGTGCAGACAATGGAGGCTTTCGGAGCAAAAGTCATACTTACCCCTGCAGAAAGATCTATGGAGGGAGCCATAGACTATGTTGCAGAACAGGTGGAGAAAGGAGGCTACCTGGTGCTGAACCAATTTGGCAACCCGGATAATTATAAAGCTCACGTTCGTACCACTGGTCCCGAGATCTGGCGCGATACCGGGGGAAAGGTCACGCATTTTGTTTCATCCATGGGAACGACGGGTACTATAATGGGCGTATCGCGGTACCTGAAGGAGCAGAACCCGGAGGTGCAGATTATTGGAGCGCAGCCAGTGGAAGGTTCCCAGATTCCAGGTATTCGGCGGTGGCCGAAAGAATACCTGCCGAAGATCTTTGAACCAGAGCGTGTTGACCGAACCATAGATGTAAGTCAGGCAGAGGCCACAACTATGACAAGAAGGCTAGCCCGTGAAGAAGGCATTTTTGCAGGTATGAGCAGTGGTGGAGCTGTGCATGTGGCAACAAAGCTGATAGAAGAGTTAGCAGAAGGAGTAGTGGTTTGCATAATCTGTGACCGTGGTGACCGCTATTTATCTTCTGATCTTTTCGCACAGAAATAGTATGGTTCATCAAATCCATAGTTAGAAGTTTTGACTTGGTAATTTGCTTCTGAGACACATAAGCTGTAATTTAGTGTAGGTACATTGAATAGAAATCAAGATGAGAAAAATAAAGAAAATACACAAGGCCATTAGTGCCCCCATGGGTGACCTGGTAACTTATAGAGCATTGCCAACCAACACCGTTGAGTACATTGATCCGTTCCTGTTTCTGAACCACCACGGTCCGCAGGTGTACAAGCCAAATAACCAGGGGCTGCCTTTTGGTCCGCACCCGCACCGGGGTTTTGAAACGCTTACATTTATACTGGAAGGCGATATCACCCATCAGGACACAGGCGGAGGCAAGGATGTGATTGAAGCTGGCGGGGTGCAATGGATGACCGCAGGGTCGGGATTGATACATGCCGAGGTATCCTCAGAAAAGTTTAAGAAGGAGGGAGGGCCACTGGAGATTTTGCAACTGTGGTTTAACCTGCCGGCAAAGTATAAAATGGTAAAGCCAGCTTATGTTGGACTGCAGAAGGATAAGATTCCGGTGGTTACAGAAGATGAGGGTAAGGTAAAAGTGAATGTGATCTCAGGTAGCTGGGGCGAAACCAAAGGACCTATTCCCTCACTAAGTGATATACACATGGCTAGTGTTGAGTTACAGGAAGCGGGGAGCTTTACAACAACCGTAGCTGCTGAGCGAAACGTTTTCTTCTATGTGGTGCGCGGAAGTGTGAAAGTTAACGGGGAGAAGGTGGAGAAACTGCACCTGGTGGAGTTTTCAAACGAGGGGGAGGAAATAAAAGTAGAGGCCCAGGAAGAAAGTTATATCCTTTTCGGGCACGCCAGGCCTTTCAATGAGCCTGTGGTAGCACATGGTCCTTTTGTGATGAACACAGAGCAGGAAATACAGGAGGCTTTCCGTGATTACCAACTGGGCAAAATGGGTAGCTGGGAAGAGTAGGCGTAGTAAGAGAGTATAATTTTGAGCCATTAGTTAAGGCGCTGTATAAGATACGGCGCTTTGCTTTTTGCTATAAGTCTCAGTTCTTTAAGCCACAGGCCTTAATTTGTTTGGTAGTTTAACTCATGTTATATTTAAACAGGTTTATTCTATAAGCTCCTTTCATTTTTATTTAAATAACCAATCATAAGTACATGGCGAACATTTATCATCAGGTATTAATCCATGCAAGCTGCGCTACGGTATATGAGGCCATTACCACGCAGAAAGGTCTCTCTGAGTGGTGGATAGCAGATTGTAAAGTAAAACCAGAAGTAGGGTTCGTAAATGAATTTCATACGGAAGGGCATGCTAACGTTTACATGAAAGTACTTACCCTGCAGCCTGACTCTTTTGTAAAGTGGGAGGGTGTTGAATCTGGTGATGCCTGGACTGGTACACATGTTACTTTTGCGCTTTCTGAAAAAAGCGATTTTACCTGCCTGGACTTTAAGCATACCGGATACGCCGATGAGGACGAATTATATGCCACCTGCAATTACCACTGGGCACGCCACCTGTACATGCTCAAAGTCCTCTGCGAAACGGGCTTTACTTTGCTAGACCGCAAGCAGGAAGCAAAAGAGTGTTTGGCGGTTTCTGTAAGTAGAGAGCAGGTTTAGACCTTAATATCGTTTAAAGCGAGAGCCCCTGCTATTTATTACTGTAGCAGGGGCTCTTGCTTTATAGGTTAACTATCCTCAGCGTTTTGTTGAACGCTTTGGAGAAGCGCCTCTTCCTGCAGTTGTTCCTTTGCTGCTGTTTTTTGATGCACCCGGTTTCCCGGTTGTATTTCTGCCGGCAGAGCTCCTTGCACCGCCTTTTGTGTCTTTCGTACCACCTCGTGTGTCTTTCGCACCACCTGAGCCCGTTGTAGCTGGTCTTGACTTACCGATTCGCTTACCCGATCCACTGAATTCTGCAGCGCCTGCTTTGTTTGGCTTCTGGTAACTATTTCTTTCAGTAGATGCTTTATCTCTACCAGCGCTCCCTTTATAGCCAGACTCCCTGAAATCAGCCTTTCCTTTTGCTGCAGGTTTAACTGGTTTGGAGGAAGCTACTTGTTTCAGGCTTTCCACTTCCTGCCCGGTGAGTGTGCGCCAGTGGCCTTTCTGAAGCTTTGTCAAAGTTATGCCCTGTACCCGAACACGCTGCAGGAATGTAACTTTATATCCTAATGCCTCACAGGTCTTTTTAATGCTATGGTTCATGCCGGGTTCCAGCACAATCCTGAAGCGGGTTGTCGATTCCTTGTTAACCACCGCTTTCTTTGGATTGCCATCCTCGAAAGAAGCACAGGCCTCGCTAAGCTTAGAGATGAAATCAGAGGAGAAAGGCTTATTGACCGTAACCACTAATTCTTTCTCCAGTTTATTCTCAGCTTTTGAAAGTTTTCTAACAAAGTCGCTGTCGTTGCTCAGCAGCAACACCCCTTCGTCTTCTCTGTCAAGTTTGCCAACAGGCTGTAACGAAGCGGGATGATTTATTGCCCGTACCACATTATCACGCACGCCCATGTCTGCGGTTACCGACATGCCTGATGGCTTATTCAGAACAAGGAACACAGGTGCCTCGTCCCGAACGGTCAGGAGCTGATCGTCTATCCTTACTTTGTCTTTTGGGGTTACTTTGGTTCCTGCTTCCGGTTCTTTACCATTCACAGTCACTCTTCCTTCTTCAATCAGGCGGTCTGCCTCCCGGCGGGAGCAGAAGCCTGAGTCGCTAATAAATTTATTTAGTCGCTTTGGTTCCATTTTATATTGTGTGGCGCTATACTTCAGGTATGTAGTAAGTTCTACTTTCTTTTGTTGCGCCAGATTTTATGAAAAGGTAAAATTACAGGAAAAGGAAATAAGATTTACGAATGAATATTTACGAAAGAACTATCTCCTTCTTCCGCCTTTCGCACCGGCACTTCTTCCTTTACCCCCAGGCGTAGTGCCCTTCGATGCTCCCCGGGAGCCTCTTGCTGAACTCGAGCTCTTAGGCTTATCCCGTTTACCGGCTGCCGTGCTTTTGCCTCCTTTTGGAGCACTTCCCGACCGCCCTCCAGGCTTACCGGCAGGAGAACCACCCCCGCGTGACTTTGGCTTATTACTTTTACCAGGAGTTGGTACCTCTCCGGTTCCAGAGCGTTTTTTACTCGTAGAGCCTTCTTCCGTTTTAGTGGAACCTGCAATCAGGCGTTGTAATTCAGCTACTTCCGGGTCCGTCATGTTTCGCCACTGGCCAAGCGGGATCTTACTCAGCGAAAGGTGCATGATACGGGTTCTTTGCAATGTCTGCACTTCATAACCCAAAGCCTCGCACATGCGCCTGATCTGGCGGTTCATACCTTGGGTGAGGGTTATGCGGAACCTGTTGGCTCCTTCCTGCGTCACTTTGCATTTCCTGGTGTTCACACCGAGTATAGAGACCCCATTGCTCATCCGGTCCACGAAATCCTGGTTGATGGGCTTGTCTACTGTCACCACATACTCCTTCTCATGCTTATTACCGGCACGCAGAATTTTGTTTACAATATCGCCATCGTTGGTCAGGATGATCAGGCCTTCGGAATCTTTATCCAGTCGACCAACGGGAAAGATACGCTCCGGGTAATTCGTGAAACTGATGATATTGTCTCTTTGGGAAGTATCGGTAGTGGTTTCTATCCCCGGAGGCTTGTTTAAAAGCAGGTACACAGGCTCCACTGCATTTACCTCAAGCAGGTTTCCGTCTACGCGTACTTTATCTCTGGCAGTTACTTTTGCGCCTACTTCCGGACGCTTTCCATTTACAGTTACGCGCCCCTGCTCTATCATTTTGTCAGCCTCACGGCGGGAGCAGAAGCCCGAGTCGCTGATAAATTTATTTAATCTGATCGGTTCCATATTATGGTGGTGCGGATTACGGAATACTCATGGTTTTATAAGCATCAGTAGCCTGTACTATACATCTTTCTTCAAAAGTACGGGAAAAGAGGTGATTTAACTATTGTAGGATAGCCGGAGACAAAAACTCTAAACTTTGTACAGCGGTATATGTTAGCTGATGTTTCAGATTTAAAACCGATTTATGTCTATCCTATTTTCGCCGCTTCCTATCCGGGGCATTACGCTAAAAAACAGAATTGTGGTGTCGCCTATGTGCATGTACAGCAGTGAAGACGGCTTTTCCAACGACTGGCACCTGGTGCACCTTGGCAGCAGGGCAGTTGGCGGGGCCGGCCTTGTTTTTACTGAAGCAACAGCGGTTGTGCCGGAAGGACGAATTTCACCGCACGACCTTGGCATCTGGAAAGATGAGCATGTGGAGGGGCTAAAAAGAATTACCAGCTTTATTGCAGGGCAGGGTTCGGTGCCGGGAATTCAACTGGCCCATGCGGGGAGAAAAGCAAGTCACCACAGGCCATGGGAGGGAGGCGCAGCTGTTTCCCCCCAGGAAGAACAAGGATGGCAGACAGTGGCTCCAAGTGCTGTGCCTTTTAAGGAAGATAGCCCCACTCCACATTCTCTCTCCGAACAGGAAATAAAGGGAATAACAGCGGCTTTCGAAGTCGCTGCTAAGCGGGCTTTGAATGCGGGCTTTAAAGTGATAGAGATACATGCGGCACATGGTTACCTGTTCCACGAGTTTTACTCTCCGCTCAGTAACAGGCGCACAGATAAATATGGCGGTTCTTTCGATAACCGCATCCGGTTCCTGTTAGAAGTGACAGAGAAGGTGAGAAAAATAATGCCTGATGACCTTCCGCTGTTTGTGCGCATTTCTGCCACCGACTGGGTAACAGGAGGCTGGACAGTGGAAGATTCTGTAGCTCTGGCACTGGAGCTTAGTAGGAGAGGGGTGGACCTGATTGACTGCTCTACCGGCGGCAATGTACCCCAGGCTGCTATTCCGGTGGGGCCAGGATACCAGGTGCCCTTTTCTCAGCAGGTAAGGCAGCAGGCTAATGTAATGACCGGGGCAGTTGGGTTGATAACAGGTGCCAGGCAGGCAGAAGAGATACTGAAAAATGGCCATGCGGATGTGGTGCTGCTGGCCCGGGAGCTTTTGCGCGACCCGTACTTCCCTTTGCATGCTGCTGTAGAGTTAGGGGAGGAGCAGGCATGGCCACCTCAATATGAGCGGGCAAAACCACGAAAATAGTCCAACAACAGGTTCTCCGTTTCGTAAAAGCTATGGTAATAATTTTGAACGACAATGACTGAAGACATAATTCACGACGAAGAAGATCTCCGCTTTTATGTGCCTTTCAAAGAAGATGAGGCGGAATTAACCTATACTTATCCTGAAACGGAAGTGATGGATTTTGACCACACATTTGTGCCGGAGGCATACCGTGGCCAGGGTGTTGCTGATAAACTAGTGCAATGCGGGCTGGATTATGCCCGGGATAATAACTATAAAATCATTCCCTCCTGCCCTGTAGTCGAAACATACATTAAGCGGAACCCGGAGTATAGGGATATTGTGCACCCTGAGTAGTTCTTAGACTAAAAGATAAAGAACCTCTACCAATGAAAATGTCCTGCACTTTTCTAAATGCAGGACATTTTCATTGATGTAGAGGTCACGACTCCAGGTTTATCTGTCCTTTAAGCCTTAAGGGCAAAGAGTAGGGCTTTTTAGATTATGGCTTATACTTGCTCGTTTTAGAGCATGTCAAAAAGAGTAGCAGTAGGAAAAACCACAACTACATCATGTCCATAGAAACTTTTTAGATTATGATCTTCCTTTAATTCGGGAGACTTCGCAAGAAGCTTTTTCATTTCGGTGTTACCTTGCAGGCGTACAGGTTGGTCCTTGTTTTTCTTGAAGTCAGCAACAAGGGCAGAGCTTACGGGTGTAAGCCCGTCAATTAACCTATAGCCCTTTTTGCCTTCTGCAGAAAAGCATTTTTTGTAATTTGAGACAAGATATTTAAGTCCTGGGTTGTCAGTTTCATACTCCTGATTCATATTGGAGGCTGGAATATCATAGCTCAGGTTAACCAGTTTGATTGAATACACTTTTCCTTTTGTGGGAGCATATTCATTGGCCAAATACCATCCTTCCCAATTCATAGCCTCTTCGTCACCGTTACCAGCTATGTATATGCGGGAATGGCTGGCACCTCCTATAAATATACTGTTGTGCTCTTCAATCAACTTTCCAAAAAGAGCCTCGTTCGTCAGGTTGTCTTTTATCTGTTTTAACCTGGCGGTAGAGAATATCCTGTCAAAGGAACCATCCCCTTGTGCTCTTGATGCAACTTCAGAATCATACCTGACTCTAAAGTTCAAAAGAACATTTTTAAGAAAAGCTTTATTCAAAAATGGCTTGCCTTCTACTGCGAAATTTTCTGGTGAATTCTGAATCAGAGAATCCATGTAAGCGACTATCCCGTCTGTGAATTGCTGTTCCTTATTTATCATAGCGAACAGTTTTTTGTCACCCAACTGTTTAATATACGGTACAATGACGCTATTTAAAGTGTAGCCTAAATCCTGCTCAACATCCGTACAGGCTACCGTTATCTTTTTGTCTGGGTGGGTTGCGTTCCACTGCTTTAAACTTTTCAGTAGATTAACAGACTCCTGCGATCTAACTACAGGTTTCAATACTTTAAGATAAGGCTCACAGTCTACTCCCTCCGGGCAGTTAATATAGGCATTTATGTAGGCTGTGCTGGAGTAGGAGTTCTCTAAGACGAGCACCGGAAAGCTTCCCTTTTCATTGGCGTAAAAGATTATGGCTTCCTCCATGGCGCTGATAGATGACATCCAGTGATTTTCCCCCAGCATTAAAACCTTCTTTGTCTTGATGGCTTTGTCTAACCAAGACAGATCATATTGGCCTTTTTTAGAGGTGATGGTTTTATTTTTAATGCTCTTAACGGCACCAGGTGTAACGTTATGGGAATACACAGGACATTCTTTTCCTGTTTGTGCCAGAAGTGGACCTGCGGAGAAGAAGAGGCTGAATAGCAAAATGATAAGTTGTGCAACTGATAGGAACCCGTTTCTCATAGTTTGTATAGTTGTAGGTTATGTAGTTCAGATGCAGGAGCTTTTCAAAAGGTTGTCTGAAGGCGAGTAAAAAAGTTAATAAAGGAAATTGGTAGAATAGTGTGTAACAGCCACACTATCAGATGCCGGCATTTAGCAAAAGCTAACAAAGAATTAGCTGAAATAGTAATGGAAGCAGGTAAGCTAAGGGGTGGCTATAATGGGAGATGCTTATCCCTGGTAGGGTTTTATTTTCTTGTCTTCCACCAGAAAGGCTTTATCTGCCTTGTCAAGAATAGCTTCTTTGCTATCAGAGTAGGCTTCTATTATTCTGAAAGGTTTTCCTGCGAAGTCTTTGTTTATCCTTACCAGTTTTTCTTCATCCTTGCAGGCTTTGCCAATTACTTTATAGGTACCGTTCTCGTACCTGGTCTCTGTACCGGCAAAATAGTCGACGTTGTACATGTCAAACAAAGGCTTTACATACATCTCTAGTCCACCGGTTGCACAGTATATTGTAGTACCCTCTTTTCTGTGCTTGTCAAATATGCTTTTCAGCTCATCGTTAAAGTTTTCCGGGTACTCTTGTTGCCAGAATTCCTCTGCATATTTTTTAACCTGCTCTGGCTGCAGGTGATCCAGGTAATTGAAAAAGTTCTCTTTGAATTCTGTCTGCCTGATCTGGTTGAGTTTATTCAGGATTTTGTAGTAGGCCATCTGAAAATAGTAGTGAAAGCGCTTCGGCTCTTTAGACAGAACGAATTTGAAGAACTCATCTTTAGAGTGTTTGTTGTAAAAAGTGCCATTCAGATCGAAAACCACTACCTTAATTTCTCTGTCACTACTTTCCATGGTTAATCCTGCTAATGATGATGCTCTACCTTTCACGCATATTCTGCTATTTTGTTCGTATTAGTATGTTCTATTGCAGCTAGAGGGGAGATGCAAAAATGAAACTAATTTAGCGCCACTGCACTTAATTATTACCACTATACCTTACTTAAAGATGCTGGAGTACTCAATGTTTGAAAGGCTCCCCTTCAGGAGCCAGGCAGAAATCATAGCCAAAGACGGTACAGTACTTGCCCAAAGGAAACACAACAAATGGGTTGTCACGCTTTATGCCGTTAACAATTCTTTTGTTGAGCTTTGGACAGGGGAGGATATACAGGTTTACAGCATATTTAAACGGTCTGCTAATGCGCTAGCTGTTCTTGAGCCTTATGTTGAAGAAGTTGATGTGCAGGATGTTTGGGGCGGGAGTGTTTGAAATAAGTAAATGATTTAAAAAAGGACGCCGTTTTTGTTAAGTAACACAAAAACGGCGTCCTTTTTTACTGTAGTTTGTTCTACTCACATCCAATAATCTCCCCGCTTCCAATCGGCGACCCAGGAGGCAGGTCCAATACTTTGCTTGGTTTAATATCCTCAGAAACAGGTCTGTTTAAGCGATTCAGTGCGAAAGCCAGGTGAGCCTGGTATGCATTCTCTTTATGGCTTTTCTGTTTACTTTCTATAAATGATTTCAGGTCCTTAAGAGCATTGTTAGCTACAGCCCTTGCCTGGTAAGAAGCATTTTCGTTGTGCGCCAATGCCAGCAAATGTGTAAGAATTACCTGTTCGGTTTGTAGCTGAACTACCTCCTCCAGGCCTTCTTTTCTGCGACTCTTCCAGGTGCTTTCAATCGTTTGCTTCAACACATCCTGAAGACTAAGGCTGTTGCTGCGGGCCCCAAGTTCTACCAAACGTGACGCTCTCTCCGGGTGAAGCAGGAATGAAAGGGTAAAATCAGCAGAGGCTTCGGCAGCAGCCAGAGGGTCAAACGTAAGTCCGGTGCGTTTCTCAAATAGTTCCCGACTATTGCGTAAGCCTGGAGCGCGTGGGGGAATCTGGCTTATGATGCGCTCCGGCAAAGTCAGTACCTCCGGAGAGATAGTCTTAAGCACTGCATCCAGGGCTTTTTGCTGTTCCCTTTTATCAACTACCTCCGTAACCAGCTGCTTATCGCCCCTGGCAGCATATGTATAGTTTACCCCACCAATCAGCTTAACAACGGCCTCCGTCTGGTACCTGTGATAGTTGTAGATAGGAACAAGCACATCCTCCAAAGTACTCATAGGTGCTCCCTGCTTGATATTTTTCTCTGAGAAGTTCTGCAGTGCCTTCTCCCGAACACGCAGCACTTGCAGCAGTTCATCGGTAGCGTTGGCGCCATTATCCCATAAGTGCGCCACAGGATGGGCTCCCCCCGGAGCACGGGCATCACGATCCGAAATAAACAATAAACCGTCTACCCGGCTTTTAGCCAGTATTTCATTCAAGGCTTTTTCTTCATTTGTACCTTTCGGGAAATCCTGGTAACCATAGGCTACCGCTACTTTATCCCAGGCACCGATTCCTGTACCATAGGCACTGCTAAGGTCAATATTACCAGCTCGGTCTATCTTGGCCTGCGGGTGCGGGTAATCCATAACAGAGGCATTGTTGTTGGCAGCATAGTTATGCATGATGCCCAGCGTATGGCCTAACTCGTGTGCGGAAAGCTGCCGTATGCGTGCCAAAGCCATATCCATCATCGCTTTATTTACCGGCTTGCCCTCTTCATAAGGAGCCAGCAACCCTTCTGCGATCATGTAGTCCTGGCGCACGCGCAGGGAGCCCAGAGAAACATGTCCTTTGATAATCTCTCCTGTTCTGGGGTCTACCACTGAGGCACCATAAGACCAGCCGCGTGTGCTGCGGTGCACCCACTGGATGATGTTGTAGCGCACGTCCATCGGGTCAGCCGTATCAGGCAATACCTCTACCCGGAAAGCATCTTTATAACCAGCTGCTTCAAAGGCCTGGTTCCACCAGCGGGCACCATCCAGCAGGGCGGAACGAATAGGTTCAGGAGCACCATTGTCTACATAATAAACTATAGGCTTTACAGCCTCCGACACCTTTGCAGCCGGATTTTTCTTTTGCAGGCGGTGGCGTGCGATAAAGCGTTTCTCAATATCCTCTCCAACCGGTGTGGCATAGTCAAGGTAGGAAATGCCAAAGTACCCTGCGCGCGGATCCATGGCACGGGGAGTGTAGTTATTGTCAGGTAACTGAATGAAGGAATGGTGCTGGCGCAAAGTAAGTGCCTGCACATCCGGGGCAACTTCCCGAACATAGCGGCCAGCATCTTCTCCGCCTGTAAAAGTTAGCGTTGCTTCAAATTCTGTGTTTTCAGGAAAGTTTTTAGTGCGTGGCAGGTATAAGGCTGAACGGCTTGCATCCAGTTTATAGCTGCCCTGCCTGCTGCGTTTTATACTTCCGGTTACATCATGCGCATCGCGGAGCAGGAAGTCCGTAGCGTCTACCAGGATCCTGTTGCCATCTGCTGCTTCAGCTTTGAAACCCCAAAGGATTGACTGTGCAAAGGATTCCTCAACGGCACGTCGTTCATTTTGATTCTCTGAAGTGGCACGGTAAGCCATGTTTGGCTGCACGAGCATAATTTTAGGCCCCTGCCTGTTAAAGTATACAACACGCTCACCACCTAACTGGCCACGGTCCAGCCCAATATCATTGGAGCCAAGGCCGGCAGGAAGCGAATTAACATACAGGAACTGCTGGTTCAGTTTGTCTATTTCTAACCAGATTTTTCCGGTTTCATCATCGTAATAAAAGTTGAAGTAGCCCGGGTACTTTTTCATGCCTGCTGTTTTAGAGGCGATGGAAGGGAGCTTTTGAGCAACTGCTACACTTGCTGTGAGCAAAGGCAGTAGCAGAAGTAGCCATAAGCTTCTTAGAACAGGTGATTTCATTCGTTTCAGATAGGTTGTTTAGGTTGATATGGTAAGGTAAGTAATTTAAACTTCTTTTTGTAATTCCAGCTTTATTGGGGACTGCTGCGAAGTTGGTGAGAAAATATTCTTTCCCTGATTAGGTTCAACTTTTACAAATCCACACCACCCGAAACTCATCTTGCCGTATAAACGAACTTACCTCTAAACAAAGCACAGAACATGAAAAAGGTATTATTCATTTGTAGTTGCTGCCTCTTTTTAGCTGCATGTGGTGGTGGCAATGAATCCGATTATGATAAGTACTACGACGAAGACCGTGAGCAGGTAGCCGGCGAGGCGGATGACGGCCCTGTAGCGCAAACAAAAGTGGGTGCCGATGCGGGAGTTAACGACATGCAGGATAATGCTGCTGTTGCCACTGAGACGAATCCGTATGCTAAAGGTGAAAAGCTGATTGCCATGTCTGATTGCCTGTCATGCCACAGAGTTGACGAGAAACTGGTAGGGCCATCCTATAAAGAGGTTGCACAAAAGTATGAGTTCAACGATAAGAACGTAGACTACCTGGCCGGCAAAATAATAGAGGGAGGAGCAGGAGTGTGGGGGCAGGTACCTATGACGCCGCACCCGAACATTAGCCGTGAAGATGCCCGTGAAATGGCAAAGTATGTTCTCTCGCTAAACCAGTAATACCCACTTATTAAGTTGAAAGGAGAGGGTAAAGAAGGTAACAGCGCAGGCTGGACTGTTCTTTTTGATGGTAAGTCTTTGGCAGGCTGGCACCCATACAGGAGGCATGCCAAAGGCAAAGCCTGGAAAGTAAAAGAGGGGGCCATACATCTGGATAAGTCTGGTGAAGGAAGTGAAGAGCGTGCAGACCTGGTAACGGATGAATTGTTCAGCGATTTTCATCTGCGACTCGAATGGAAAATAAGCGAAAGCGGCAACAGCGGTGTTCTTTTTTATGTGCAGGATGATCCGGAACGATATGAACAGACATGGATGACTGGTCCGGAAGTACAGCTACTGGACAATGAACGGCATCCTGATGCTGACATACCTAAACGCCGCGCCAGTGACCTGTATGATCTGATCGAAAGCGCTCCAAGCTCTGTTAACCCAGCCGGAGCCTGGAACTCGACGGAGATTGTGTCGGATAAGGGGATACTTGAGATCTACCTGAACAGGGAAAAAGTTATCCTGACAAAACTATGGGATGATAACTGGCAACAGTTGAACTCGACAAGTAAGTTTAAAAGTATCCGGGGCTTTGGAAGCTACCGGTCAGGAAGAATAGCCCTGCAGGATCATGGTGACGAGGTGTGGTTCCGGAACATCATAATCAGAAAACTATAGTCTGAGGGAGTTTAAGCAAATAATATTTTGAGCAACAATCAGGAAACCAAAATTCTTATAGCAACCCTGGAGCTTGATGCCAATGCAAGGCTAGGGGAAGGAGCGCTGTGGCACCCAACAGAACAGCTTCTTTATTGGGTAGATATAGAAGGGCGTGCGCTGCACTTGTATGACCCGGAAAGTGGTGAAGACAAAAAGCTGGATGTAGGCGAAAGGATCGGAACGGTAGTGCCCATTGAAGAGGGAGGTGCTTTGGTGGCGCTTCAGAACGGTATTTTCCGGATTGATATTAAAACCGGAGAACTCACCTTTGTCAGCAACCCGATCAAAGAAAAGGATATACGCTTCAATGATGGCAAATGCGATCCGGCTGGTCGTTTTTGGGTAGGCACCATGGCCCTGGATACACGGGAGGGAGCGGCAAAACTTTACCGGATGAATCAGGACGGTAGTATAGATGAAGTGCTGCACAACCTCACTATCTCCAACGGCATAATATGGTCTCCTGATAAAAAAACAATGTATTTTACGGATACCCCTACGCAAAAGGTGAAGTCATATGCGTATGACAACCAAACAGGCGAAATCAGTAACGAAAAGGTCATAATAGATATTCCGGAGTCGGAAGGTGCCCCTGACGGAATGACAATTGATGCCGGAGGTAATTTATGGGTGGCGTTACATGGTGCCGGAGCCGTAGCCCAGTATAATCCTGTAACCGGAAAGCTATTACAAAAGGTAAAGGTGCCGGCTACAAATACGACATCCTGCGCTTTCGGGGGGAAGAACCTGGACACGCTATACATTACCACGGGCAGAGAATGGTTGAGTGAAGAGAAACAAAAGGCCTACCCATTAAGTGGCGGTCTGTTTTTTGTAAAACCAGGTGAAAAAGGTTTGCCCGCCAACTTTTACAAAGGCAGTTTAAAAGGATAGAAATAAAATAAACTATAAGCCATAAAGCTATGATACAAACAAAAGGATACGCAGCGCAGGACGCCAGCACTCCATTGGCCCCTTTCGATTTTGAACGCCGGGAGGTTGGGGAGCATGATGTACAAATTGAAATTCTTTACTGTGGCGTGTGCCACTCTGATTTACACCAGGTGCGTAACGAATGGGGTGGCGCCTTGTACCCGATGGTACCCGGACATGAAATAGTTGGCCGTGTGGTAAAAGTGGGCGAAAAGGTAGATAAGTTTAAAGAAGGAGACCTGGCAGGGGTAGGTTGTTTTGTTGACTCTTGCCGTCATTGCCATAGTTGTAACGAGGGACTGGAGCAATACTGCGAGAATCATCTGGTAGTTACCTATTCAGGCCTGGAGAAGGACGGAAAAACAGTAACGCAGGGGGGATATTCTAACCAGATTGTGGTGGATGAGAAGTATACCCTCAAAGTACCTGAAAACCTGGATCTCTCCCGGGTTGCGCCCTTGCTCTGTGCCGGTATCACAACGTATTCCCCCATGAAGGAGTGGAAAATAGGTAAAGGCCATCGTGTTGGGATTGTAGGTTTAGGTGGTCTAGGACACATGGCAGTTAAACTGGCCGCATCTATGGGGGCCGATGTGACAGTGCTCAGTACCTCACCGGAAAAAGAGAAGGATGCCAGGGAACTGGGTGCTCATAATTTTAAGAACACCAAAGACGATGAAGTGATGAAGGAGATGGCAGACTCTTATGACTTTATCATTGATACAGTATCCGCTCCCCATAACTACAACAATTATTTAACGCTGCTGAAAAGAGACGGAACGATGATCCTTTTGGGAGCTCCTCCTGCTCCTGCCGAGGTTATTGCTGCTAATCTGCTTTTCAAGCGCAGGCGTATGGTTGGTTCACTGATCGGAGGTATTGCTGAAACACAGGAAATGCTGGATTACTGTGCAGAACATAATATCATGTCTGATGTGGAGGTAATTCCGATTGACTACATAAACGAAGCCTATGAGCGGATGCTGAAAGGAGATGTGAAGTACAGATTTGTTATTGATATGGCGAGCCTTGACTAAAAGGCTTCTGCCTTGCTAAACTATTAAAGAGACTTACCCTTGACTCAGGTTAACGGTAAGTCTTTTTATGATTTAGGAGTGTCTCTTTTTCTAAGCACCCAAGTAGTCATACTCCGTTCATTTTCTACCAACACTGTTTTGAGTGGCTCCAGCATCTCTGCATTAAACTGTGTCACTATCTCCCGCAGCATTTCCTCATCGGCAAGAAACCAGGCTACCCCGTGTGGCATCAGGTACTTTCTGCTGTTTACCTTCTGCAGCTTGCCCTCCATGCAGATAGTGGTGCTAAGCCGGCAGAAAAGCATTCCATCAGGTTTCAGTACCCGCCACAGTTCTTTAAGTATGGATTTAAAATGCTGTTCGCTGTTAGAAAAGTGTAAGACAGCGCTGCAAATTACCACATCAAAAGAAGCATGGGCGAATGGTAGCTGTGACAGGTCTGTAACTACAAAGTTGCCTGGAGAAAGAGTAGGGGCTAGGGTGGCTGCTTTCTGCTTCAGCTTTCCGATGGCTTCTTCGGATATATCAGCACCATATACTTTTACACCCGCCTGCATAAGATATTCCACATTCCGGCCACTTCCACAGCCGGCATCTAAAAGGGGCATCCCTTTTGCAATTCTCCCTTTCAAAAGCTGGTCGAACAGGTAGATGTCCATATCGCCAAATTGTTGCCTGATGGAGGTAAGGGGAATGTGAAACATGACCAATGTGTTGTAAAATTTATACCTGGTGATTTGCTAAAGCCTAAATTAAGAACATTTTTTCTGTCCTTTCTGCTTATTTTTTAAGAATATTGAACTGATACTGTCGCAATAACTAACTATGAATATGTCATCAACTATAGCAACGGAAAACCGGTCTGGTTTGTCTGTATCAGAATTCATTCAAAAATACGCCAATCATCCTACTTATATTCCACCAACCGGTCCGCAATTGAATGCGAAGAACTGGCAGACGGAGGCGGCACTGCGCATGTTCCTGAACAACCTTACCGATGAGGTTGCCGAGGATCCGAGCCGTTTGGTCGTATACGGAGGTATCGGACAGGCAGCCCGTACAGTGGCTGATGCCCAAAAGATAATTGAAGTGCTCTTAAACCTGGAGGAAGACGAGAGCCTGCTGGTGCAGTCTGGTAAGCCGGTGGGTAGGGTGCGAACACACCCGGAGGCGCCACGCGTATTGATAGCAAACAGCAACCTGGTGCCTCACTGGGCCACCTGGGAGCACTTTAATGAACTGCGTGAGCGCGGCCTGATGATGTACGGGCAAATGACGGCGGGCAGTTGGATCTACATCGGTACACAGGGGATATTGCAAGGCACTTACGAAACCTTTGCTGCCTGCGGCAGGATACATTTTAACGGAGACCTGCGCCACAAGCTGCTCGTAACCGGCGGACTTGGTGGAATGGGTGGGGCTCAGCCTTTGGCAGCTACCATTGCAGGAGCTACTTTCCTGGGGGTTGATGTAGATCCGGAGCGAATTAAAAAGCGCCTGGATACCCGGTATATTGATAAAATGACCTTTGACTACGAAGAGGCGAAAGCCTGGGTACTGGAGGCAAAGGAAAAAGGCGAGGCAATTTCGGTAGGTTTAGTGGGTGATATCGGTGATGTGCTGGAGCGCCTGATTCAGGATAATATCACACCGGAAATCCTGACGGACCAGACTTCCGCCCATGATCCGATAAACGGGTATGTTCCAAACAGCCTTACTCTGGAAGAAGCAAAAGCTTTGCGGGAGAAAGACCCGCAGGGGTATAAGGCCCTTTCCCTGAAAAGCATGGCCCGCCACGTTGGGTTTATGCTGGAGCTTCAGAGAAGAGGCAGCCGCACGTTCGACTATGGTAACAACCTCCGTGAATTTGCCCAGCAGGGAGGAGAAAAAGATGCCTTCAAAATTTCTGGTTTTGTTCCGGAGTACATGCGCCCGCTGTTCTGTGAGGGGAAGGGCCCTTTCCGTTGGGCGGCTTTGTCAGGAGATCCTGAGGATATTAAAGTTACAGATGCAGCCTTAAAGGAGCTATTTCCTGAAAACGAGCACATGATCAAATGGCTGAATGAGGCGGAGGAAAAAGTTGCCTTCCAGGGGCTGCCGTGCCGTATATGCTGGCTGGGCATGGGAGAGCGTGAAAAAGCAGGTCTTTTGTTCAATAAGCTCGTGCGAGAAGGCAAGGTAAAGGCTCCAATCGTAATTGGCCGTGATCACCTTGACTGCGGCTCTGTTGCCTCACCTTACCGTGAAACAGAAGGCATGCTGGATGGTTCTGATGCCGTTTCTGACTGGCCTTTACTTAACCTGATGTCAAATACAGCCGGAGGTGCCACCTGGGTGTCTTTCCATCATGGCGGTGGCGTAGGGATCGGGTATTCCCAGCATGCCGGTATGGTTATTCTTGCTGATGGAACAGAGCGTGCCGATCGTTGCCTGAGCCGTGTGCTGTACAACGATCCTGCGATGGGTATTTTCCGTCATGCAGATGCCGGCTATGATACAGCGAAGGAGAATGCAGAGAAGTTCGGATTGAATTTGTAGTACTACTGACTTCTTTAAAGCTATGAATAAAAAAACATCAACCTATACCCTTATAGGTCCCTTCTCACAAATTGTGACCATGGCTCACTTGCCAAAGACGGGGCCTATTCCAGATGAACAACTACATGTTCTGGAACAGGCCGGCGTACTGGTGCAGGATGACCAGATTGTGCGGGTCGGGGATTATATAAAGCTCATGCAGGAAGCTGAGCAGCACGATTATGCTTTGGTAAAAGTGGAGAGCCCGATGGTACTGCTACCCGGGTTTATTGACGCCCACACACATATTTGTTTCGCTGGATCAAGGGCAAACGACTACGCCATGCGGGTGGCAGGAAAATCATACCTTGAAATTGCCCGCAATGGAGGTGGTATTCTCGACACCGTTCGCAAGACCAGGGAAGCAACCTTAATTGAACTGGTAAACCTGCTAAAGAAACGCTGTGACCGTCACCTGCAGGAAGGCGTTACAACCTGTGAGGTAAAAAGCGGTTACGGACTGACAGTGGAGGAAGAAATTAAGATGCTGGAGGCAATTCAGCTGGTTAATAAACATCATACCTTAGATCTCATTCCAACCTGCCTGGCAGCTCACATGCGTCCGCCGGAACACACCGACTCTGGCAAGTACCTGGAGTGCATACTGAACGAACTTTTACCTGCCATCAAAGAGCAGGATCTGGCTAACCGTATTGATATATTTATTGAAGATACAGCCTTTACCGAGCTGGAGTCGCTGGAGTATTTAGTAGCTGCAAAAAAGCTGGGATTTGAACTTACCGTGCATGCCGATCAATTCAGTACAGGGGGCAGTAGGGTGGCGGCTGAAGCAGGAGCGGTAAGCGCTGATCACCTGGAAGCAAGCGGCGAAGATGAAATAGCCTTGCTGCGCGATGCAGGTGTTGTGGCTACTGTGTTACCGGGAGCCTCTCTGGGCCTGGGCATGCAGTATGCACCGGCCCGAAAGATGCTTGATGGAGGTTTATGTGTGGCGATTGCCACTGACTGGAATCCTGGTTCTGCTCCAATGGGCGACCTGCTGATGCAGGCTGCTTTATTGGGGGCATCCGAAAAGCTGACAACCGCAGAAACCTTAGCAGGTATTACTTCCCGTGCTGCCCATGCGCTTAGACTTTCAGACAGAGGTGTTCTTTCGAATGGGTTTCTGGCTGATATGATCGCTTTCCCGACAGACAACTATAAAGAGATTCTGTACTTTCAGGGAAAGATGAAACCGACCCGGATCTGGAAAAAAGGAAAAGAAATTAGCCATCAATAGTCCGGGTTGCCATGTATAAACCAACTACAAAAGCGGCCTGGAAGGGTAGAGTGGATGCGCATGATGGCGAAATGGGTTTACGCTGGCATCAGGCCGTGCAGCTCTTGAATTTGTCAGAGGGAGCACCTAAAGTGCCAGAGGAGCAGACTGCCTTTGCCTTTCTTGGGTTTTGCTGTGATGAAGGGGTAAGGCGTAACCAGGGCAGGCCCGGAGCTGTGGCCGGACCAGCCGCTTTGCGTGCGGCAATGGCTTCTTTTGCCCATCACTTGCCTGAACATGTGGCCCTGTATGATGCAGGGGATGTGCTATGCACGAATCAGAACCTGGAGGAGGCCCAGGAGCAGTTAGGAAAGAAAGTGGCACTGTTGCTGGAACAGGGGTATAGACCTCTTTTATTGGGTGGCGGGCATGAAATTGCTTATGGTCATTTTTTAGGCCTGGAAAAAGCGACAGCAGACCTCAGATTAGGGATTCTGAATTTTGATGCTCATTTTGATTTAAGAAGCTATGAGCAACAGCCTAGCTCCGGAACCCCTTTTCTGCAGATAGCTGACAAACTCAGGAAGCAAAGTCGCTCATTTTCTTATCATGTAGTAGGGCTGCAGGAGTACGGAAATACGCGAAAGCTGTTTCAGACGGCAGGTGATCTGAATGTTACTTATAGCTTGGCTGAGGAAGTGCAGTCACATAATCTTCAGCAGCCATTACAGTCCTTGAATACTTTTTTAGGTCAGGTGGACAAAGTATATGTAACAATTGATCTGGATGTATTTGCGGCCCCTTATGCTCCCGGCGTGAGTGCCTTAAATGCCTTGGGACTTCAGCCTGAACCCGTGCTGGAATTACTGAAAACAGTGGTGAGAAGTGGTAAGCTGTTAAGTCTTGATGTCGCAGAGCTGAATCCTGCCTTGGACCTGGACAACCGAACTGCGAAACTGGGTGCTACCATACTGTATGATGCACTGCGTGCATGGAGTAAGATACAATAACACAAAAAGTAAAAGCAGAGGCCGTTGAATAAATCTTATTCAGCGGCCTCTGCTTTTAGATTGTACTAACTTACCTGCCTACTTTGAATTTGGTCCAGTACGTAGTATCGCTGGTTTTTACTTCTACGAGGTATACGCTTGGCTGTAATTTACCAACATTATAACGCCATGCTTTCTTATTGTTAGCAATGCTAACAGGCTTTTGAAAAACCAATTTACCTGAGGCATCGGTTATTTGCAGCGTTGCGTTTTCTTCCAGATTCTGTGAAAAATCCAGCTGGAAAGTGCCCTTTCCTGCAGGTAGTAAATTAATTCCGGAAAGCGTTTCCCTGGTGGTATCACCGGTTGTGTCCTCTTCTGCTATAACAAGAATGTGCTTCAGTTCCTGTTTAGGAAGAGACTGGATCTGTGCAGTAGCAGTCAAGCTAAGAGCAGCTAAGGAAAGGGTGCAGGCAATTGCTTTGGTATACTTTTGCTTAATTTTCATGTTTATCAGGGGTTAAGATGTAAGTATAACCTCTGTTAAGCATATTTGGGGCCAAATTATTTTGAGTTGCCGGATGCAGCAGTTAATTCTCCTGTTTCTGAATTAAAGCAGTGGTAGCTCGAAGGTTCGATTTTCGTGCCCCCTAACCAACGGGCTTTTGGGGTGAAAGATGCTAGCCCCTGCATAACCCGCTCACCAAAGAAGCTCAGGTGTAAAGCCTCTCGTCCTTGTACCAAGTCAGGCTGCAATCGGTGGAGAATATGAAGAATTTGCAGGTCTCCGAAACCATACTCCGGGTTTTGCTTCTGAAACTGCTCAATAAGTACATCAGTGCTATCTGCTCCGTCTGAAATTAGCTCCAGGATTATGCTCTCAGGTTGGCTCAGGCCTGTCTGGCAGTATGGGAATCGATGGAAGAGTAGCTTCAGTGCCTTATGCACGGAAGGAATAAAAATCTCACGCTGCGCCAGGTAAAGTTGTAAATTCAAGGGATCAGGACCTCCGTAAAGCTGCCAGAGTTCACTTGCCTGTTTTAGTTGAGCTTTACTTTGCTGTACTCTGTCTCTGTAAAGCTGCTGTACCTGTTCATGTGTTAACTCTGAAATGCTTTTTCCATCGCGTGGCATGCATAGAGAAACAATATCTGGCTTTATTTCATGAAGCCGGTGCAGCAGGTAAAGCAGGTTTACCTGGCACATCAGGTCTCTGTCAAACCAAAGTATAACTTCAAAGAAGGCACCTGTTTCCTGTAGTTTCGGTAGCTCATCCAATACTTTCCTGCGGTAGTTCTCTTTCGTCTCCTTGTAGGAGGAGGTGATGAACTCCTGGCGCTGTTCCCAGAATTCTTCTTCAGGCAGTGTGGCAAGTGCCGGTCCCTCAGAAAGGATTTCGCGCCAGACAAGTAACTGACCCGGAAAGGCTGCTGCCTGTAAAGCTGGTAGAGAAGCGTCTCCGTTTAAGATATGTATAGTAGGAAGCTGTTTCATAGGTTTTAAAGTAGAACGCCATCAAAAAAGTAAGGCAGCTGACACAAAATGTGTCGCTGCCTTGCTTCAACATTATAACAGTTATTTCATAACGCAATTATCTGCGGGATAGTCTATACGCCACCAACCTGTTGTCCTTGAAAGTTGGAACAAGCAAAAGCCCAAGCCTCTCAGAATAGCTGATATCTGCAGCATTGATATTTTGATCTTTTGTATCCAGAATGCGCCAGTTTTTACCATCACTGTTTACAAAATATACCTCCCCGTCCCAACTGGAGACAAGGTAATCGCCAGTGCCCGTTTCTGCGATGCCATCAGCTGATTTAATCCCCTCTGTCCAATTGGTCCAGTTCTTCGTCTCCGGATCAAGGAAGCGTACATTGCCGCTGCTCATAAAGGCAACGATCATTCTGTTACCATCAATAAAAATACCGTTTGGTTTTTCCCTGTCCGTATTCTCCATCCAGGTGCTGACACGCCCATTGCGCAGCTGGTAAATTCGCTTTTGCTCTGAGTCTGTTACAAAAACATTTCCTCGGCTATCTACAGCAACATCATTCAGAAATTTAGCATTTTCTGCTTCATACCGCCCCAGAACGGCTCCGGTCTGGGTGGATATGGCCACAATTTCATTCACATCAGAAACATACAGCACATTGTTGTGGAGCGCCATTCCCTTCGGGTCATTCAAACCCGAAACCCAGTACAGTTCTTCTACTTCGCCGTTGTTATTAACTTTTGAGATGAAGCCATCACCATCTTTCTTACTGCCAGACATTTTGTTGATATTGGACACATAGATGGTGTTGCGCTGCGCATCAAAAAGGGCAGATTCGGGCGTACGAAGCGTATTGTCAGTGGCCCAGGCCTGCTCCAACTCAACAGGAGCTTTGGCTGTAAAAAGCCCCCTGTTACAGCTGCCAAGGGTTAACAATATAAATAACGAGCATACGCCCGCGAGAACATAACGCATAGCGGTTTTCAGTATTTGGTTAAATACTTTTTACGCTTCTATGTGCCTGCTGTTATGCTTTCTGCTTCTATTCGGTGTATAAGCCTAATTTTTGCATGGTACGCTTCCTAGAAAGCTTACCTGTTGCTGTTTCGGTAAATGCAGGGCTGTAGTATACTTCACGTGGTACCTCAAACTTTCTGAGTGTGCCTCGAAGCCTGTCAAAAAGGAGTTTCTCATCATCAGGCGCAAGTGGTTTCCCCTCCATGATCAGCACAATTTTATCACCCAGCAGTTCATCTGGCTGCGAGGCAATAAAGAAGCGGGGGGAGTCTGTTAGATCAGCGAAGGCTTCGGCTACTGCCAGCTCTACCTTCTCAACCTGTACCTTAACCCCGCCTGTGTTTACAACATTATCTACACGGCCTATCCATCGGAAGCGTTCCGGTGTCAGCAGCTCAACAATATCATTTGTCACCAGCAGTTCATTGTTAGTGACATCTCCTTTTATTGTCAGGCAGCCGCGTTTGTCCAGACCAATCGTGATGTTCTTCAGCACCTGGTAGTATTCTGCGGCTTCAGGACCATTCAAGCGTCTGAGAGCTATATGAGAGGATGTTTCCGTCATGCCGTAGGTATGGTATATAGGAGCCTTTATACTTTGCAGTTCGCGCTGTAGCGTAGGAGTAACAGGGGCCCCTCCAATAAGGATGCCCTTCATCGCATTAAGCTGTGCCAAGGCCTCTGGAGTTTCCTGTAGAATAGTTTGTAGCTGCATTGGCACAAAAGAAGCGAAGTCGATTTTCTCATCCCTGTCCACCAGAGAAAGAGGATTACCGATTGGTTCAACTATGATCATGGCAAGCTCTGCTAAAAAGCCCCGGACCAACATCATCATTCCTGCGATGTATTCTGTATTCAGGCAAACCAAAGTGCAATCGCCCTTTTTAAGATTGAGCAGTTCAATGGTTCGGCGGGCACTGTCTTCCATTTGCTGCCGGGTAAGGGAAATTGTTTTCGGGATACCTGTAGAACCTGACGTCTGGATAGGGAACTCCTGCACACCATTCAGCCAACTACGGCAAAACTCCAGGGTTTTCGATTCATAACCGTTTAGCGGAATGCTATTCCGGAAAGAGTAATTTGAAATTTCATCGAAGTAAAACTTCTTGCCATTTAGTAACAGATACTTTTCAGTCATTGATCAAAATTCACTATTTATACCCTGCAAAGCAGTGTGAGGTGGGAGAAACCCTATACCGGAAGCTTTACGTGTGAATGCAAAAATGGGGGCAAACTCGAACTAAAACAAGCAAAGCAGGCAAAGGTTTGTGCTTTTGCCTGCTTTGCGTCAGTGCCTGAAAGATTTAGATGAAGCTAATAAAGCCAGTCCTTCTTTGGTTTACGTATCAGCCTGTCAACAGAGAATTTACCTGAGCCAAATATCAGGAAGAAAACCAGCAGAACCAGTACAATAATAGAAGCCCACAACTCTGTGTTTTCAGAATAGAAACCTCGTTCAGGGTTAATAAAAAACACAGCTCCAAGCAAGATGGGTAACTGGAACAGGATAGCCACACGCGTTATCAATCCAAGGGCAATCAGGAAGCCCCCCACTAAATGTGCGAAAGCGACATAATGTGCAAGACCCATGGAAACCCAGGGGAACTGACTTTTGCGCATGATGCTGAAAAGTGCTTCGGTATCTTGTACGAACATGAAGCCTTTCACCATAAGAAAAATTCCCAATCCAACTCGCAGAAAGTCGAGCCACATGGGGTGGTGCGTATCTGCCCAGCGTTCTACGCGGTGCATGTCGTGTGATAGGTCCATGATTAAAAATATTTATTGGAACATATTGGTAATTAATTGTTTAAACGATTTTGATTTCAAAGTGGATGATGTAGTGGCGTATTTGTTAGTGAAGGGTTTCGGTTGTGTGGGAGAAGCTTATTGCTAACTTGAAGCAGTGTTAGGAATACCATCAGCAGCAAAGCAGATACTATAACCAAATAGGCTTTAAACGCCACTATTATAGGAATTGGAAGCGTTAAACCTGATTGTTTACTATACTAAACTGATAACTGCTAAAATTCTATACTTCTTACAGCCTGCCTGTATTTATCAAATGCTGCTGCGTTGGATGAACTGTTCGTAAAGATCTCCATGATACCGGCTCCGGTATCTGTGGACAAGAACCCAGGTAAAGCTTTCTCTAGTTCATTGATATTTCTAACAGCTACGTAATGCAAATTAAAGTCACGGGCTGTATTTTCGGCATTAAGCGCCTGCTCTGTTTCAAAAAAGGGCTCCAGTTCCGGTTGTTGCCTCGGACCATCAATTAATCTGAAAATACCCCCGGCATGGTTGTTAAGAAGCACAATACGCAGGTTCTGGGGCAGGTAGTTGTGCCACAGACCATTCCTGTCATAGAAAAAAGCAAGGTCGCCTGTGAGGAGGGTGGTAATTTTGCTGCTGGCTAAAGCGCATCCTACGGCAGTACTGGTGCTACCATCTATGCCACTGGTGCCCCTGTTTGCGAACACCTCTACTTCCTGGTCAGGTTGTAGGGCTAGTATGTTGGCATAACGAACCGACATACTGTTTGCCAGGTGCAGGTTGCTCTTGTGTGGTAGCTGTTTGAAAAAACGTGCCACTACTGCCAGTTCATGGTACCCGGAATCAGCCGTATAAGCAGACAAAAAGTTGCCAGCCTTTTTATCCATTCCCCTCCAGGCCCTGACGTAAGCTGCATCCGTTTTGGTGCTGCCTGTTAAGCCAGAGAAAAGGCTGGTGGCACTGCAGCGTATTATCTTGGTAAGCGCCTGAAAAGTATCAGCTACCTGCCCGGCTGGCTGCACATGCCAGTGTGTATTAGGTTTATAGTTACGGAGGTATAACTTCAGGCTTTTAGAAATAACTGACTTGCCAAAAGTTATCAGAAGATCAGGCTGTAGCTGTTTCAGTTTCTCAGCATTAGGGCATGAAAGGAACACATCCTGGTGGCGTACTACAGCTGGTAATTCCTGAATATTGCTAATGACATCTCCTACTATGACAGCACCCGTTGATTCAGCAAAGGCGTGAAGGCTCTGTAGCAGGTGCGGGTCATATGTTTGTTGTCCTGCTACGACGAGTACTTTGCGGTGTCTCAGGATTTCCTCCTGCAACTTTAAAGATAACTGCGGACTCATCATGTAGGCAGATTCCTCCTCGGCTATTATCTTTACTTTATTATCAAATTTAACAGGTTCACCTGGTGAAGGGTAAAACGGTTCACGTAGGGGCACGTTGATATGTACCGGGCCGCCCGGAAAAGCCATTGCTTCATTCAGTGCCTCTGATACCATACGTTCACTGTGCCAAACAGCATCCGGAGTTGAGAAATCAACCGGAAAAGTATAACTACTCTTTATGTGCTGCCCAAAGACGTTCTGCTGGCGAATGGTCTGCCCGTCCAGCTGGTCAATCCATTCAGGTGGGCGGTCAGCGGTAAGTATCAGCAAAGGAACCTGCTGAAAGAAAGCTTCAGCCACAGCCGGGGCATAATTAAGCGCAGCGGTTCCGGATGTACAGATAAGTACAGTGGGTTGACCTGTGGTTAAAGCTAAGCCAAGAGCAATAAAAGCTGCAGCCCGTTCATCACTGACCGTACGCACCAGAAAAGCTTTGTGACGGGCGAAAGCAATAGTGAGTGGTGCACAGCGCGAACCCGGTGATAGAATTACGTTCTTAACACCTTTCTGTGCGCAGATCTCCGCAACATTAACAACAGGTTGAATGATCATAGGCTGATAATGAGTAAGACGTTTTATAAGTCCCGGAGTGGGTACATGGTAAAATATTACATGGTCCGTCCGCCCCTTATTCAAAAGTAGAAAGAATCTTTTGCATCGTTTGCATCTTATGCTGCGTTTCCTGCCATTCTTTCTGCGGATTGGAGTCTCCTGTTATTCCGGCACCGGCAAATAAAATCACATCATTCTTCAGAAGCTCCATGCAGCGCAGGTTAACAAAGAGATGTGTGCCTCCCGGACTACCTACAGGACCCAGATAGCCGCTGTAGTAGGCACGGTTATAGCCCTCATGGGCAAGTATAAATTCCAGAGCAGGTTCCTTTGGCAAACCACAAACAGCTGAGGTAGGATGAAGCAGAGCCAGCATGGCAGAGCCCAGGGTAGGGAAATTCACCTCTTTCAGATCTACTTTGAAGTCAGTTCGGAGGTGCATCAGGTTACCGGCTATCACAGTCCGGGGACCGACCTCCGTGTATTCGCGTAGTCGTAGGCTCTTGAAGCAACTAAGAATGTATCGTTCCACCATTCCCTGCTCTTCAATCTCTTTTTGTCGCCAGATGGCCTCTGCCGGATTCTCAGCAGCTGGCTGTGTGCCTGCAAGAGCAACCGTATGAAAGATCTGCTCAGGGTTGATACTAACAAGAATCTCCGGTGAGGCGCCCATCCATGTTCCCACTTCCGGCACCGACACCAACGATACAAATGCCCTCGGGTACTCCTGCTGTACAGTAGCAAAAGCACCAAAAGGGGAGAAAGAAACGGGCAGGGCTCTCTGAATATTCCTTGATAAAACTACTTTTTCCATCTCACCGTTTCCGATGGCTTCCTTTGCTTTTTCAACAGCAGCAACAAAGCCTTCTTCTGTCTGGTGTTTCTGCTCAATTACTGTAGAAGGAGTATGCCAACCAACGTTCAATGTTGATGATGAAGCGAGTGCTTCTTTAAAGTCTTCAAGAGCAGCAGCAGGCACATCTGGAGAAAAAGTTAAGGCCCCTGTTTCTGTGCTGTAATGTATATCAGCTTTGATGAAGTTATTTCTATATCCGCCAGACTCCTGGAAAGGAGAAAAAAGGAAGCCAAAAGGGCTTTCCTCTAATTTTGGCTGGTGTATTAGCAGGTTTTCCTGCAGCGAGACACAGATATTAACTTCCTTGGTATGGGGTAATCGCCAAAAAGCCACCGCTCGGTTTTGTGCGATGGCTGCCTGAAAAATACGTTCTAATGAAAATTCCTGGGGTTCTGCACCCATAGTTTATTTTTTATCTATTACAGCCACTGTCATCCGGCTGATGCAAACCGTGTCTCCTGCCTCGGTAGTGATTTTCGTTTCCCAGACCTGGGTTGTTTTGCCCATATGTAAGGCAGTTGCTTTGCCATACACCCAACCTTCACGTACGCTCCGGATGTGATTGGCATTTATTTCTAAACCAACACAAGCTTTGGTTGTTGGATCAACGTGAATGTTAGCCCCAATACTGGCCAGTGTTTCAGCAAGTGCAACAGAGGCACCACCATGTAATAAACCCATTGGCTGGTGTGTGCGGTGATCTACCGGCATCTTACCGCATATATAACCTTCGCCAAACGCTGTGATTTCAATACCAAGGTGTTCTACCATGGTGTTTTTTCGCCACTCATTCAGAGTATCTAACGTAATAGAAGTTTTGTGCATGGGCTGCGATTTATATATTCGCGCTAAGATTTAACCAGAAGGCAAAAGTAGAAGAATTTTGAGTATTAAGAAAGTATACATTATTCGCCACGGGCAAACAGATTATAACCTGAATGGTATTGTTCAGGGTAGTGGAGTGGATTCGAGTCTGAATGAGGAGGGAAGACAGCAGGCTGCGAAATTCTTTCAGAAGTATCAGGATGTTGCTTTTGACAAGATCTATACCTCCACACTGCAACGCAGTGTACAATCAGTACAGCATTTTATAAATCTGGGTATCCCGCATGAGAAGCATGCTGGCCTGAATGAGATAAACTGGGGTAACCGGGAGGGCACCCGTATCACCCCAGAGGAGGATGAGTATTACCACAACATGCTGCAGCGCTGGTGCGACGGTGAAACCGGGATCTGTATAGAAGGAGGGGAAAGTCCTGACCTGGTGGCTGAGCGGCAGAAAGAATTTGTGAAGCTCATGCTGAGCAGACCAGAAGAAAAGAACGTGCTGATCTGCATGCACGGCAGAGCCATGCGTATCCTTCTCTGTACAATTCTGCACTACCCTTTACGCTGCATGGATGAGTTCCAGCACCAGAACCTGTGCCTTTACCAGCTTGACTTTACCGGGAGTATGTTTGTGGTAAAGAAGTACTGTGATACATCTCATTTAAAAGAAAGTCTGCCAGAAAAGGACAGCCTGCAGGACATAAGAACAAATTAGCCGCATATAGTTTGAATAAAATATTTTTAAATCTAATTTTGAGCGGATAAGGAAAGGCCTGATTCAGGCGACTAAACAACACGAAATTTATGGCTGAAGTTATAAGAATGCCTAAGATGAGCGATACGATGACTGAGGGGGTGATTGCATCTTGGCAGAAGAAAGAAGGCGACAAAGTTAGTGCAGGCGATATTCTTGCCGAAGTAGAGACTGACAAGGCAACCATGGAGCTGGAATCTTACGAAGATGGTACCCTGTTATACATCGGTCCAAAAAAAGGTGATTCTGTGCCAGTTGATGCCGTGATCGCGATAATCGGTAAAGAAGGAGAGGATATCTCAGGCCTTCTGAACGAAGCGAATGGTAGCGAAAAACCAGCTGCCAAAGAGGAAAAGGCAGAAGAAGACAAGCCTGCCGCAAAAGAAGAGAAAAAAGAGGAAACTAAGCCAGCTGTTGCCAAAGAGGAGGCTCCGGTAAAAACTTCTGTAGATACAAGCAACATCAAGGCTAACGTTATCCGCATGCCTAAAATGAGCGACACCATGACAGAAGGTGTGCTGGTGAGCTGGGTAAAGAAAGAAGGCGACAAGGTGAAGTCTGGCGACGTGCTGGCGGAAGTTGAGACAGATAAGGCTACAATGGAGCTGGAGTCTTATGAAGACGGTACTTTGCTTTACACTGGCGTGAAAGAAGGGGAGTCTGTAGCTGTGGATGCCATTATCGCCATTATCGGTGAGGAAGGCGCTGATTACAAAGCCCTTCTTGATGCTGCGTCATCTGACAAGCAGGAACGCCAGGAAAACGCGCAGACAGATGAAGCCATCGAGGCCGGTGTGGACGAGGTAACGTCTGATAAAGTAGAAACTGAGAAAGTGCCAGGCCCTGAGTCTGCCGAGCAAGCCGGCGCTGCAGAAGGCAATGGCCGTATCAAGGCTTCTCCGTTGGCTAAGAAAATGGCAAGTGACAAAGGCATAAACCTGAGCCAGGTAAAAGGTACCGGTGAAGGCGGACGCATTGTTCAACGTGATATCGAGAACTTTAAACCATCAGCTGCGCCTCAGAAAGCTGCTGCTCCACAGGCTGCTCCTGCAGCAACTGCAGCTGTACCAAGTGCTCCTGCCGACTCTTACGAAGAGGTAGCTGTATCGCAGATGCGTAAGGTAATTGCCCGCCGCCTGGCCGAAAGCAAATTCTCTGCGCCGCACTTCTACCTGACCATGGAAATTGACATGGACAAGGCGATGGAAGCGCGTGTAAGTATAAATGAAGTATCTCCGGTTAAAGTATCGTTTAACGACCTGGTAATTAAGGCTGCTGCTGCTGCATTGCGCCAGCACCCTGCGGTTAACTCGTCGTGGCTGGGGGATAAGATCCGTTACAACAAGCACATCAACATTGGTGTGGCTGTGGCGGTTGAAGAAGGCCTGCTGGTGCCGGTTGTGCGTAACGCCGACTATAAGTCGCTTTCTGCTATTGCAGCCGAGGTGAAAGACCTGGGAGGCAAAGCTAAGAGCAAGAAACTGCAGCCATCAGATTGGGAAGGGAATACCTTCACGATCTCCAACCTGGGCATGTTCGGCATAGAGGAGTTTACAGCCATCATCAACCCGCCTGATGCCTGCATCATGGCAGTAGGTGGCATTAAGCAGACGCCTGTGGTGAAGAATGGCAACATCCAGATCGGTAACGTGATGAAGGTAACGCTAAGCTGCGACCACCGCGTGGTAGACGGAGCCGTTGGTTCTGCCTTCCTGCAAACGTTTAAGAATATGCTGGAGAACCCGGTGAGAATACTGGTATAACCACAGCAAAGTATAAAGTATAGAAAACGCCTCTTCGGGAACGGAGAGGCGTTTTTGTTTTATTACGTTTAATACATTACAGCTAATGTGCAGGCGTACCCGAGCTTAAAAGCTGTGCGGTGTTAGTTACAGGTTTTCTTCTTTTCTAGATAGCTGATTAATTCATTTATTCTCTTGCTGTCATTCCTGTTATCAGTTCCCATTTGCTTTAATATGCCTATTCGCCAGTCAAGGTAGTCTGTGTACATGCAGGTCTTATCAGTGAATCTGCCGTTATCGTAGGCAAAGACTTTGATGCTGTCCATCACAAAGGAGTTGAACACCTTGAAGTAGTTTGGCATATTGAAGGTGAAGTTATTGGCACCCTCTACCCGGGCTATCTGGTCATACTTTTGATGCACTTGTTCTCTAACGTCATCGGTAAGAAAGAACTCTGGTCCTTCCACATGCTCTGTCCCTTCGTAGCCCGAATCCAATAATTCTGGCACGCCGTCTCCGTCTATGTCTACTATCACAGAATAGTCATTCCAGTTTTGGTAAGCAAGTTTGAAATTTTCTTTCCGATAGTCTTTGCTTGACTGGTTCAGGTATACCTCAGTTCCGTATACCTCTTCCTGACCAAAGTACAAGGTTAAGTCTTTTCTGCCGTCCCTGTCGAAGTCAACGAATGAAAAAGTGTGAGGCGGAAAGTCGCTGCTGTCTTTGTCCTGCCATATGGGGTTGAAAGTCTCATTCTCCTTTGTCCAGATGACAGTACCTAAATACCTGTTCTCACTCACGTACTGGGAGAGAAACAGGTTGTCCCTGATGGTGTCGGTAGAAAGTATTTTATTAGTGCTTGAGCCAATGACTGCAGAGTTGGAAAGGCTACTCTCCAGGTTGAAGGTTTGAGGGCTTTCAGCCACACTTACAGTCCCGGGATTCTCTACCGCTAAAGTTGTCTCCTCACTTGTTGTGCTACAACTTTGGCAGGCAAAAAGAAGGGCTATTCCTATGGCTGAAACTGTTTTCATAGATTATAAATGGTAACTATCAGTTTGTACTGCATGAGGCTGAAGAGTGGCTAATTTTTTAGCAGTGCTGGGTTAGGCTGCGTTCTTCTCAAAGCGCTTTATCGTTTCCAGCTCTTTTTGCTTATTTGCCATTTCTTCTTCCAAATTGTAGTCGTCTTGGAGCCCGAGCCAGAATTTAGGGGAGTTGCCAAAGTAGTAACTTAATCTTCAGGCTGTATCTGCTGTGATGTTTAAAGGGACAAGAAACTCTTCCTGCAGTATTTCTCCTGGATGAATATTAGGTAATCGTTCCATTTCTTTATTCTTAGTGGAAATCTATTATTTCTACTTCTGATGCTTGGCCATTACTCCATTGGAAGTTAATTCTCCACTGGCTGTTTATCCTGATACTGTAGAACTCTTTCAGGCTTCCCGCTAACGGCTCTGCTATGGTGCGTTTATGCACTATAGCTTTGGTGTGCTAATGTAGTTTTAGTTTTAAGGTAGTTATAATAATGACCAACGATTAATTGCCATAAGTATATGGAAATTGTCATTGCTAATATATCATGGTCTATCGCTCGTGGAATAAAAGTTACAGCACCTAAAAAAAAGGCAACTGCAAATTCGGACCAATCTAAATAAAGTCGCTTTGTAAAGAATTTCAGGATTGCAAGGGTAACGGGTGCTCCAATTGCTGGGAGTAAAATATCTTTAATCTCAATACTATAAATTTCAAATTCGATAAAAGGGCTCATAAAAAGATAATGAAGGATACAGTAAAAGATACTTGTAGTAATAGAAAACGCCTTCCAGTTATCAGACAAGTTAGCGATACTCAAAGTAAACACTATACCTATTGTGGGTAAATACCCATAGAATAATCCCCATAACTCATTGTAATCACGGTCAAGGCTACTATACAATCCTAACAGGAAAAGAATAGTTGTTGTAATCGTTAGCCTTTTATGGAGTAACTCTTTTATCATTTTATATTTGCTAACGGCTTGTGTATGGTGCGTATCCCGAAGGGTATGCACTATAAACCTTGTTAGGCCATGTTATTCTTTTATTTTATAGTCCTGAGTGTCTGTGTATTTACCTGCAATCCAATGGCAAACATACTCTTTGTCGTCCCAAGAGATTATTCTTACCAAAATCAGAGATTCGGGTGAACTGTCATTGTTCTTGATTGCCTTCTCGTCAATCAGCCCATAGGTATCATTATTAGTCCATTTAAGGAATCTTCTCATGATGAGTTTGCCTTGGTCGTCTTTGTAGTCCTGTGATTTTTCAGTCCTTGTAAATACTGTTTTGTCCCCATTTGTGGATTCGAATTCCCCAGACTTAATATGTGGTGGAGTATAAACCTTGTCTTTGTATGGACAGTTAAACCATAAGTCGGATATGTCAACATTCAAATCAGCATGCTGTAGTCTCAAAACTTGTTTCTCGTCAGAGTCAGCGAATGTGTTAACGATATGAGAATTGAATAATATGCTGTCTTTAAACATGTAGTCAATCATCAAGGATTTATTGCCATTGGGATATACTACCATTAATAGTCTGAAATTTGTCTTGTCGAAGAAGTTCATGGTTGTATAGCCGTTATCTGCTTTGGCACTTACAACATAACAATCGAAATTGTTGAATTTCTTGTCTGGGAGTCTTGTCAATTCATAGTTTAAAGCTTTGTAGCCATATTGGATTTGGTTGTACGTCCGTAGCTTTACTTCCTCCATGACATCAAGGTCCTTTATTTGGGTGATTGAAGAGCCATCAACTCTTGTCACCATTGTACCGTCAAAAAAAGTTGTTTGAGGTACATGTTTCATCGATAGGATGCTCTGAACGTATTTTTGTCCAATCTTTCTCTTTTCTGTAATTATTGCCGTTGACTCGTCTGGTTGAATTAGTAAATAGTTGATACTGGATGATTCTATTTTGGAAATTCGCTCTTCTCCCCCACTAAATATTATTGAAGAGTCTAATATATGTTTTGCTGTCAGGTCGTCTCTTGTCTGTCCAATTGCAACAGTTGAAATTAGTAAGAGAAATAATGTCTTGAGTGTCTTCATTTTTTAATATGGCCTAACTATAGTGTATAAGGAGTTGTTCCGGTTATCTGCACTATGAGCGGAGTTGGTTTGAAGCTGCATTATCAGATAAACTTTTTCATAAATATATCACTACCACTCATGTCCGGCAGCTGAACAACCAAGCTATGATTTAAATATAGTAACTTTTAACTAGAGTCATACCCGCCGACTCTATTTAGAATTAACAAAGAGTCTCCCTCGGCAATAGAAGCATGTTGTAAGCCTTACTGAAGGGAAGCAGCCACGATAGTTCGTGTGGTGCAGCAAGATAATAGGCAGGTGATGGAGCAAAAGAGTCGGTTATTTTATCAGACAATTTGGCGCAAAGTAAGGCTTTGGCTTTTTGTTTGAAGAGTGCTTAGCTTTACTACTTACAGTTGTAGCAAGTATTGCTGCAGCTGCGTATGTCTAATCTGAACAAATAGAAAAAGATGACCAAAATAAGATCGACCACCGTGTGCGGCATTTTTCATAATGGGGAAGTAGCACTGGGAGCCGACGGACAGGCTACTATGGATAAGCACATCGCTAAAAGCAATGTAAAGAAGATCAGAAAGCTGCTGGATGGCAAAATCGTTACGGGTTTTGCCGGTTCTACTGCCGATGCCTTTACGCTGCTGGAGCGCTTTGAAGAGAAACTGAACGCATACCAAAGCAATATGAAGCGTGCTGCCATAGAACTGGCGAAGGACTGGCGTAAAGATCAGTACCTGCGTAAACTGGAAGCGATGATGGTGGTGGCGAATAAGGATGAATTGCTGATTATTTCCGGTACAGGTGATGTGCTGGAGCCGGATAACCAGATAGCGGCAATCGGTTCGGGAAGTATGTATGCACATGCTGCTGCGCTGGCACTTAAGAAACATGCGCCACATCTGTCTGCAGAAGAGATGGTCCGGGAGTCTTTAAACATAGCTGCGGATATCTGTATTTATACCAATCACAACCTGATAATAGAGAAGCCAGCTTCTTAGTAGTTTAAGAACTACAGCGTTCAAGTTTGAGCCAGGTTGGTCTGAGGGAGTTTAGAATACAAGCACCTAATGAACATTATACCTGCTAAACTCGAATAACTATAACTTAAGCGAAATATATCTTAACTTGCTGCCTCCATCAGCCTTGTGAGGCAGCCTTGGTTTTAAGTAACAAATTATGAACGTATCAGAATTTTTAAAGAAACACTACAAGCACTTTAATGCAGCCTCTGTGATAGACGCTGCTGAAGGATATAAAACACATCTGAATAACGGTGGTAAAATGCTGGTAACGCTGGCTGGTGCCATGTCTACAGCAGAGATGGGTATTATACTTGCCGAGATGATTCGTCAGGATAAAATACACGCCATTTCCTGTACAGGTGCGAACTTGGAGGAAGATATTTTTAACCTGGTAGCACATGATTTTTATGAGCGTGTGCCGCATTACCGTGAACTTTCTGCTGCCGATGAGGAGGAGCTGCTGAGCCGCCACCTGAACCGTGTTACAGATACATGTATACCGGAAGAAGAGGCTATGCGCCGGCTTGAGCATGTTGTGCTGAAGTATTGGGAGAAGGCTGATAAAGCCGGTGAAGCATATTTCCCGCACGAGTTCTTTTATCAGATATTGTTAAGTGGTGAATTGGAGCAGTATTACCAGATTGACCCTAAGAATAGCTGGATGCTGGAAGCGGCTAAAAAGAACCTGCCTATCATCTGTCCAGGCTGGGAAGACTCTACATTGGGTAACATTTATGCAGGCCACGTGATTAGCGGCGACATCAAGAATGTGCATACGATGAAGACCGGTATTCAGTACATGATCGAACTGGCTGACTGGTATACTAAAACTGCGAAGGAAGAGTCTACCATTGGTTTCTTCCAGATAGGTGGTGGTATTGCCGGTGACTTCCCGATCTGTGTGGTGCCAATGCTTCACCAGGACCTGCAGCGTGAGGGTGTTCCGCTTTGGGGCTATTTCGCTCAGATCTCTGACTCTACTACCAGCTATGGCTCTTATTCGGGTGCAGTGCCAAACGAAAAGATCACCTGGGGTAAGTTAGGTAAAGAAACACCTAAGTTTATGATTGAGTCGGATGCAACTATCGTGGCTCCGCTTATCTTCGCTTTGGTGCTGGATATGTAATCCATAACTGACGTTTTAAATAAACAAAAGAGCCGACTGATTTCCAGTCGGCTCTTTTGTTTATTTTATCATCTGGTCTTTCTCCTCCAGTAGCTTTTCTGCCCTAAAAAGGTTATCTGAAGCCTGAAGTATTTTAGCTTTAAGTTTAGGATTGTAGTCCGGGCGTTCCGCTAAAAAGCTACGTACTACAGTGGCTGCAGCAGGTGTTTGATAGGCTCCGAAGGTAGCATTCAGCCAATTTGCAGGAAAAAAGATATCACCGGTCATCTGTATCTCTTCAAGTAGCTCCAGGCTCTGCCTCAGGTACTTTTCTGATGTTGTTGCACGTAGTGGGTGATGCAGATAGGCGAGTGCGGAAGCTACCCAGGCTTCTTTCTCTCTGTTCTTCTCAGATTCTAAAGAGCTGAAGAATGCATCCCGTACCTCAACATCAGCAGATAAAGCTGGAATGATAAATTCAAGTCGTTTTTTGCGGTCTGGATTCTTGATACGTGCCAGTTGTTTTGTAAGTATATCGTTACCTGACGGATACGCTCTCAGGGCAAGTGCCAACGCTAAAGAGGTATAGTCATCTTCTGTCAGTTTAACGCCTTCAGGGGCTTCCTGCCTTTGCCACACCTGGTATAAGCGTTCCTTTGCTTCCTGCGTCATAAAAATGTTCTGATAAGCCTTAAAAAGCAGCTTCTTTTGGTTTGGCTGTTTTGTTTTTTGCAAGGCCTGCCAGATATCTTTCTCCAGTTCAGTTACAATTTCCTGTCGTCTGGCAGGAGCTGTGAAGTTCCAGTAAATATCACCTAGCTGGCTCGTCATTAACTTCAGGTTCAACTCTTCTGTTTCCTGGGTTAAGCCATTACGGTAAATCTGTAGCAACTGTTCAGGCTTTACACGTTTCCTGTTCAGCATACTCTCATAAATATTGATGTAAGCAGAGGCACGCCTTACCGGGTCCTCCAGTAGGTACAGGTTCTGGAACATTTGGGTATCTACGGGGAATTGTCCATAGCCCTGACCGGAGGAATTAAAAAGTATGAATAAGGGCTTTTCCATTCCCACAGCTTTGTCTACAGATAGTTTGCTGGAATCCATATTCACCGTAAGCTCAACCACACGATCTTTGTAAACAAAAGCCATTTCAAAGAATTGTGGCCATGTCCTGTCTGTTCCGTCTTCGCCTTTCTGCAAAATGGTGAGCTCTGAAATCCTATCATTTTGCGAATCCATTACATATTCAAACTGTGGTCTTCCCGGCTCATCAACCCATACTTCATTCCAACTTTGCAGGTCGGCAGGCGTATGGCGATCCATGATCTCAATAAGCTCTGGCCATGAGGCGTTGCTGTGGGCATATTTCTGGATGTACTCCCGAACGCCCGTTTTAAACGCATCTTCTCCCATTAGTCGCTCCAGCTGGCGCATAACTACTGGTGCCTTATGGTAAATAATTCCTCCATACAGCGTACCGGCATCCTGCAAATTATCCAAAGGCTGGCGTATAGGATTAGCTCCCGTTGTGCGATCTACTGCATAGGCAGCCGGGAAATGATCAATCAGAAACTTAAGGTCATAGTTTGAATTTTCCAGCGACACCTGCGTGATCTTGTCGGCCATGAAATTTGCAAACACTTCTTTCATCCACACATCATTGAACCAGCGCATTGTTACCAGATCACCAAACCACATGTGGGCAGTTTCGTGTGCAATAAGATTGGAGCGGGATACCTTCTGGTCTTTGGTGGCACCTTCATCCAGGAAAAGGGTAGAGGCCTTATAATCTATAGCGCCTACATGTTCCATGCCTCCGTACTGGAAATCAGGAATAGCGACAAAGTCAAATTTCTGGAAGGGGTAAGAAACCTGAGTATAGTCCTCCATAAAAGCCAGCGCATCTCCATGAATCTTGAAGATGGGATCCAAACTGAGGTTGATTTTGCTGCTGTCTGTTTCACGGTGGTAAAAATTCATAAGCCTGTCGTTTACCTTCCGTGTTACCAGATCAAAATCTCCGGCTACAAAGGAGAATAAGTAGGTGCTAATGGTGTCGGATTCCTCAAAACGATACGTTTTTTGTCTATCCTTTGCAACAATGTCCTGCAAGGGGGCATTGGCTACTGCCTTCCAGTCCTTAGGTATCGTTAAAGTTAATTTAAAGGTAGCCTTTATGTCAGGTTGATCGAAAACCGGAAAGACAGTGCGTGCTCTGTCAGGTACCAGCAAGGTGTAGAGGTAGTCTTCATTTCGGTTAAGGGAGAGATTTCCGGCAATGAAATCAATGGCTATAGTATTCTGCCCTTCCTTCAGGTACTTCTTCGGAATAATAATATGCTCTTTCTCGAAATTGATGGGAATGGTTCTGCCGTTTACCATTACCTGCTTAAGGTTTTCCCTCTTCTCCTTAAAGTCTATTTGCAGGGGCTGTTTCTTCTCAAGAAGGTTCAGGGTTATTTTCTCAGTTGATACAATAGGGGCATCTTTTTGATCCGGGATATTCAGGTGCAGGTCATACTTCACATTGTCTAATACCTGCTTCCTGTAATTGGCCAGCGATGCCGATACACCTGTTTCCACCGCAATGGAATTTGATTGTGAAGCCATCTGACTGCAGGAAATTCCGGTAGCCAACGCTAATGATAAAATACCTGCTTTGATGGGAAATGAAACAATATTTTTCATGGGTATACTCAAGGATAAACTTAAATATAAGCATTACAGGTATGAAAAACAGATGAAGAGCTAGTAAACTGAATTAACCTTATGAAATCAACTCACGTCTGCCAAACTTAAATTCTTCATCTTTCAGGTAAAATTCTCCGCATTTCTGAAGAATAGTAAGGTTATCAATGTTAACCTCCCAGTTAAAGTTATACTGGCAAAGATAGGCGAGGACCGGCCCAAGCATTTCAGGAGAGGTGTCACCAAGGGCTAGTGTGATGTGTGGCAGCCACAGATTAGTGTTATAATACAAACCCATCTCCGTACTCATTTCTGAAATATCACGGTGCAGCCGGTCATGAAATTTATTAAGTGGAGGAGTGCGAAGCACCGGAATAAAAATGACTGGGCTTTCGCCAGGGAAAAGACCAAGACCCGTTGTTCTGATGGAAAACTTTTCCGTTTCAATGCAGGTCAGATCCAGGTACTGTTTGAGTTCTTCCATATCTACTACCTCTGCCGTTAGCATCGTAAGGTGAGGATAAGGTGTGATTTTTACGCCATTCAACCCAAATCTCTTCTCAAGATCTTCTGTTAGCTCATTAACGCGCTCAGAAGTTCTTTTATCTAAAAGACAGGCAAGTGCGATCATAGGGTTGAAATTTTAGTAGAGGTGCACCAAATAAAAACGTGGGCAATAAAATTAGGTTTAATATTCATGAATGCTGCAATAAAAGCAGGGAAGGCTATATATACTGGCACAGGCTCACAAAGTTGTTAGCAGGCATTTCTCATATACCCTTTTGACTCTTAAACCTTTAATGATTAAACGAATAGTTAATTTAGTCATTATAAGGAAGCAGGCAAATATATAAGTACATTCTTTGGTAACGGTTACCATTGCACTTATTCTGCCGGCGCTATGTTTTTAACAGACAGTCAAAAATAAGTACCTTTGTGTTCTTACTCAAAGCATAGCACATGATCTCCATTAATAACCTGAACTTCCATTTTGGCAGCCGCCCCATGTATGAGGATGCCAACCTGCATATAAAGCCCAAAGATAAGATCGGCCTGATCGGATTAAACGGTACAGGAAAATCTACGCTTCTGCGCATTATTGTGGGAGAGTATAAGCCAGATGGAGGCAGCATACAAATGAGTAAGGAGACTACTATCGGTTTCCTGAACCAGGACCTGCTTAGTTACGAGACGCATGAGAGCATACTTTCTGTGGCCATGCAGGCTTTTGAAGAAGCCATAAGCCTGCAGCAGGAGATTGACAAGGTACTTGTAGAGTTTGAGAATAACTTCCACGACAATTTGGTGGATAGGCTGGCGCATTTACAGGAGCGCTTTGAAGCGCTGGGGGGGTATACCATGCAGGCTGAAGCAGAGGCAATACTGGAAGGTCTTGGGTTCAGCACAGAAGAGTTGCAGCAGCCACTGGCGTCTTTTTCAGGAGGCTGGCGCATGCGTGTCATGCTTGCCAAGATCCTTCTACAGAAACCTTCTCTGCTTTTACTTGATGAGCCTACCAACCACCTGGACTTACCTTCCATTAAATGGCTGGAGTCTTACCTGGAACGTTTTGAGGGGGCTGTTGTCATTGTATCTCACGACCGTGAGTTCCTGGATAAAACCACAAACATGACAGTGGAGGTATCCGGTGCGAAGCTGAATGTATATGCAGGAAATTATAGCTTTTATGTAGAGGAAAAGGCTCTGCGAAATGAGATACAGAAAGGGGCATACGAAAACCAGCAGGCGCATATTAGGCAGACAGAGCGCTTTATTGAGCGTTTTAAGGCAAAAGCTACAAAAGCCAAGCAGGCGCAAAGCCGTATGAAGCAGTTAGACAGGCTGGAGCGAATTGAAGAGGTGGCACCAGATGCTGCCAAAGTAAATTTCAGCTTTAAGTTTACGACGCAGCCAGGTCGCCATATTCTGCGCCTCGAGCACATGAGTAAAGCTTATGGCGATAAAGTCATCTTCAGAGACACTAACGTACATGTGGAGCGTGGCGATAAGATTGCTTTGATCGGTGCTAACGGTAAGGGTAAATCGACCCTGTTGCGCATTATTGCCGGAACAGAACCTATCAAAGGCAATCGTGAGCTGGGGCATAATGTAATTATGTCGTTCTATGCACAGCACCAGCTGGAATCGCTTAATGTTGATAACGAGATGTTACAGGAAATGCAGCAGGCGGGATCTAAGAAAACAGAAATGGAGCTGCGCACCCTTCTGGGTTCATTCCTCTTCACCGGCGATGAAGTTTTCAAGAAGATAAAAGTACTCTCTGGAGGGGAAAAATCGCGGGTTGCTCTGGCCAAAACCCTTATCTCTGAAGCAAACTTCCTGATGCTCGATGAGCCGACGAACCACCTGGACATGCAGTCGGTTAATATACTGATACAGGCACTTGAGCAGTATGAAGGTACATTTATCATTATCTCCCACGACCGTTACTTTGTGGAGAACGTGGCTACCAAGATCTGGTACATCGAAGACTATCAGTTGAAGGAATATCCCGGCACTTACCATGAGTATGAGCAGTTCATGGAGAAGCGTGAGAAAGAAGCTAAAAAGGACGCGGCAACTGTTGCAGAAACAAAGCAGAACAACCAGCCTAAACAGCCGAGGGAGAAAAACGAGTACACACAGCTAAGCAATCAGCTGAAGCAGGTGAACAAGCAGCTCAGCGACGTAGAGAAGCAGGTGCAGGAACTGGAGCAGAAGCTGAAAAATTACGAAACAGAACTGGCAGACCCGAAAGTATACGGTGATATAGACCTGCTACAGGAAACTACTGCTAAATTCGAGAAAGTGCAGAAAGAGTTAGATACCATTCAGGAGAAGTGGGAAGAGTTGATGTTAGAGGTAGAAGACCTTGAAGCCAAACTGTCAGAGTAATATAAAGCTTACTTGGATGAAGGCCCGGCCACTTTAGTTGCCGGGCCTTTTTGTTTGAATTACTCCTGTTGTTTCCGGAGATCAAGGGAGTAGAACAGCCAGATTGTATAGTTATGGTTGCTGGTATACCGGTTAGGAACAGAGGCAGACTGAACGAAGCGGTTAATATAACCAGCTTGTAAACGTATTTTCGGCCACTCCAAGCCTGCCATCAGGCCGAGCCGGTTCTGGTCAAATAAGTTATGCGTAACATTTCTGCCAACGTTCAGCATGACTTCATTGCTAAGTGCCAGGTAAGGCATTGATTCTCCTGTCTTGAGAGAGGGCAAATTTAGTCGAAGTATTTCCTGAAGTCTGAGCCTTTGGCTGAAATCATATGCAGACTGAAGTGTAGCGTTCTCTACCCGTTGCTTGTACCGCATGTCGTAGCGGAACCTTGTGGAGAGGTTCAGATTCTGAGTTAACCTTGCAGGTGCGACCACCTGTAGCCACGGCCGGTGCTCATGGCGCTTAAGCGCATCAGAGTCAGCACCAGGAACAGTTAGCCATGCAAAGGAGTAACCACCTGTTGCGCTTATATTATGAGAAAGGTGTTGGGTGAGACCTATTCGGGCAACGGTAAAAGATCCCTTTATATGATGCAGGTCTACATACACAGACTGATGCTCTGACACACGAAAGTTTCCAAATGCCGCTTCCCAAACGGCATGCTCTTCTCTGATTTCCTTTTTTTGCGCTTGTACCTTTTGGAAAGCTATGACAGAAAGAAACAGCCAGGTAAATAGGAGGGTGTAATGAACATGCATGATTACCAATGGTCTAATAGCGCTTCATCTCTACTAATATACGCAGTATGTTAACCTGGATGTGTTTAAATGCGTTGTGCCCTATATAGATTTTAATTTAAAATTTTATCCGGAGCGAAGAATATGCACAGTGATTCAGTTCAAAGAGAAAATGAGCTATGGTATAAAGATGCCATATTTTATGCTATTGATGTTGAAAGCTTTCAGGACTCTGACGATGATGGAATAGGTGATTTTCAGGGCCTGATCAAACGGATAGAATACTTGAAAGACTTAGGCGTAGACTGCCTCTGGATACTGCCTTTTTATTCTACACCTAATAGGGACAACGGGTATGATGTAAGGGATTACTATTCCATTGATCCTCGCATGGGCCGCTTAAGTGATTTCACTGAACTAGTTAAAGTTGCAAAGGAGCATAATATCAGGATTCTGGTGGACCTTATCGTGCACCACACTTCAGATGAGCATCCATGGTTTCAGGCAGCCACCGCCGATCCTGGGTCTAAGTTCTTTGAATATTATATCTGGCGCTCTGACAAGCCTGAAAAAGAGACAAAGGAAAATATTTTTCCCGGTCAGGAAGATAGTGTCTGGTCCTATAACAAGAGTGCCGGAGCATATTACCATCACATGTTTTACGATTTCCAGCCTGACCTGAACATTGCTAACCCGGAGGTGCAGGAAGAAATCAGGTCTATCATTGAGTTTTGGCTATCTTTTGGAGTGGATGGATTCAGAATAGATGCTGCTACCCACATTCTGGAAGGCAAAGGGGTGGAGGGTACACGTCTGAAGAGACCAGTTCATTATCTGAAAGAGCTTCGGAAATCTGTTACTAAGAAAAGCCAGGAAACGATACTGTTGGCAGAGGCGGATGTGGAACCGGATAAGATTGGCCTGTACTATGGTAAAGGAGAAAGGCTGAACATGCTTTTTAACTTTATACTTGATAACTATATCTTCCTGGCTTTAGCAAGAGAAGAGGCTGAGCCAATTGCCAACTGGCTCCAGAATCCATTGCCCCCGGAAAAGTGCCAATGGGCTAATTTCCTCCGTAACCTTGATGAACTGGACCTGGAACGACTCTCTGAAGAAGAACGGCAGGATGTTTTCAAGAGGTTCGCACCAAAAGAAAACATGCGCATATTTAACCGGGGTATTCGCCGTAGGTTAGCACCCATGTTGGAAGGGAACCGCAACCATCTTGAGATGGTATACAGCTTACTCTTTTCTATGCCTGGATCCCCCATGCTGGTTTATGGTGACGAAATAGGAATGGGAGAAGATCTTGACCAGGAGGGAAGGGGTAGTGTGCGCCTGCCTATGCAATGGGATGACAGTAAGAATGGTGGCTTCTCCAATGTTAACAGAGAAAAAGTTGTTTGGCCGCCATTGGAAAAGGGGCCGTTCAGTTATAAGAAGGTGAACGTTGACAGCCAGCACCAGCAGCAGCGTTCACTGCTGGAGTGGATGAAAAGGCTTATTCGTATACGCAAACACTGCCGGGAAATAGGCTGGGGAAAAGCTGTGGTGTTTAAAACTGATAACCCACATGTGCTTGCTCATTGTATGGAGTGGAAAGGCAGTATGCTTGTTTTCGTGCATAACCTTTCTTCGGAACCGTGTGAGTTTAGCTTGGCTACAAAAAAGCTGCACCCCCGGCAGTTCATGAGTATTTTTGAAGACAAGGATTATGAACCTACGAAGGAGGATACCAAAAAACTGAAGTTAAATAGTTATGGTTACCGATGGTTTAGAGTGAACCAGGTAAAAGAAATCTAAGGTAAGTGAGTAAGACACTTACCTTAGATGAAATAAAAAATTCTATAAAGCGACTATTCAAGTTGTACCAGAATACCCTCATCACCTGCCAGGCTGGTATTACCCTCAATCTTTAGATTTTCACGCTCAGGATCAGTGGCCAGAACAATGGTGCCTTTGTACGTCACATGCTCTGGTCGGAATACACATGGTTTATGACTGAGATTAAGAATAATAAGGTACCTGCGGCCTGAGTGCTTGCGAATGTAAGCCAGCAGAGGCGCCTTGGCCATAACCGGTTCATAGTCTCCAATATGGAGTGCGGGTTCCTTCTGGCGAAGTTCAAGCAGGCGCCGATAGAAGGTAAGCATGGAGTGCTGATCATCTCGCTGCACCTCTACATTTAGTCGCTTATAGTTTTCTGCTAATGGCAGCCACGGCTCCTCACCATTGGTAAAACCTGCATTTTTACTGTTGTCCCACTGCATTGGCGTACGTGCAGGATCTCTGCTTAGGTCTTTATCAGGCATGTTTAGTCCCTGTGGGTCCTGTATTTTGTCAGGCGGAATGGGTACATCACGCATTCCAATCTCGTCGCCATAGTACATGGTTGGAGTGCCCCGCAAGGTAAGCAGGAGCATACCTGCAATTCTTGCCTGCGATTGTCCTACGCGGCTTGTTATTCTTGGTTTATCATGGTTTCCAATTACCCAGTTTGGCCATCCTCCTTCTGGTAAGGCACCCTCATATTCATCAATGTGTGACTTTAGTACCGTAGCATCCCAATCAAGTGTAATAAGCATAAAGTTGAAAGGCAGGTGCGTACCTTCGTTATCTGCGCCATAATAGGTTACGAGCCTGTGAATGGGTAAGTAGATTTCTCCAACCATTACCCGCTCTTCATACTCATCCATCACATCACGCATCTTAGCTACAATCTCATGCACTTCTGGCTGATCTGTGGAGAAAGCCGGAACCACCTGCTGATAGGTGGACTGGCTTTGCTCGTAATCAGGGTTTGGAGGATTATCTCGTAGTTCCTCATCTTTGATCATGTGCCACATCACATCTACCCTGAAACCGTCTACTCCCTTGTCTAACCAGAAGCGCATCACGTCAAACATAGCCTTTTGCACTTCAGGATTACGCCAGTTCAGGTCGGGTTGCTCCTTTAAAAAGGCATGGTAATAATACTGCTGTGTTTTCTCATCCCATTCCCATGCGCTGCCACCAAAAACAGCCAGCCAGTTATTAGGTTCGCTACCATCTTCTTTGGCATCTTTCCAGATGTACCAGTCACGCTTGGGATTATCTTTCGATGATCTGGACTCCAGGAACCAGGGATGTTCGTTAGAGGTGTGGTTAGGCACCAGGTCCAGTATAAGTTTCATGTCGCGGGCATGCACCTCCTTTAGCAAGTTATCGAAATCATCCATTGTGCCAAATAGAGGGTGAATGCCACAGTAGTCAGAAACATCATAACCAAAGTCTGCCATGGGAGAGGGATAAATAGGAGATACCCAGACTGCTGTTATTCCCAGCCACTTTAGGTAATCCAACCTGCTGATAATTCCTTTCAGGTCTCCTACACCGTCACCATCACTATCCTGGAAAGAACGGGGGTAAACTTGATAAACGACACCGGACTGCCACCATTGGTACTGCTGCTCTTGCTGCGCCATATTTCTGTGCTTTTAATTCATCATACTTTTCAGCTTTGTATGTACGAAGCAAGAAGATTGAAGATATTAGGAGGATAGCTAGAGAGGCTTTAAGAGAAAAAGAGCACAGTAATTTATAACAAATTCATCATCTGGCTTAGCAGGTACCTCTTTCATATAAAACAAAAAATATACCTCCAGCTTTCCTGGCCTGAACTAATCCATGTAAATTTTTAACAAAAAATTAATATATAATTTGTTATATATTTAAATGTATATATTTTTGCACTATCAATACCGCTACATCTAAAATTATATCTGTTTTATATAAAATTGATCAGGGTTGATCAATTGGTATAAACAAGCTATAAAAACCTTACTTAATACTTGCTGTTTCCTGTGCCCACTAATTAGGCTGATTGTGATCATAATGAAAAGAAGGTTGCCGAGGTTGTTCCTGTATACTGTGGTGTTAGCTGCTACAGTTTCCTGCCAACGACAAACCATAACATCAGAATACACCAGTAGGATTACTTTAAATAAGATACCATAGCCTTTGATAAAGGTGATGTAAATTGAAAGCTAGGAAAGTAAACAACCAACAGCTTAGCTGTAAAAAAAGCCTGGGACAACATATTCCAGGCTTTTTTGGTTTTATACAATTGATAGCGGGTGCTTGTCTAAACAACTGGTTGAGTTAAGACAATTTTCACTATAATACTATTCACTTTTTAGCGATACAACCGGATTAGTCAGGGCTGCTTGTACTGCCTTTGTGCTCATGGTAAGGAGTGCTATGACCAGCGTTGCAATTCCTGCCATCACAAATGGCCAGTAGCTTATGCTAATGCGGTAAGTATAATCTTCGAGCCATTTACTGATGATGTAGTATGCTACCGGAGTAGCAAGTATGAAAGCAATCAACACCAACTTGATAAACTCCTTCGAGAACAGCACTGCGATGTTAAATATCGAGGCACCCATCACTTTTCTTATTCCCACCTCTTTTGTGCGTTGTGCAGCCATGAAGGCAACCAAGCCATATAAACCAAGGCAACCGATAAAGATGGCGATGAAAGAAAAGACTTTGAAAAGCTTATTCTGTCTTGCTTCGTCGCGATAAAAATTGGCGATTGTCTCATCCAGGAATTCGTAGCTGAACACATCATCGGGGTAGGCCATGTTCCATACCTTTTCCAGGTGGTTAAGCGCTTCCTGCTTGTTATTCATGTCTATTTTAGCATTCAGGAACAGGTAGTTTTGCGGATTAGTTACCATGATAGATGGATCAATGGGCCTTTCCAGCGAGTTCTGATGGAAATCCTCTACTACACCAATAATAGTGGAATTTACATCTCGTCTGCCTAGTGCTAGCTTTTTCCCGACAGCATCTGCAGCACTTTCTATTCCCAGCTTTCGGCGCATCGTCTCATTTATCAGTACTGTGGCAGAGTCGCTGTTATTATAAGCGCGTCCGGCTGCCAGCTTGATATCAAATAAATCAAGGTAGTTCTCATCAGCGTACTTAATATTTGCCTCAAAAGGAACATCTTCGCTGGAGTTATTAAAAGAGAAGTTACTGCCCCAGGTAATATTGGAAGAAGGTGGGGAACCAGCAAAGCTAACGTTGCGAATAGCAGGGTTGCTTAACATTACATCACGCAGAGGTATGATCTTCTGACCAGCCTGGTTTGGTAGCAAAACTGTTACAACGGCATCCTTGTTATAGCCCAAAGACTTACTTCTGAAAAAATCCATCTGTTCGTTTACAAGAATGGTACAGATGATGAGTATCTGGCAGATAGTGAACTGCAGCACAACAAGACCCTGGCGTATAGGTAGGCCTCCAACCTGTTGTGTATTCAGTTTGCTTTTAAGGGCCGTAATAGGCTGGAAATGGGACAGGATCATCGCCGGATATAATCCCGCAAACAAAGTTACCAGTAACACCTGCGCTATCAGGAACATCAGCAGTACAGGGTCCTGCAGAATGTTAAAGGTAATTTCGAGTTCAAGTAATTCATTTAGATAAGGCAGTGCCAGCTCAGCGAGAACTATAGAGCAAAGGGTAGCCAGTAAAGTAATAAGAAAAGTTTCTCCAATGAATTGAAGCACAAGCTGACTTTTGCTGCTACCCAGCACTTTACGTACCCCTACTTCTTTTGCCCGTTTCACAGCCTGTGCAGTGGCCAGGTTTACAAAGTTTATACAGGCTACCAGTACCAGGAAAATACCAACCAAAGCCATAGACCATATTATTTCCCTTGAAATGGTGCGTTGTCCGTAGTTACCCAACTCAGGGTTGAAGTGTATATCGCTAAGTTGCTGTAATTCATATTTCTCTACGCCTCGTCTGTCCTTCGCCCGGTTACGATCCATAAAAGCAATCAATTCCTCTGCTTTCGCCTCTGGTGATACGTTTTCAGGAAGCAAAACATAAAGCTGATGATTACTTGAAAGTACATCAAAGCTTTCCGTATCAAAGGCAGAATAGTTTTTGAAGGAAGGGTAGGAGATCAGTATTGAAAATGGGAAGTCAGAATTAGAAGGCTGATCAGGAATCACTGAAATAACCTTGAGGGTAAGTATGTTATTGAACTTAATTACTTTCCCTACTGCATTCCCTTCCGGGAAATATTTCTCTGCAGTACTTTGGGTAAGCACAACAGTATTGGGTTCTGCCAGTCCTGGTCTTGGATCTATAGCTCCTGTTTCGAAATCAAAAATGTCAAAAAATTCAGGCTCTACAAACGCAATGGGACTTTCTTCCAAGAAGCGTTTGGAGGTATTGCCATTGTCACCAACAATATTGATCTGAGCAGTTTCCTCACCATAAATCTGGGTAAGATTTTCCATACCAAGGTTACTATTACTGCGGATGAGCTTAGCCATCGGGAAACGGGTACCCATGTGTTTGTTCACTCCCTCAGCATGGGAGTATTGTGTAGTAACCCGGTAAATACGGTCTGCTTTGGTATGGAACGTATCGTAGCTTAGCTCATACTTTACTACCAGAAAAAGCAGTATACTACATGTTATGCCCAAGGCTAATCCGGCAATATTAAGAATGCTGTAGCTCTTGTTGCGGATCAGTGAGCGGAAAGCGGTGAGGAAATACATTTTAATCATAGTTCAGAAGCTTAGTGTAGTGTTTGGTAATTTAAGTGCTAATTAGTTGTAGTACTTAATGCCAGTGCTGTGCCAAAGTATAAAAGTTCGTTTCTGGCGAATAAAGCCTATGTCCTGCTTTAGAAGGTGTCCAGTGATGGACACTGCTTGTCCATCACTGGACATAAGGCAGTACACTTTTTCCTAAAATATGCTATATTTAGATAATAGTAGCCCTGGCACAATATTTTCAAAACATTAGACACACCAAACAACACAACCTTTCCTATGGAAGAAAAGAACCTCGGACGTATTTTGGTCATAGATGATAATGAGGATGTATTGTTCTCTGCTAAAATGCTTTTAAAGAAGCATGCTAAAGAAGTGGTAATGGAAAAGAATCCGAAGAAGATTCCTTTCCTGATGAACAACGAGGAATTTGACCTGATCCTGCTCGATATGAATTTCAGTCAGGATATTACCAGCGGACAAGAAGGCTTCTATTGGCTGAAGGAGATATTAAGCTACGATCCTAATGCGGTGGTAGTAATGATCACAGCATTTGGAGACGTTGAGATGGCTGTGAAAGCGCTAAAAGAAGGTGCAACAGACTTTGTTTTAAAGCCCTGGCAAAATGAGAAGCTCATCGCCACCTTGTCTGCGGCATCTAAGCTCCGGAATTCCTATAAAGAGGTAAATCAGCTGAAAGAGGTAAACCGTGCCCTCAATACACAGATCAGCTCAGGAAAAAACATTATACAGGGGGAGAGCAAAACTATGCTTCACCTGTTTAACATCATTAATAAAGTAGCCAAAACGGATGCTGATATCCTCCTGCTTGGTGAGAACGGTACAGGTAAGGAAGTTATCGCTCGTACCATTCATGAACGCTCTTCCAGAGCCGATAAGGTGTTTGTTACTGTTGACATGGGAGCCGTTACAGAGTCGCTTTTTGAGAGTGAGTTGTTCGGGCATAAAAAAGGAGCCTTTACCGATGCCAAAGAGGACAGGATCGGTAGAATAGAGGCGGCGAACGGCGGGACTTTGTTCCTTGATGAGATAGGAAACCTGTCGCTGGCCATGCAGGCAAAACTGCTGACTGTGTTGCAGCGCCGTGAGGTGATTAGGGTGGGTACAAATAAACCAGTACCCGTGAACGTGCGCCTGATCTGTGCCACTAACATGCCCTTGAAAGAGATGGTGCAGCGTAATGAGTTCCGCCAGGATTTGCTGTACCGCATTAATACAGTAGAATTAAATCTGCCACCACTGCGTGAGCGCCTGGAAGATATTCCCTTGTTTGCCGAACATTTCCTCGCCATTTACGCCCAGAAGTATAAGCAGCCTGTTAAAAAGCTGTCTGCCTCCGGTCTTGAAAGGTTAAAGCGCTACAACTGGCCAGGTAATGTACGGGAGTTGCAGCACGCGTTGGAAAGAGCCTCCATTATGAGTGAGAACCGTGAGCTGGATGCCGACGACTTCTTCTTTTTAGCTGAGACAGAACCTCTAGCTGCTTCTCCACAACTGGAAGCAAACAGCCTTGACCTTGATGAGATTGAGCGTGAAGCAGTGCAGCGGGCTCTACAGAAGCATGATGGGAACATATCGAAAGCAGCCAAAGAATTAGGCCTTTCACGGGGTGCCTTGTATCGCAGGTTAGAAAAGTATGAACTTTAACAACTACAAGCTGCAACTGGTTCTGCGGATTATCTTGCTGGCTGTTAGCATTTACTTTTTTGCCCGTATAGATTTTGATCCGCAATACAGGGGAACATACGTTGGCCTTGGCTTGCTTATTCTGCTACAGGTCTGGCTACTGGTGCTGTTCCAGGACCGTACAAACCAACAGTTTCTCCGCTTTCTAAACTCCATCCGCTACGATGACTTTACTGAACTATTCAAGGTAGGTAAAGAGGGTAAGTTTCAAAATGAACTCGCCCTGCGCCTGAACGATGTGATGAAGAAGTTCAGAGAGGTAAGGGCAGAGAAAGAAGCGCACCTGCAGTACTTCGAAGTAATCGTGCAAAACATAGGAATTGGTATCATCACCTACAAACCTGACGGTAACATTCTGCTTCTGAACAATGCCGCTAAAAAACTATTAAGAGTTGGACAGCTGCGAAATGTGCAGGAGCTTAATACAAAAAGTCCTGAATTAACACTGGTGCTGCAACAGTTAGAGCATGGCGATAAAGTATTGGTGCCACTAAAACAGAAAGGAGAACAGGTAAATCTTTCTGTGCATGTGATGGAGCTTTCGATGTTGGGGGAAAGGATACGCCTTGCATCGCTGCAGAATATCCAGAAGGAGCTTGAGGAGAAGGAGATGGAAGCGTGGCACACTCTTATCAAGGTGCTGACACATGAGATCATGAATTCTGTTACTCCTATTGCTTCACTTTCCTCCAGTGCCTATGAAGAAATTAGCAGCTACACAGATACTGCTGCAGAAGAGGTAACGCTTTTAAGGGAAGAGCTGGAAGATGTAGGGCAGTGCCTGCAAACGATCAGCAGGCGATCAGACGGCCTGATCCGTTTTGTGAACGACTTCCGCAACCTGACTACGATCTCAATGCCACAGCTGGAGCGTTTTGATGTGAATGAGTTGCTGCAGGAGATAAAAACCTTGATGCGTGAGCAGTTATCTAAAAAACAGGTCGCTTTAAAGGTGGAGGTGCCGCAGGACTCTTTGCTTCTTTCCGCAGACAGAACTATGATTGAGCAGGTGTTGATCAACCTGGTGAAGAATGCCATTGAGGCGGTTCAGGAGAAGCCTGAAAAAGAAATCATACTTCGCGCTCACCTTGATGAACGAAGCAGGGTGAGTATTGAGGTATGCGACAATGGTTCTGGATTAACCCAGGAAGCTATGAGCAAAATTTTCATACCTTTTTTCACCACAAAAAAAACTGGATCAGGCATAGGGCTAAGCTTGTCACGCCAGATTATGCGCCTGCATAAGGGATCTATTTCTGTACACTCTGAGCTGGATAAAGGCACCCGGTTTATACTCAGGTTCTGATATGCTGTAGCCAATAACCTTTCACCTCACTTTTACTTATACATAACGTTTGCCTATATAAACTAAAAAAGAAAAAGTATGAGTGTTCTGGAAGAAGAAGGTTACGTAAAAGTAAGTGCCGATAGTAGCGCACCCATGGTGGCTAATATCATCGCAGGATCAGAGAAAATGACTATCGATGAGTCTGGGATTGCACAGGGGCTAAAAGCGGGAGCCGACCCTTATGATTACATTCTGGCTGCACTTGGTTCCTGTGTTGTTATAACCCTTCACATGTACGCAAAGCGAAAGAAATGGCCTCTGGAACGGGCAGAGGTGAGTCTCAGGCATGAACGGGTACATGCCGACGATTGCGAGCACTGCGGGGAGAAGGATGCGAAGCTTACGCAGGTTACTAAAAGGCTCCGTCTTTATGGAAACCTAACCCAGGAACAACGGCAAAGGCTGGAGGTAATCTCAACAAAGTGTCCGGTACAAAAAACACTCGTTGCTGGCATAATAGTAGACACGGTACTGGAAGATTAACTTAGGCGCTGGTTGTCTCTAGGGGTGATATCTCAAAGTATTCTTCCAATGTAAGATTGCCCACTTGTGGCGCAACACAATCCACTTTAGAAACAGCTATCAGAAAAGCCAGCTTATCGAACAGGTTTCGGTTAAGCAATTTTACCAGGGGGAGAATAGTATCTACAACTGCAAAAGGTACAGATAGTACTTTTCCTTTGTGCTTAGCCACCTGGCAGGCAATGCGTACTAAATCATGCCTGCTGTAGGTGGTTTGGCCACCTAGTGGTATTTCGCGCGAAGGTGCTCCGATTTGTTCAACGGCTACTTTAGCCAGGTCACCCTCATAAATGGGGTTGGTTAATGGACTTCCTGAACCCATAATTCCTATTTGTCTCTTGCGGGCCATTGCAACTACTTCTTCAAAAACTGAAAACAGCGCCGTTGGCTGAAGTATGGTGTAACTTATACCTGAACTCCTGAGTGTATCTGAAAAATCAGCATGTGCTTTAAAAAAGGCCAGCTTCGGGTATTGCTCAGCTTTGAAGGCAGAAGTGTATATGAACTGCGGAACACCTGCTGCCATAGCTTCCTGCAATAAATTATAATTTGCTCCCCAGTTGATGTCATGGAAGCTTGCCTTTTCTCTATTCTTTAAACTTATACTTTTACCAAGAGCCGAAATTACCACGTCTATACCCTCACAGCATCCTTTTAATGTTTCAGGTTTGGTGGCATCTGCACGAAGAATTTCATCCGGTTCAGGCATAAGGTCACGTGCTCTACGAGCAGAACGAACCAGCACCTTTACATAAAATCCTTGCTGTTTTAACTCCAGTAGCAAGTGGCGTCCGAAGTGCCCGGTGGCTCCGGCTAAAAGTACTTTTTTCATAGTTCCCAGATGCTTTAGTATGCTTAAATAAAGATAATTAACAGACGCTTGATCAGCAATGGTTTTAACAACATTTCATATAGCTTCTATGTTAATGTTTAATTTGATTATCTTCGTTTTAGTTGAATCATTAATTGGTCATGCTTTAACCTCATCGAATGACACGAAAATCTTTCCAGTCTCTCCTTTTATTAATTATACTTGGCTGCAGCCTTTCTGCATGTGTGCCCATAGAAGAGCAGGTACAGAGCAGTGGTGGTATTAAAAGTGCTCAAGCCCAAATCAGGTATCAAGACTTCGTTTACGACGAGAGTATTAATTCAGTCCAAACTTACCTGGCTACCGGAGGACCGGAACAGGTGCTTAATCCTGCTGTTACACCAATTAGTCAGGAAGTACCACTTATACTGGAGTTTGACAGGGTGAATGCGGGTCCGCAGCGCCTTATCGCTAAACTTATACACTGCAATGCAAACTGGACACCCTCCGACCTGAACGAGACCCAGTACCTGAACGATTTTAATGAATTCTTTATCACCGATGTAATGAATTCTATCAACACCCGGGTGCCATATGTACACTACCGTTTCCGGTTGCCCCGTGTAAAGCTGAGCGGTAATTACCTGCTGTTGGTGTCGGAAGAAGGAGGAAACCCATTGCTTACGCAGCGTGTAATGGTATACCAAAACACTGTAACCGTAGTAGCAAAGCTTGGGGCGCCGTTAGGACCGGGAGGACGTGATACTAGGCAACCTGTGGAATTCAACGTGTTTTACAAGGATTACCCGATCGTGAATCCTTCTTTGGAAGTAAAGGCTGTGGTGCGCCAAAACTACCGCTGGGACAATGCGAAGTTTATCCCTAGACCCACCTTTGTGCAGGATGCGCAACGACGTCTGGAGTATGTTTTTTTTGAACCCAAGGATTTATTCCAAGGTTTGAGCGAGTTCAGAGCTTTTGATACCCGCAGTTTAAATTTCAATGGTTTAGGCGTGCAAAGTATAAACCTTCAGGCAAGTCCGGTAGAAGTAAATTTGTTTCTGGATAAAAGCCGCCAGGCAAATGTTTATAGTCAGGAACCAGATATAAATGGTATGCGCATTTATGGCAACAAACAATATGGTAACGGTGAAGTAAATGGTGACTATACGTGGGTGGACTTTGAACTGCAGGCTCCTGAAGTCCCTGGTGCCGTTTACATTATGGGAGAACTTACGAATTGGCGTCCAAAAGAAGATGCCCGTCTGATCTACGACATTGAGCGGGGCGTTTACTCAGGCAGGCTCTTATTAAAGCAAGGGTACTATAATTACTATTATGCACTTAAGCCTGATAATGCTGCCGAAACAGATGCCAGCTTTTTTGAGGGAAGCCACTTTGAAACAGAGAACATTTATGATTTCCTCATTTACTATCGCCCTCCCGGAACACGTGCTGATCTTCTGATAGGGTACGAAGAGATCTACTTTAACAGGAGGTAGTTTGGTCTATGGTAAGCCAAAAAAACTTAATGCTTATCAAAGTTTGTGACAGCAGGACCTGAGAGCAAATTGTAAACCAATTACTGCTTACTCATTATGAACAGTGCAAAAATAAAAGAGGCCGATTAAGAAATCGGCCTCTTTTATTTTTATAGTTACTTCTTACAGGACACTATACGTTAAAGCGGAAGTGCATGATGTCACCATCCTGTACCACATAATCCTTACCTTCCACGGCCATTTTACCAGCCTCTTTGATCTTTGCTTCTGACTTATACTCCTGGTAATCCTTTAGCTTGATTACCTCGGCACGGATAAAACCCTTCTCGAAATCAGAATGTATCACGCCAGCTGCTGCAGGGGCTTTCCAACCCTTTTCAATAGTCCAGGCGCGAACTTCTTTTACACCGGCAGTAAAATAAGTGATCAGGTTAAGAAGGCTGTATGAAGCTTTTATTAGTTTGCTAAGACCGGACTCTGTGAGGCCATACTCAGCAAGGAACATTTCTTTTTCTTCGGGGTCTGTTAACTCAGCGATCTGGGCTTCAATAGAGGCAGAGATAAGCACTACCTGCGCGTTCTCATTCTTCACATTCTCCTCCAGTGCCTTCGAATACTCGTTTCCTGTATTCAAAGAGTTTTCGTCTACGTTGGCCGCATAGATTACGGGCTTGGCCGTAAGCAATTTCAGATCTTCTACGGCATCCAGGTCATCTTCTGTAACTTCCAGGCTACGAACATTTAAGCCAGCCTCTAAGTGTGCTTTATACTTCTCCAGGCTTGCCAGTTCTTTCTTTGCTTTGGCATCACCAGATTTCGCAGAACGCACAACTTTCAGGATCTTCTTGTCCACTGATTCCAGGTCTTTCAGTTGAAGCTCTGTGTCAATGATTTCTTTATCTGAAACAGGATCAACTTTTCCTGCTACGTGTACAATGTTAGGGTCTTCGAAGCAACGCACCACGTGAATGATGGCATCTACCTCACGTATGTTTGCGAGGAATTTGTTGCCTAGACCTTCACCTTTGCTAGCACCCTTCACTAGTCCGGCAATATCTACGAACTCGATAACGGTTGGCAACACACGCTCAGGGTGTACCAGTTCCTCCAAAATCTGCAGGCGTTCGTCGGGTACAGTGATCACCCCCACGTTTGGCTCAATGGTACAGAAAGGATAGTTGGCAGATTCTGCCTTAGCATTAGAAATAGCGTTGAACAGCGTTGACTTCCCAACATTCGGAAGTCCCACAATACCGCATCTTAGTCCCATGTATACTTAATGTTAATTTCAGGGCGCAAAGATAAGATAAATTAGGGAGTTATGTTTCATATGCTTCTCAGATAAATCCGGTATGAGCATTAGTCTATTCACTTTTAATGGAGAGTTTCTTCAAATAACAACCAGAAACAGAAGGCTGAAAAAAGTGAGTAGATGAAAAAAAAGCCCATGGATGTACCATGGGCTTACGCTTTAATATCAAATTGCAGGAACTAGTAACTTACTATTCCCACTTCAATTCTTCATCAAAAGAAGAGGCTGTAGCAGTAACTTCAACAGTTTCTTCTGTTTCTGCATGCGCTTCCAAAGCGGCTAGTGCTTCCTCTGTCAGCAACTCTGACTTCACGTGATCAATTGTTTCCTGAAGTGCATCAATAAACTTCGCGAAATCTTCTTTGTATAAAAAGATTTTGTGCTTTTCATAAGAAAAGGCGTCGTCCTTGAACTTCCTCTTGCTCTCTGTGATAGTCACGTAATAGTCGTTTGAGCGAGTTGATTTCACATCAAAGAAATACGTTCTCTTCCCGGCTCTTACCCTTTGGGAATAAATCTCTGCTTTTTCGTTGTTCTCTTCCACCGTTTAAATAGACGTTAAATTCAACTTTGTGAATCTAAAAGTAACATATACTTCTGATATATAAAAGTATTTGAATTTAATTTTCTTAAAAAATAAATTTTATATTTGCAGTTGGACCAAAATAGTATATTATGAATTTATGTTCAGTTATACTAGTACTTCTGCTCTCTTTCTACAATAATTCCACCCTCTACACTGCGGAAGGAAAGGCTACCTACTACGCTGATCGTTTTCAGGGGCAACGCACCACCAGTGGTGAGCGATATGATAAAAAACTTCTGACAGCCGCCCATGTGACACTTCCTTTTAATACGCTGGTGCAGGTGACCAATCTTAAAAACGGGAAATCCGTGATTGTCCGGATAAACGACAGAAAAGCCAGAAGCCGTACAAACATCATTGATCTCTCCAGGGCTGCTGCTGAGGAAATTGACCTTATCAGGGCCGGTGTGGCACCCGTAAAGCTACAGGAAGTAAGAAAAGATGATCTGGAGCAACAAGAAACTCCTCTGGCCGTTTCTAAAGCAGAATCAAGTTCTAAATGATTGCCGCTGCCTATGAAAAAGCCCTTAACGTTAGCCGATGTGCAGAAATTCGAGAATATGGAGTTTCTGGCAAAGCAACTGGTAGAAGGGTTTATCACTGGCCTGCACCAATCTCCTTATCACGGATTCTCGGTAGAGTTCTCTGAGCATCGGCTTTACAATAGCGGTGAGAGTACGCGCCATATCGACTGGAAAGTCTTTGCCCGTACCGATAAGCTGTTCGTAAAACGTTACGAAGAAGAAACGAACCTGCGGTGCCACATGCTCCTGGATGTGTCACCCTCTATGTATTACCCTACTGAGAATAATGGCAAACTTACCTTTTCGGTTCTTTGTGCCGCTGCCTTAGCTACCCTTCTTCGCAAGCAGCGCGATGCCATTGGTCTGGTTACTTTCTCGGACAAGATTGAGCTGCAGACTCCTGTTCGTTCTACAGCCTCGCACCTGCACACGCTACTGCTCTTACTGCAAAAACAACTGGAGCAGAAACCCTTTGCCAAGGATACCAATGTTTCAGAAGTAGTGCACCAGATTGCGCAGCAAATTCCGAAGCGTTCCCTGGTGATTATCTTCAGTGACATGCTAAGCAAACAGGATGATAGTGAAGCCATCTTTGCAGCACTGCAGCACCTGAAGCACCAGAAGCATGAGGTGCTCATTTTCCATGTAATGGATAGGAAGACAGAGGAGGAGTTTGACTTTGCTGAACGTCCCTATGTGTTTGTAGATTCTGAAACAGGACAGGAACTGAAGCTGCAACCTTCGCAGGTGCGCGAGCATTATCAATCTGCCGTGGAGTCGTATAAAAAGGAACTGGCTTTGAAGTGCGGTCAGTATAAAATTGATTTTGTGCCGGTTGATATTAATGAGCCTTTCGATAGGGTGCTTTATTCGTACCTGGTGAAGAGGGCAAAAGTAAAATAACGAAAGAGTCAGTTGCCTTCCCTGTCGAAAGCATGAACCCTTACATCCCGGGTAGTTTTGTCTTTTGCCTCGGTTCCGAAAATAATCTCATTTCCCCGTTCGGTGTCATAGATCTGGGTGTATTTTTTCCAGCCCTGAACGCTGGAACTGTCCGTTATCACATCGGCCCCTAATCCTCCATATATCTTCACCATTATCCCTTCTTCAACATTTCCAGTAAGTATGAATTCATCATCATCTCCTAAGCCATAGAGCTTAATCAGTTCTGTTTGATTGCGGTAAAATATGCGATGGTAGAAACGTTTGGCAGGCACACCATTATCAGCTTTTCTGTAAAGACTCACTTCTGTCCTTTCATTATCAAGTCGCTTTACCACAAACCGCTCTTCCTGATCTGTGCCAGCTATTGTTACCGACTCAGCTAAAATATTATACATCTTAGTAGCTGCTTTATCCAGAAGATTCCGTCTTGATTTTAAATCCTGTGCCAGCTCTTCACCTATTAGGGAGAAAATCGGAGTAGGAAGCTGCTGTACAGCGTTTTCAATAACTTTGTCAGTTAACTGCTGTTGCATCTTCTTCGCAATAGATTGCCATTCGGATAATGTCAGTTCATTCAGCAAACGTTCATCCAGAAACCTTGAATTGATCATATAGGCTTTCACATCACTGAAATCATGGTCGAAGGAATGAAACTTACGGGCCATAATTTTGCTGGTGGCAATAGAGGGAATCAGTCCGTCTCCCATCTTCATAAATACCTGGTCACGGTCTCTGGGGATAGGTACATAGTAGGTGTCATGTCCATCTTTTCTTACGGCCCAGTCCCATTGACCTTTGTGTCTATCCCAGTCACCAATCAGCACGTCCAGGAGCCGGGCTCTGGCAAAGGCACGCTGGTCAAAATGGTGCGTATTTTCCTGAAAGCGCTCGCGCAAGGCATCATGTGAATCTTCAAAGTCAACAGCTTTAACAAATGGAGCTGTGAGGTCTACTTTTTCTTCATACTTCTCTTCGAGCATGAATACTTTTCCTCCTACATCTGAGGAGAATTCACCAAAACCGTTACCCTTTTTAGGAACATAGTACAGGGTGGGGTTTGTGTGATGTACGCCAACAGCCTCGGCTAATTCAGGAACAACAAGAACACCATATGGATTGGCAGCAGATATCTGATCCCGGAGTATGTTGCTCACAAAAGTAGGTTGCCAGAATTTGCTGACTACATGTATGGGATCTTTATCAACGGAGCGAAAGGCATACAGTCGTCCTTTGTCATCCTGGAGGTGAAAGCTGGTAGTCTGGTAGCCTCCTCCTTTTTTTATCACCTTTAAGCCGCCTGCTACAGAATCTAAATGAAAGACAGGCAGCTTTACGGGGGTACTCCAGATTTTACGGTTATGGTCGCCCCAAAAGAAGCGGTGAAATCCGCTACGGTCATAGTGCCTGCCGGCAACCACCCAGACACTGTCAGATCCTGAGGTAATTTTATACCTAGTTTCTTCAGGTTGAACCAAGGCGTCTTCCTGAAAAAAGTTGTCGTCGGCACAGCTGCTTAGCAGTATCATAACGAGCAACAGCAAGACCGGGCGCTTCAGGACCATCAGATTTAATTATTTTAAGGGGTGCAAGTTAAGAGTTTACTTTGCCGACTATTCATCATACGGAATATAAACTCTTAACTCATATCTCTTAACTCTATTTTGTGCGGTTCTTGTTGTAATAAGCAATTAATCCAGCCGTAGAACTGTCATGCTCTGCCTGTTTACCACTTAAAAGCTCCTCTTCAATTTTACCTGCTAACTGTTTGCCTAATTCTACACCCCATTGGTCGAAGCTGTAAATATTCCAGATCACCCCTTGCACAAAAGTCTTGTGCTCGTACATGGCAATCAGGCTTCCAAGGGAGAATGGAGTGACTTGATGTGGCATGATAGAAGTTGTCGGTTTGTTGCCTTCAAAAACTTTGTGCGGAGCCAGTTCAGAAATCTCATCATCGCTCAGATTACCTTTTTGGCGCAGCTCCTGTTCTACTTCCTCCTTTGTTTTTCCCTTCATCAGGGCTTCTGTCTGGGCAAAGAAATTAGAGAGCAGCATCGGGTGGTGCTGACCTATCGGGTTATTGCTCACAACAGGGGCAATGAAATCACAAGGTATCAAAATTGTACCCTGGTGAATCAGCTGGAAGAAAGAGTGTTGGCCATTGGTGCCGGCGGCTCCCCATATGACAGGCTGCGTCTGGTAATTTATCTCATCTCCGTTACGTGAGGCACTCTTGCCGTTGCTCTCCATGAGCAACTGCTGCAGGTATTCAGGCAACAGGCGCAGGTACTGATCATATGGTAAGACAGCGTGCGTTTCACAGCCAAAAAAATTAGTATACCAGATGCTCAGGAGTCCCATTAATACCGGAACGTTCTGGTGAAGTGGGGCTTTGCGGAAGTGCTTGTCCATGGCCTCGGCACCTTTCAGTAATTCTTCAAACTTTTCGTACCCAATAGCAGCTGCGATCGATAAGCCAATGGCAGACCATAGGGAATAACGGCCACCAACCCAATCCCAGAAGCGGAAGGTGTTTTCTGGGGCAATGCCAAACTCCTCTACAGCCTCGGTGTTGGTGGATAAAGCAACAAAATGCTTTTTGATATGCTCCTTTTCTCCAGCTTTCTCCAGGAACCAGTCACGGGAGGTGTGGGCATTGGCTAAAGTCTCCTTGGTAGTAAAGGTTTTGGAGGCAATGATAAAAAGTGTGGTTTCCGGGTTTAATTTACGCAGTACCTCGGCGGCATCCGTACCATCCACATTAGAAATGAAGCTCAGCTCGATATTTGGCTTTTGAAACTTCTTTAAAGCTTCTGTAACCATCTGGGGTCCCAGGTGCGAGCCACCTATGCCAATGTTCACTACATGGTTTATAGGCTTCCCGGTGTAGCCTTTCCACTCGCCGCTATGTAACTTATCACAAAAGACTTTCATCTGCTGGAGCACATCGCGTACCTCTTGCAGGGCATTTTCCCCTTCAACTTCAAGCTTCTCGTCTGTGAAATTACGCAGGGCCGTGTGCAGTACTGCACGTCCTTCTGTGGCATTTATTTTTTCACCCCTGAACATGCTTTCGATGGCAGCAGGCAGTTCCATTTCTTCTGCCAGCTGTGTTAGTAGTTTAATGGTCTCTGTTGTTATGCGGTTCTTTGAAAGATCGTACAGCGTATCCTCTACTTTATAGGTAAACTTTTCAAAACGCTTCGGGTCTTCTGCAAACATTTCGCGAAGGTGCTTCGGCTTAACCTGCTCAAAGTGTGCCTGTAGTTTTTTCCAGGCTTCAGTATGGGTTGGGGAGTAATTCTTCAACATAGTTTATTGATGTGGATGTTATTCCTGTCCGGGCTCAACTACTCTTATTTACCTCTTCGGGTTGCGCAGAATCTTTTTACCGGAGAGGGAGCTGTGACACGTCAGTCAGATTCAATTATCTGCAAAATAGTTATAATTCGCTTCAGTTACTTACTGCCCGGCTACTGTTACCAAATAATAACACCGCATTTTTGCTTTATTCGTAGTAAAAGTTTAATAAAAACATTTTATCTCGAATGCTTATGCCGGTATATGTAGAACCATTTAAAAAGTTAAACAATAAGGATACTGCTAAAGTAGGTGGTAAAAATGCTTCACTCGGTGAAATGATACAGCAGTTAGGAGGGAAAGGCATTCTTGTTCCAAATGGTTTTGCCACAACTGCGGAAGCCTACAATAAATTTCTGCACGATAACAACCTGGAGCAGCCGCTTCGGGCGTTACTCGACTCCCTGGACATTCACGAGTTTTCTAATCTGCAAAAGATTGGTAAAAAGGCCCGCCAACTAATTCTCAAAGCCAAAATGCCTGATGACGTTGCTACAGCAATACGACAGGCATACCGAGAATTAGAGCAGGAGGAAGAGGGATTGTCTGCAGTAGCGGTAAGAAGCAGTGCTACGGCTGAAGATTTACCCGAAGCAAGTTTTGCAGGCCAGCACGATTCCTTTCTCAATATCAGAGGAGCTGATAAAGTAGTAGAAGCCTGTCAGAACTGTTATGCTTCGCTATTTAACGACCGAGCAATCAAATACAGGGTTGATAATGGCTTTGAACACATGCAGGTAGCGTTATCGGCTGGGGTGCAACGTATGGTGCGCTCTGATGAAGCAAGTGCCGGCGTATGTTTTACCATAGCCCCGGAGAGCGGCCTTACTAGTGTTATTTTTGTTACTGGTAGCTGGGGCTTAGGGGATAACGTGGTGCAAGGCGCTGTTAACGCTGATGAATTCTACGTCTTTAAGGAAGGCCTCAGGAAAAACAAGCGTGCTATCATCTCAAAAAAGATGGGAGCTAAGGAGCAAACTATGGTATACGCCTCTGGTAAAGATAAAAATAGCACCGGAACGACAGCTGCTGCCAAAGCGGGCAAAAGTGACACAACCAGAAATATTCCTACTCCTCCAAAAAGACAAAAGCAGTGGGTGCTAAATGATGATGAAATAACAAAGCTTGCCAGATGGGCATTACTTATCGAAGAGCATTACGGCAAGGCCATGGATATAGAGTGGGCAAAGGATGGCAGAACCCAGGAGCTGTTCATCGTGCAGGCACGACCTGAGACAGTACATGGCAGCAAGAGGAAAACTACTATTAAAACATATCACCTCACTTCAAACGGGAAAGTAATCACTACCGGAAATGCCATAGGGGATAAAATTGCCGCAGGTAAAGCGCGCCTTTTACATTCTCCTAAAGAAACTGACAAGCTGCAGAAAGGCGATGTACTAATTACGGGTATTACAAATCCTGACTGGGACCCGGTGTTAAAAAAGGCCTCCGCAATTGTAACAGATAGTGGGGGAAGAACAAGCCACGCGGCCATTGTTGCCCGCGAGTTAGGTGCTGTAGCCGTTGTGGGCACTGTAAATGCTACCAAAAGTATAAAAGACGGGCAGGAGGTAACGGTTTCCTGTGCCGAAGGCGAGGAAGGTAAGGTATATAAAGGTAAGCTGGAATGGGAGGAGGATGAGATTGATCTGCAGGAGCTTGGCGAGCCTAAAACCCAGCCAATGCTTATACTTGGTGACCCGGAGCAGGCTTTTCAATACGCGATGTACCCGGTGGCAGGTGTAGGACTCATGCGACTGGAATTCATCATTAATAACAGCATAGAAGCACATCCTATGGCTTTGCTGAAGTATGATGAGTTAAAAGACAAGGAAGCAAAGAAGAAAATCAAAGCGTTGACCTCTAGCTATGAAACTCCTGCAATTTATTTTGTAGAGCGCCTGGCTCTGGCAGTGGCTACAATTGCAGCTGCTTTCTATCCACGGGATGTGATTGTCAGAATGAGTGATTTCAAGAGTAATGAGTATGCTAATCTACTTGGCGGTGTTCAGTTCGAACCGCAGGAGGAAAACCCAATGCTTGGTTTCAGGGGTGCCTCCCGTTATTACCATGAAGCTTACAAAGAAGGATTTGAGTTGGAGTGCCAGGCCATGCGCATGGTTCGGGATGATATGGGACTTACAAATGTGAAACTCATGATTCCTTTTTGCCGCACAGTGGAAGAAGCCAGGAAAGTGGTGGAGATAATGGCTGACCAGGGGTTAAAGCAGGGAGAGCAGGGGCTGGAATTATACATGATGGTCGAGGTGCCGAGCAATGTTGTTCTTCTGGAAGAGTTTGCTGCCATTTTTGACGGATTCTCTATTGGTTCAAACGACCTGACTCAACTTACTTTGGGTATTGACAGAGATTCTTCTACAATCAGTAAGCTATTTAACGAGCGTGATCCGGCAGCTGAAAAAATGATCTCAATGGCCATAAAAGCAGCCAAGGCTAATGGTCGGAAAATCGGGCTTTGTGGTCAGGCGCCAAGCGATTATCCTGAGGTAACGCAGTTTCTGGTGGAGCAGGGCATAGACAGTATCTCCTTCAACCCGGACGCGATTGCCCAAGGCATCAAAAATATCGTAGAAGCAGAAAGAAGAATTCGTTAAAGAAGTTGACGCAAATTCAAGTAAGGCTTCTACACCTGTAATTTGAAAAAAATGAAAGACAAAGAAGAGAACCAAAATAAGAAAACGGGTAAAAAGGGAGTATTACGGGAGGATGAAGGAAAACGAACACCTCCCGGACCAACAGGCTATATTACTGGCGGCGACAACAGAGCCACAAGGCCAGAGCAAGGGCCATATATTCCCCCACATGAGCGCACCGAAGGAATTCCCTAGGAGAGGCCCTGCTGCATCAGATCACTTTCCCTCAACGTAGTAAACAGCAATGGCCTTAGATCAGAAGTATCCCTTCCACAGTATTTCAGCAGAGGAAACCCTTGAAAAGCTAAAGGCGGGGAAAGAAGGCTTAACGCAGGAAGAAGCACAGCAGCGCCTGCAGGAAGTAGGGCCAAATGAGCTAACTGGTAAGGAGGGCATAAATCCTTTTATTCTGTTCCTGAAGCAGTTTAAAGACTTTCTTATCCTTATCCTGCTTCTGGCAGCAGGAGTGGCCTGGTACGCCGATCATATGGTAGATGTGTATGTGATACTCGGCGTAATCATGTTCAATGCTGTACTGGGCTTCTTCCAGGAGTACCGGGCAGAGAAGGCCATTCTTGCTTTAAAAAGCATGATAAAGCAGGAGGCAACGGTACTACGTGACGGCAAGGCAAAAACGGTAGAGGCAAGAGAACTGGTGCCCGGAGATGTGATCACTTTAGAGGAAGGCAACGGTATACCTGCTGATGCCCGCATCCTGTCCAGTAAAAGCCTGCAGACCGAAGAAGCTTCCTTAACAGGTGAGTCCCTGCCTATAGAGAAGAGCACAGAGCCTCTCGAGGAAAATACAAATCTGGGTGATCGTACCAATATGCTCTGGAAAGGGACTCATGTTGCGCGGGGTGCTGCCACCGCGGTTATAACGGGAACGGGGGCCAACACAGAGATCGGCAAAATTTCCAAGTCACTGGGTGATATCAAAACCACCTCCACCAATTTTCGAAAAAAAACGGAACGGCTCGGGAAACAAATGGCTGTCATATCCATTGTTACCTCCATTATCGTTTTTATTCTTGGTTACTATGTAAGAGACTTTGCTTTTGAAGAGGTGCTGCTAGTAACTGTAGCCACACTTGTTTCCTCTATTCCCGAAGGGCTGCCCGCCGTTATTTCCATTGTGCTGGCCATAGGAGCAAAGAGAATGGCTAAACAAAATGCCATCATCCGCGAGTTCACAGCTACTGAAATGCTGGGTTCTGTTTCCGTAATCCTTACCGATAAAACAGGCACGCTTACCAGAAGCATACTAACCGTGAAAGAGGTGTATTTAGGAGACGGTACAGCGCTAGAAGTATCGGGGAGCGGTTATTCCCTGGAAGGTGAGATAGGCAATAAGCAGGAGGAGGAAAATACTTCCGGCAATCCTGTTTTAGCTAAGCTTTTACTCGTTGCCGGAACCTGCAATAATGCCCGTTTGGGTGATGGTGCAAATGAGCAGAAGAAAAACAAAGGGAGTGAGGAGGAAAGTGAAGAACCGGAGGTTTCAGGTGATCCAACAGAAGTGGCGCTGCTGGTGTTGGCAAAGAAGGGAGGCGGCGTTGCGGATGAGCATGATGAGGTTGTAGAAGTGCTTGATGATCTTCCCTTTAATTCCGAACAAAAGTTTAGGGCTACACTGATTGAAAATAAGGGTAAGCGGGAAATATTAACAATAGGAGCCCCGGAGAAAGTGCTGCAACTGAGTACAAAAGTTCTGATAAAAGAGGGGCCGCAGGAGCTTTCGGAGGAATCACGTGGTCAGATAGAAGCCAGGATGGACGAGTGGGCAGACAAAGCGATGCGCGTGTTGGCACTGGGCTATAGAGAAGCGGAAGGTGCATCAAATGATCTGAAGGCGGATGATGTCCATGACCTGGTGTGGATAGGTATGACAGGAATAGTCGATCCGCCAAGGCAAGGAGTAAAGGAAGCTATAGCAGCATGTAAGTCAGCTGGCATCCGGGTGATGATGGTAACAGGCGATCATAAAAAGACCGGTGCTGCCATTGCCCGGGAAGTAGGCATACTGGAAACAGCCGAAAAGACGGGGGATTATCCAGATGCACTTGAGGAGAATGAACTGGACGTTGATGACAAAAGATTTGATGAACTGGTAGATAATGTATCTGTTTTTGCAAGGGTGAGCCCTGATACAAAGCTGCGCATAGCAGAACATATGCGGGACAAAGGCCACCTGATAGCGATGACTGGCGATGGCGTAAATGATGCCCCAGCATTAAAGCGTGCTGATGTTGGCATCGCCATGGGTATACGGGGAACAGACGTTGCCAAAGATGCTGCTCATATCGTGCTGTCAGATGATAATTTCTCAACTATTGTCAGAGCTATTCGCGAAGGCCGCATCGTATTCCAGAATGTACGGCAAACAAGTTTTTTCCTTCTCACTACCAACTTTGCTTTTGTGGCGGTGTTCATTATTGCCATGGCTATAGGCTGGCCTTTCCCGCTTACCGCCACCCAGATTCTTTGGGTAAACCTGGTGACAGACGGTGTAATGGAACTTGGATTGGCCGCTGAGCGTGGCCATGGTGAAATAATGAAGCAGAAGCCAGTTGTAAGAGAAGTGAATATCCTGGACAAAAGTGTAATACCCTATCTGCTCCTCATGAGTGTGGTAATGGTTGGCTTATCTCTTGCCACGTTTGCTTACTACCTACCAAAGGGAGATACAATAGCTCGAACAGGTGTTTTTCTGGTGATAGCCATGACACAGGTTTTTAACACTTTCAATATGAGGTCCCTTAATCGATCTCTCTTCACAATCGGTCCTTTCAGTAACAAGTACATAAACATTTGTTTTCTTGTATCGCTGGGGCTGCAGCTTATAGTTATTTACACGCCTTTATTAAGTGGTATTTTCCGGTTTGAAGAGTTACCTATTCTTGATCTTATTGTAATCCTGGTGTTATCTTCTTCTGTTATATGGTTTGCAGAAATTTACAAACGCATTCGCTTTGGGAAGCTTGAAGATGTAAGTCCGGAGGAAAAACAACTGGAAAGGACACGAGAGGTCAAGGATAGGCAGGAAATAGAAGAAGCCATAAGTGAGCGCTGAGCAATTGATGCCTTAATTTTTAGCATGTTTATAACAATACACATGGAAAAAAGTATAGAAAAGCTGTTAAAAGAAAGAAACATCAAAGCACTCATATTCGATCTGGATGGTGTGATAACGCAAACTGCACGTGTTCATGCACATGCCTGGAAAAGGATGTTTGACGACTATCTTGAGGAGCGTGGAAAACGAGAAGGGAAGATTTATAAACCTCTGCAAATAGAAACGGATTACCGCCAGTACGTTGATGGTATACCTCGTTACGATGGGGTGCGTAATTACCTTGCTTCCCGCAGTATAGTACTGCCGGAAGGTGCGCCTACTGACGAACCAGGCAAGGAGACCGTTGCTGGTTTGGGTAACCTTAAAAATTCGTACTTTCAGGAAGTGGTGCGGCAGGAGGGGGTAGATGTATACCAGGATACGGTGGAATGGCTGAAGAAACAACGGGGGAAAGGACTAAGAACCGCCGTGATCTCAGCTAGCAAGAATTGTAAAGCAATACTGGAGTCAGCGGGAATTGAGCACCTTTTTGAAGTGCGCGTAGATGGAGTAGTTGCAGTTGAACTGGGGTTAAAAGGAAAACCTGCGCCCGATGTGTTTCTGGAGGCCGCCAGGCAGCTGCAGGTGCAACCTTGGGAGTCTGCCATATTTGAGGATGCCCTGGCTGGGGTGGAAGCTGGCAAACAAGGAGGCTTCGCTTTAGTTGTTGGTGTAGACCGTACAAATAATCCTACTGAACTTTTAGACCACGGAGCAGACGTGGTGATTGAGAAATTCCCATCATAAGAACTATGAATAAACAAAACGAGAAGACTGTACAAAAAAGAGAAGCGAATGAACTGCCGTCAGCTTTAGAAGATATTTCAAACCTGCTCAAGGGTAAAAAGCCAGCTGTTTTCCTTGATTACGACGGTTGCCTGACACCAATTGTTAAAGATCCTGATAAAGCTTTCCTGGCTCCGGAGATGCGCGAAACTTTGCAGCAGCTAGCCAGGGTAAGTTTTGTGGCAGTGGTAAGTGGTCGCGACAGAGCTAACGTGGAAAACTTTGTGCAGCTGGATAACCTTTACTTTGCCGGTTCCCACGGCTTTGATATTTCCGGACCAAATAATATGCACACAGAACCGGGTGGAGCAAAAGAAGCCTTGCCTGCTCTGGAAAAGGCAGATAAGGAGCTGAAGGATAAGCTACAGGATGTGGAAGGCGCATGGGTGGAGCGTAAAAGGTATGCCATTGCCGTGCATTATAGAAATGTTGCCGATGATGACCTGGTAGAGAAGGTGAAAAAAGTAACAGCAGAAGTACTTCAAAAGCATCCGGAGTTAAAAGAAGGTTTAGGTAAAAAGATCATAGAGCTCAAGCCGAACCTTGACTGGCACAAAGGAAGAGCTGTACTGTGGTTGATGGATGAGCTAAAGCTAAACCAGCCGGAAATCGTGCCCTTGTATATTGGTGACGACATAACAGATGAAGATGCCTTTGCTTCACTTCAGGGGCAGGGTGTGGGAATACTGGTAGGAGAACACGATGACAGAACTGCCGCATCTTATCATTTGAAAGATGTGGAAGAGGTGAAGAAATTCCTGGAATCACTTACACATCATTTAAAGAACGAGTAGCATGCTTGATTGGGAGATTATTTACGAAGACTGGGTTCCTGAAGAACAGCCGCTAAGGGAAGCTCTTTGTACCCTGGGGAATGGGTACTTTGCAACAAGAGGAGCCTTTGAGGAGGCAGAAGCGGATGAAAAAGTGCATTACCCGGGTACCTACCTCGGAGGCGGGTACAACAGAGCAATCTCAGAGGTAGCAGGAAAACAGGTAGAAAATGAGGACCTTGTGAACTGGCCGAACTGGCTCCCCCTTACCTTCAGGCATGCAGGAGGTAACTGGTTCAGCCTGGAAAAGGTTGAGCTGGTAAAATTTTACCAGGAACTCGACATGCAGGAGGGGGTCTTACGGCGGGACATACACTTTAGAGATGTAGAAGGCCGTGAAACAAGATTAGTTAGCAGGCGCTTTGTAAGTATGGCTAACCCTCATGTGGCTGCACAGGTCTGGGAGCTTACCCCGCTGAACTGGTCCGGAGAAATTGAGGTTCGCACAGCTCTGGATGGCCGGGTAACAAACAGTGGTGTAGCCCGCTATCGCTCCCTTGAGAGAGAGCACCTTGAGCCCATAGGGGCAGACCAGTATGACGAGGAATCCATTTACCTTCTGGTACAAACAAAGCAGTCGAAAGTTCGAATGGCTCAGGCTGCCCGTACAGTTGTTGTGGCAGATGGAAAAAAGCAGGAGGTGGAGCGCCATTCAAGAGCAGAGAATAATTACGTAGAGCAGGTGCTAAAGATAACCTGCAGCCAAAATCAGCCCATAGGGGTTGAAAAGGTAGTACTCATTTACACCTCCCGAGACTTTGCTATATCTGAACCGCTGCAGGAGGCGTTGAGAAACATAGAACGGATAGTGAACTTTGAGCATCTGCTGAGTGCCAGTAGTCGCGCATGGAAGCGAATGTGGAAGCGGTGCGATCTGGAACTGACATGTAATAAAGAGGCGCAATCTGTGCTGCGGTTACATGTGTTTCACCTTTTACAAACCGTTTCACCCAACTCTATCGGGCGCGATGTTGGTGTTCCGGCAAGGGGACTGCACGGCGAGGCGTATAGGGGACATATATTCTGGGACGAACTGTTCATTTTCCCTTACCTGAACCTGCGCCTTCCAGACCTAACGAGGGCTTTGTTGATGTACCGTTACCGGCGTTTGCCTGAAGCACGATACGCGGCGCTGGAAGCAGGATACAGGGGGGCTATGTTTCCCTGGCAAAGCGGAAGTAATGGCCGTGAAGAAAGTCAGATCGTCCATCTAAATCCAAAGTCCGGACGTTGGATACCAGATAATACTTTTCTGCAGCGTCATATAAACGCGGCAATTGCATACAATGTGTGGCAGTATTATCAGGCCACCCATGATAAAGAGTTTTTAACTTTTTATGGAGCGGAACTGATTTTCGAGATTGCCCAATTCTGGTCCACCATTGCCATCTTCAGCCAGGAGAAAGGCCGCTACGAAATCAGAAATGTTGTAGGTCCGGATGAGTACCATACAGAATATCCCGGCTCTACCAGCCCGGGTTTAAACAATAATGCCTATACTAATGTAATGGCTGTTTGGGTGATCCAGTGCGCCCTGCAGGTTATTGAAACAATTGACCAGTCCCGCACTGAGGAGTTGATGAATAAGTGTTCCATTTCAACCGACGATGTGGAACGCTGGCAGCATATCAGCCAGCGTATGTATGTTCCTTTCATTGGCGAGAGTGATATCATCGCCCAGTTCGAGGGGTATGAGGCGTTACAGGAATTTCCGTGGGAAGCGTACAAGGAAAAGTATGGTGAAGCTATGCGACTGGACAGAATCCTGGAGAGTGAAAACAAAGATGTAAATGCTTATAAGGCCAGCAAGCAAGCCGATGTAATGATGCTGTTCTATCTATTTTCTTCTGAGGAATTACTGCAGCTTTTTACCCGGTTAGGTTATAATTTTAATACTGAAAGTATACCAGACAATGTTGCCTACTATGAGTCAAGAACTTCCCATGGGTCTACGTTAAGTAAAATTGTTCACTCCTGGGTACTTGCCCGTACTGACCGTAAGCGCTCCTGGGTAAACTTTGAGATTGCCTTGATGAGTGATGTGGAAGATGTGCAGGGAGGAACCACACCGGAGGGTATTCATTTAGGAGCGATGGCGGGCACAGTTGATCTAATACAACGCTGCTATACTGGCTTAGAGATACGTGATGATGTTCTTTGGTTTAATCCTGTTTTGCCGGAAGAACTTGGCTGTCTGAATTTTCAGATCCGTTATAGGAGCCATTGGCTCTCCTTACAGATTATGCAGGAGAAAATGATCATTACCCTGGATAGAGGGTGGACCAAAGATGTACAGATAGGCATGGATGGCAAGGTATACACTTTTAATACCGGTGATCATAAAGAATTTAACATTAAGAGATAAAACTATTGCTTTACAAAGGCAAGAAGAAACTTCAAAATCAGCATATGCACGAAATAATCACCATTACCCTGAATCCAGCCTTAGATAAAAGCACCCATGTGTATCAAGTGCTGCCGGAAAAAAAATTACGTTGTGAGCAACCCGTTTTTGAGCCCGGTGGAGGTGGTATCAATGTGTCAAGGGCAATAAAGAAATTAGGCGGCAAGTCCAGTACTTGGTTTCTAGAAGGAGGCCCGGCGGGCGAAAAGCTTTGTGAGTTGCTAAAGGAAGAGGGAATAGATTACTGGACGGTAAAGACCCGTAACTGGAGCAGGGAGAATCTGATGGTGATGGAAGACAGTACAGGCAATCAGTACCGTTTTGGCATGCCTGGTCCGGAAACACATGAGAATGAATGGAAGCGATGCCTGGAAAAGCTAGAAAATATGAAGCAGGATGAACTTCCTAAATATGTTGTAGCCAGTGGTAGCTTACCTCCGGGAGTGCCTGATAATTTTTACCTGCAGTTAGCTGAGATTGCAAACAAAAGAGGGTTTCGACTAATCGTTGACACATCGGGAGAGGCACTACTTAAGGCGGCAGGAGAGGGGGTATACCTGCTAAAGCCCAATTTAGGTGAATTAGCTGCTCTTGCTAATAAAGATCAGATTTCCGCCCTTGAACAAGAGGAAATAGCCAGGCAGGTGCTGGAGGAGGGAAAGTGTAAAGTACTGGTGGTATCGTTAGGGCCGCGCGGTGCTATGTTAGCTTCTAAGGAAGGTATAACCTATGTTGTACCGCCAACTGTGCCGCAAAAAAGTGCGGTAGGCGCCGGTGACAGTATGGTTGCAGGAATGGTGATGAGCCTGGCAAAAGGGTGCAGTCTGGATGAAGTTGTTCGGTATGGGGTAGCTGCCGGCACAGCCGCAACCATGACGCCTGGCTCAGAACTTTGCCGTAAAGAGGACACTGAAGAAATTTTCAAATGGTTGCAGGAACATCAAGTGCAGCTTTAAACAGGAATGGCGAAGGGTACCCTTCGCCATTCCTGTTTAAAGCAAACGCCAAGTTAGTTTCTATTATTTGCATTCAGGTCAGTAAATGCTTCTTTCAGGCGTTCAATAAAGTTGTTTTCTCCCTCACGTAGCCAAACTCGCGGGTCGTAATATTTCTTGTTTGGGGAGTCTTCTCCATCCGGGTTACCAATCTGGCTCTGCAGGTAGCCTTTCTTGCCTTCGTAGTAGTTGCGTACCCCCTCCCAGAATGCCCATTGCATATCTGTGTCGATGTTCATTTTAATGGCACCATACGAGATGGCCTCCTTTATCTGATGTTTTTCTGAGCCAGAGCCGCCATGGAATACGAAATTCACAGGGTTGGGTCCGGTTCCATACTTTTGCTGAATGTAATCCTGAGAATTTTTAAGTATCTCCGGGCGTAGCTCAACATTACCAGGTTTGTATACCCCATGTACGTTTCCGAAGGCGGCAGCAATGGTAAACCTGTCACTTACTTTTTTGAGTTCTTCATAAGCGAAAGCCACCTCCTCTGGCTGCGTGTAGAGGCGCGTGCTGTCAACGCCGGTATTGTCAACGCCATCTTCCTCTCCACCTGTAACACCTAATTCAATCTCTACGGTCATGCCTATGGCATTCATTCGCTTTAAATAGCTGGCGCAGGTTGTAATATTCTCATGAATGTGCTCCTCTGAGAGATCCAGCATATGAGAACTGTACAGCGGATTTCCGTGTTGCTGATAATACTTCTCACCGGCGTCTAACAAGCCATCGATCCATGGCAGGAGTTTTTTGGCAGCGTGGTCAGTATGTAAAACAACGGGTACGCCATAGGCCTCTGCCATCAGGTGTACATGCTGCGCACCGGATATGGCACCTGCAATGGCAGCTTTCTGGTTGTCGTTGCTGAGCCCTTTTCCAGCAAAGAACTGAGCTCCACCGTGCGAAAACTGAATGATTACAGGTGAGTTAACTGCCTTGGCTGTTTCAAGAACAGCATTGATAGAGTTGGTGCCGATTACATTTACGGCAGGAAGTGCAAAGTTATTTTCGTTGGCATATTTGAAGAGGTTGGAAACCTCTTCTCCATGAAGTACGCCTGGTCTGAATCTGGTTTTTGTTTCGCTCACATTTAGCTTCTTTAATTAATTTCTAGAGTTGAAATCATAATTAAAGCAGATTTAGCAGGAAATCAAAAGAAACAGGTGATAAAATAGCCTTTGATATTATCCCCGTAAGTATTATTCAAAGACTATCACTCTATCTTTATGTTTGCTTCTCATGTGCCCACGAATAATCTGCTGGATATCCTTGTTATCGTTATATCTAGTAATTACTTCTCTGAAATCAGAGAGCGAAGAAGCTGAGAAAGTCTCATCAATGAACCCGAACCCCAGGTAAATGCCGTGTTCCACTACAACCACTGATTTTTCTCCAGGTTCGCGACCTTTGCCCAGGATAACAAAACTGTTGTGCTCATACGTGAAGGAGTCTATAGCCTGCTCCACCCTTTGATTGTATTCTTCTGGAGATTCCTTGCCGATACAGGCCCCCTGGCACTGGTGTACCTGGTAATCAAAGCAGGCGCCGTTGGTTTTGTACAGGTCGCACAGCTTTTGGCAAAGGTTATATTTGGCTACTTTATGGAACAGGAATCCTTTTGCCTTGTAATGGTTAGAGAGTGCCACAAGCGGTGTCATACTCTTATCATCTGCCTTGTTCACGCTGCCAAAGGTCATACGTTTATAACCGTTGCTGTCCTCGTACACGAATATACCCGTGTTAAACACACTTCTGCGCTGCTGGCGGTTATACTGCGGTTTCATGCGCTTGATCTCAGCTGATTCAAACAGCAAAGCAACAAGCTCATTACCCATCAACTCGTAAGAAATGTCAGCTATGTTATTTTTAAAGTCAAGAGACTTGCGGCTCTTATAATCAATGTTGAAGTGCTGTATGACTCTTTTCTTGATGTTAATGCTTTTGCCAACATAAATTACCTCACCCTGCTCATTGTAGAAATAATATACGCCTGGTACCATTGGTAGAGCATCTACCTGTTCTTTGGAAATGTTAGGGGGAAGAAGTGAGGTTTTAATTTCCTGCTTCAGGGCCTGCGACGTCTCTGCAGCCATATGCATGTTTCCGTCTACAACAGGTCTGTTGATCTTGATAAGCTTGTCAAAAAGTTTAGCAGTGGCCTCAGCATCTCCAATAGCCCGGTGCCGCTGGAGCAATGGTATTTCTATGCTCTTACACAGCTTACCTAAACTATAGGAAGGAAGGCCTGGAATAAGTTTACGGCTAAGGCGTACGGTGCAGAGTGTTTTGCGCTGAAAGGTAAAGCCAAGATCGGCAAATTCCTTCTTGATGAAAGAGTAATCAAACCGGACATTGTGGGCAACAAAAACTTTGCCCTCCGTAAATTCTACGATTTCCTTGGCTACCTCATAAAACTTAGGTGCATCCTGTACCATTTCATCAGTAATGCCGGTTAGCTGAGAAATGAAGTATGGAATAGGACGCTGTGGGTTTACGAGCGTGCTGTATTTGTCAACTATCTGCTGACCGTCGTGAATAAAAATAGCGATCTCTGTGATCTTGTCTTGAGCAGGCTGACCGCCTGTGGTCTCAATGTCAATTATGGCGTACAAGTGGTTTGGATTTAGGTCCGTTACTTCCGGCGCACTGGCTGCTGCCAATGGCTCTACTCCTAAACCAATATTTTTAGTATTACGTTTCAAATCTGCACCTGCTTAACCGTTAGCACGAATATTTTTAGCATTTATTCGTTTTCCTTCTTATTGCTATGCCAGATACCGTTCCACACTTCATTAAACCAGGTACTTATGCGACCTGGCTTTTTATGATTTACCTCATCAATGTCAGCGAGTAGAAAACCAAAAGGAGAAAGAGGCGGATAAGCATCAAAAACTACCTTTAGCATGGCAATGAAGGGAATAGAAAGTATCATGCCGGCTGCTCCCCAGATTTCGCCACCTATAAGTAACGCCACAATGGCTGCAAAAGGATTAATACTTACTTTGGAGCCTACCACAAAAGGGGTGATGAAATTGCCCTCCAAAAACTGCACGAACATAAAGACGGCCACTACAAGCACAGCATCGATCAGATGACCGGTGGTTGCCAGCGTAAATAAAGCCGGAACAAAAGCACCAATAAGAATTCCGATGTAAGGGATGATGGTTAGGATAGAAGCGAACACTCCAAAGAAAACAGCATACTTGACTCCCAAGAGCAGCAGGCCGGCAGAATTTAATAACGCTACTATAAAAATAACGATCATTAAACCTGAAATATAGCTCTGGACAACGTGCTGTATGGTTACTACGGTTTGAATCAAGCCACCCCGTCTGTCTTTGGTTACAAACTTGAACAGGAACTGCTCCAGGTGATCCCGGTAGTATAGAAAGCAGAATACAAAAATGGGGATTATGGTAAATGCTGCCAGTGCACCGGTTGTCATAGAGATGGTGCTGCCCAGGAAATTAGTGGTTATGTTTTGCAAGCTTCCTATAGCATTTCGGATCAGCACAGAACGGTCAGAAGGTTCTACCCCAAACTTCACATAAAGGTAGTCCTGCACTTTGTCCACCAGGTCGCCCATGTTTTGGCCTATGGTATCTAACTCTGAAGTAAGGCTGATCAGCTGCATGGACAGGAACCATACAACAGTTCCCAGAACTGATACAACTAAAATGATACAGAAAAAAATAGCTAAAGGCCGAGGTATGCGAAAACGCTCCATGTCCCTTGCAAGTGGAAGCAGCAATAAAGAAAAAAGCAAAGCAAAGGCTAAGGGAACGAGTACAGATTTAAAAGCCTGTAGAAGCCACACCAGCAAAATGATGCCGAGTATTATGATAACAAATTTGAAGTACTGGGGCAGTTTTATTTCCATTTATAATTTTGATACTCAGTAAAGCAGCTGTTTCAGGAGCGAAAGTAAGTAAAAGTACTGCTTAATTAATAGAAGTTTTTATATATTGTTTTGCTAAAAAAATTGGCTTTCTTTATCAGTATTAACCTTGTTTTTTATGAACCAGAGCATTAATTTTATGGTTCTATAGCTGTGAAAAAGATACAGCCTCAGGACCAGTCATATATTTACTAATAAATTTAGCAAGCAACTTCCTTGCATTGGGATTTGTTCTGGTCAGGAACTAAATGTTGCGCTGTGTCGCTTTTATTTTTTTATCTTTCCGATTGATTTTACCTAAACAACTACACTTACGCTTACAGAATGGCAGAGTTAGAGCATAATTACACTGAAGATAGTATCAGGTCACTTGAACCCCGTGAGCACATCAGGCTGAGACCTGGTATGTACATTGGTAAACTTGGAGATGGTTCCTCATCAGACGATGGTATTTACATCCTGGTAAAAGAAGTGGTCGATAACTCTATCGATGAACATGTTATGGGATTTGGTAAGACCATTGACATAAAGATTTCTGACCATAAGGTACAGGTTAGGGACTATGGCCGTGGTATTCCGCTGGGTAAGGTGATCGACTGCGTTAGTAAAATCAACACAGGAGGTAAGTATGACAGCAAAGCTTTCCAGAAGTCTGTTGGTTTGAACGGGGTTGGTACAAAGGCGGTAAATGCCTTATCCAGTTATTTCCGTATTCAATCAGTACGTGAGGGCAAGGTGAAGGCTGCTGAATTTGAGAGAGGCGTATTGACTGATGATATCGAGGTTCAGGATACTTCGCAGCGAAATGGTACGCTAACTATCTTCACCCCGGACGACACTATCTTCAAAAATTACCAGTTCAATCCGGATTACCTGGAGAACCAGATATGGAACTACGTTTACCTAAACGCTGGCCTGACAATCAATTTCAATGGTAAAAAATATTACTCTGAGAACGGACTACTTGACCTCCTGCGGAACAAAGCAGACGAGGAGAGTATGCGGTACCCGATCATTCACTTAAAAGGAGATGACATTGAACTGGCGCTTACACATGGGAATGACTACGGTGAAGAGTATTATTCTTTTGTGAACGGACAGTATACTACAATGGGTGGTACGCACCTGGCGGCTTTCCGAGAGGCTGTAGTGAAAACAGTGCGTGATTTCTATAAAAAGGATTTTGATGCCACAGATATACGTGGTTCTATCGTAGGTGCTATTTCCCTGCGGGTACAGGAGCCGGTGTTTGAATCGCAGACCAAGACAAAATTGGGCTCCATAGAAATGGGACCTGAAGGACCTGCTGTTCGCGCCTTTATCAATGACTTTGTAAAGGAGCACCTTGATAACTACCTGCACAAGAATCCGGCTACGGCAGAAGCCCTGCTGAAGCGCATCATGCAAAGTGAGCGTGAGCGTAAGGATATGGCCGGTGTTAAAAAGCTGGCTAACCAGCGCGCTAAAAAAGCAAATCTGCACAACCGCAAACTGCGCGATTGCCGACTGCACTTTACTGAAGATAAGGACGAGCGCAACTTGCTTACCACACTCTTTATCACAGAGGGTGATTCAGCGAGTGGCTCCATCACGAAATCCCGTAATGTGGATACAGAGGCTGTTTTCAGCTTAAGAGGTAAGCCTTTAAACTGCTATGGCCTGAAGAAAAAAGTAGTGTATGAGAACGAGGAATTCAACCTGTTGCAGCATGCCCTAAATATTGAGGAAGGGCTCGATGGGCTGCGCTATAACCGTGTGGTGATTGCTACCGATGCCGACGTGGACGGCATGCACATTCGCCTGCTGCTGCTTACTTTCTTCCTGCAGTTCTTTCCGGACTTGGTGAAAAACGGACACGTGTATATCCTGGAGACGCCACTTTTCCGTGTGCGCAATAAGAAGGAAACAATCTACTGCTACAACGAATCCGAAAAGCAGGAAGCTGTTCAGAAATTAGGAAAGAGACCGGAGATTACCCGATTCAAGGGTCTTGGAGAAATATCTCCGGATGAATTCGGCAAGTTTATTGGCGATAACATTAAGCTAAAGCCAGTGATCCTGCAGAAGGACACCACTATACAGAAAATACTGAGCTATTATATGGGCAAGAATACTCCTGAGCGCCAGAATTTCATTATAGATAATTTGAAGATTGAAAAAGACATAGTTGAAGAAATATATGCATAACGACGAACTGAATAACGAACTGGAAAGAGAAGACGATTTGCATGTTGAGTTTACAGATGGCGATGATGAGGTTATACATAATGTTACCCCCGTTGCCGGTCTTTATGAGAACTGGTTTCTTGACTATGCTTCTTACGTAATTCTGGAACGTGCTGTGCCAGCCATTGAAGATGGTCTGAAGCCAGTGCAGCGCCGCATTCTGCATGCGATGAAGGAGATGGACGATGGCCGCTTTAACAAAGTGGCTAACGTAATCGGACAAACTATGCAGTACCACCCACACGGTGATGCCTCTATTGGCGATGCCATGGTAAACCTGGGTCAGAAGGATCTTTTGATTGAGACGCAGGGAAACTGGGGTGACGTGCGTACAGGAGACAGTGCTGCGGCGCCTCGTTATATAGAGGCACGTCTTTCTAAGTTTGCTTTGGATGTGGTGTTTAATCCACAGACAACCTTGTGGCAGCTTAGCTACGACGGACGAAAAAATGAGCCGGTTACACTGCCTGTTAAATTTCCGCTGTTGCTTGCGCAAGGTGTAGAAGGTATTGCTGTAGGCTTGTCTACTAAGATCATGCCGCACAACTTCAAGGAGCTTATCAAAGGTTCTATAGATGTACTGAAAGGCCGTAGCACTGTTTTACTGCCAGACTTCCCGAATGGTGGACAGGTTGATGTGACGAACTATAACACTGGTATGCGTGGTGGAAAAATCCGTGTGCGTGCCACCATTGAGAAGGTAGATAAGACCATGCTCATTATCCGTGACGTACCATATGGCGTCACTACTACTGGTCTGATGGAGTCAATCGTGAAGGCGAGCGAGAACAACAAGATCAAAATTAAAAAAGTAATAGATAATACTGCTGCTGATGTGGAGATACAGGTGCACCTGCCTTCCGGTGTATCCCCTGATCTTACCATGGATGCACTTTATGCTTTCACGGATTGTGAAGTTTCCATCTCCCCTAACACCTGTGTTATCATAGATGATAAGCCTCACTTCATGAGTGTGGATGAACTGCTGCGGATTTCAACATTTAAAACTGTTGATCTTCTGAAGCGTGAGCTGGAGATTCGTAAAGCTGAGCTGGAAGATAAATGGCATTACTCTTCTTTGGAAAAGATCTTTATTGAAAACCGTATCTATCGCGATATCGAAGAGTGCGAGACCTGGGAAGCTGTACTGCAAGCTATTGATAAAGGCTTAGATCCATTCAAGAAGCTTTTACGCCGTGAAGTGACAGAAGAGGATATTATTCGCCTTACAGAAATCAAGATTAAGCGAATATCTAAGTTCGACTCTTTTAAAGCGGATGAGTATATCAAGAAGCTGGAGGAGGAGATGGCAGAGGTTGATGATCACCTGGCCAACCTGATCCGTTACGCTATAGCTTATTTTGAGGGGCTGCTTAAAAAGTATGGACAAGGCCGTGACCGTAAAACACAGATAAAGACGTTTGATGTTATTACGGCGCAGAAGGTGGCTATTGCTAACCAGAAGCTGTACATGAACGCGAAAGATGGTTTTATTGGTACCAGCCTCCGCAAAGATGAATTTGTGTGCGACTGCTCTGATATGGACGATATAATTGTGTTCCGTAAAGACGGCAAGTTTACCGTAACAAAAGTCGCAGACAAGACTTTTGTAGGCAAGGATATTGTCATGGCCGGCGTTTATAATAAGAACGATGAGCACATGGTGTATAACATGATCTATGTCGACGGTAAAACCGGTGTTTCGTTCGCAAAGCGATTTGCTGTGAAGTCCATTACCCGCGATAAGGAATACGATCTGACAAAAGGAAACAAGGGATCAAAAGTTCATTACCTGACTGCTAACCCAAACTCAGAATCGGAGGTGGTAACCATAACGCTTGCTCCACAGTCTACTGCGCGAAATAAGGTTTTTGATTATGACTTTGCAGAGCTGATGATCAAGGGCAAAGGCTCAAACGGTAATATTGTTACTAAATATCCTGTGAAGAAGGTGGTTCAGAAGAGCCTTGGTGATTCAACGCTTGGTGGCCGTGAGATCTATTATGATGAGGTAATCGGAAGATTAAATACCGAGGCTCGTGGACGTTACCTGGGGTCTTTCAACACAGAGGATACGATATTGGTGATCTACGAAGATGGTAGCTATGAGCTCACTTCGTTCGATCTGGCGAATCATTATACTGTAGAGAAAATAAAGGTATTGCAGAAGTTTGAACCGGAGCTGGTAGTATCAGCAGTTTACTATGACGGTGAAAACAAGACTTACTATGTGAAGCGCTTTAAAATAGAGACAAGCACAGTAGGAAAACGCTTTACTTTTATTTCTGAGAGCAAGAACTCCAAGCTAGAGGCTGTTTCTACCCATCCTGAGCCGCTGGCAAGTATTAAGTATAAGATGAGTTTACGCGGTGAAAAGGAAACGGAGAAGTTGTTGTTGAGTGACTTTATCGATGTGAAAGGCTGGAAGGCAATGGGTAATAAGCTAAACTACTTTAAGATATATGATGTAGAGGTGCCGAAGATGGAGGTTGTTGAACAACCGCAGGAGGATAAGGGTAAGGTGAAGAAAGCTGCGTCCAAAAAAGCTCCGGTTACACTTCCATCAGAGCTGAAGGAGCTGGCTGAAGAAGCCGCTAAACTTAGCGGTACCCAACATCTGGATGCTGAAAGCGTAGAAGCAGGTATAGATGAAGATCAGGAAAAGAAAGCCCTGAAAGAGAAAAAGCAGCTGGATCTGTTCTGATTCAGCTGAAGCCTCTCTTGCTTAAGTCTTATAATATCCGTAGATTGTTTGGTGTGTAAGTATATGAAAAGACTTTATAAAGCATATATCATTGTTTTTCTTCTTTGCGTGGCCTGTCCTGCCTTGAAGGCAGATGGTAGTTCATCAGAAAATGAAAAGCTACTGCAACAGGCCGAGAAATTGCTTAACAACTACAAGGATAGCGAAGCACTCCTGTTGTATGAACAGGTGATAGCTGCGTCTGCCACTAATTATGAAGCACTTTGCAAAGCCAGCTTTCTGCATAGCCGCATAGGAGACCGCTATTCAGACGAAACCCGAAAACTTAAGCATTTTAATAAAGCGAGGCAGTATGCTGAAATGGCATATGAGCTTGACCCATCGGATGCTGAGGCTAACTATGTTATGGCACTCGCTTTAAGCAGCCAGGCAATGGTGTCAGGGCCAAAAGACAGGCTCACTGGTATCAATGAAGTGAAATCGTTCTTAGATGCTGCTTTAAATAATAATAGCGAGCATGCTGGCGCTTGGCATATACTTGGTCGTTGGTACTTTAAAATGGCAAATCTGAATTTTGCTGAAAAAGCCGCATCAAAGTTCTTTTTTGGGGGATTGTGTGAAGTGGTGACAAACAAGAATGCAGCTGATGCCATGGAGAATGCAATAAAGTTCGAACCAAATAACATCAGGTACCATTACGACTTGGCGAGCATCTATAACGAAATGAATGATACAACAGCCTGTATAACTATATTGGAGAAAGCTGTAACCCTTAACCTTGAAACGAAGGAAGAACTAGAGCTTAGCAGGCGATGCAAAATAATGCTTCAGGAGAAGAAGAAACGCTGAGGCATCATACATGTACAAAATAAAAGCCTGCTCCCTTAATGGTTGCAGGCTTTTATTTTGTACATGTATGATGCCATGTGTAAGAGGGGTGTGTCTAATTGGGGAAAATGTCTTAATTTAGCGCAAATAAGAGGGTACTCACGTGCAGAAGTTTCTTTTATGCCAGTAAAGAATGTCGTTTTAGGGTTTGTTATGTTTTCTTTGGTTCTTGCTGGTTGTGAGGCTGAAGAAGGTAAGCATGAGCAAATGGTAAACCTTAATGAGGTGAAGGAGGATACAGAAGGGCAGCTTAAGCATCTGAATGAGGCTATCAGAAAATCGAAACGGGATGGCAGCTTGTATACCCGAAGAGCTGTGGTCTTCTTGCGAAAAGGTGAATTGGAGGAAGCCTTAGCAGACGCAAATAAAGCAGTTAGTCTTACAAAGAATGACCCTTTCAGCCTTTTTATAAAGGCACAGATTTTGAGGGCCCTTAACAAGCCTGAAGAAGCATTACCTCTTGCGCTGCAGGCAGAGCGAAATTCCTTTCAAAGTAGTTCGCTCTATGTCTTGCTTGGTGAGTTATACCTGCAGCAGAAAGATTACCAGCAGGCCAGGGCTTACCTGGACAAGGCGCAGCAAATGTCTCCTTATGATGAGTTTGCCTTCTATTACAAAGGTAGACTGGCAGAAATCTCCAAAGATACGTCAAGGGCTATACGTAATTATAAGCTCGCTTTGGAGCAAGCGCCTGAGTTTATGGAGCCGCAACGCGAGTTGGCAGGGTTATATGTGGCAAAGGGGGACTATGTTACTGCGAAACCATATTTAATGCAGGCCCGGGAGAAGGCAGAGAAAGATGGGCTGGTGTGGTATTATACAGGTTTGCTATACCAGGGTGAGCAAAAGCAGGATAGTGCAGCCTATTCATTTGCTAAAGCCGTAGCCTTAACTGATACTTTACAAGAGGCTCATTACAAGCTGGGCTTGTTGAGGTATAACCAGGGAGATACAGATGCCTCGCTTAGGCACCTGGAGAAGGCAACCCGCTACAAGGGCAAGCCAGGGTATTTAATGACTCTTGCTGGTGCTTATGAAAGGAGCGGACAATATGATAAGTCTTTGCAGGCCTATCAGCACCTAGTGGCACTGGAGCCCAGAAATACTTATGGTAACCAGGCTGTAAGTAGGCTTAAGTATAAGATTGAAAAACCGTTGCCTGATACTACAAATGTAGTTCAGGAAGAGATAGAACAATTAGATTAACGATACATGATCAACATCACACTGCCAGATGGCTCCGTTCGCCAATATGATAAGGGCGTAACCAGCCTTGAGATCGCACAGAGTATAAGTGAAGGCTTAGCTAGAAATGTGCTTGCTGCTAAAGTAAACGACACTGTTTGGGACCTGACGCGTCCGATAGAGGCAGATGCTGCGGTACAGCTACTCACCTGGAATGATGACTTAGGTAAAAATACCTTCTGGCACTCTTCCGCTCACTTGTTAGCAGAAGCTCTGGAAGAGCTTTATCCTGGAGTGAAGTTTGGTATTGGTCCGCCAATAGAAAATGGTTTTTACTACGATGTTGATCTGGGGGAGAGGACTTTCTCGCAGGATGACTTTGCAAAAGTAGAGCAGAAAATGCTTGAGCTTGCCAGAAACAAGAGCGAGTATGTGCGCAGAGAAGTTTCTAAGGCCGAAGCTGTGGAGTTCTTCACCCAAAAAGGCGATGAGTACAAGCTTGACCTGATCAAAGATCTAGAAGATGGTACGATCACCTTCTATACACAAGGCAACTTCGTTGACCTTTGCCGCGGACCGCACCTGCCTAATACAGGCTCCATAAAAGCAGTTAAGCTGATGAATGTGGCCGGAGCTTACTGGAGAGGCGATGAGAGCAGCAAGCAGCTTACCCGTATCTATGGTGTTACTTTTCCGAAGCAAAAGGAACTGACAGAATACCTGGAGCGACTGGAGGAGGCTAAGAAGCGCGATCACCGTAAGCTGGGCAAAGAACTTGAGCTATTCGCTTTCTCTGAGAAAGTGGGGATGGGGCTTCCCCTGTGGTTGCCGAAAGGTACTTTGCTGCGTGAGCGCCTGGAGCAGTTCATGCGTAAGGCACAGGTAAAAGCCGGGTACCAGCCAGTCGTGACGCCTCATATCGGTAGCAAAGAGCTTTATGTTACTTCAGGCCATTATGAGAAGTATGGGGCTGATTCGTTCCAGCCGATTAAAACCCCAAATGAAGGGGAGGAGTTCTTCTTAAAACCGATGAACTGCCCTCACCACTGTGAGATCTATAAAACCCGTCCACGGTCTTATAAAGAGCTCCCAGTGCGCCTGGCGGAGTTTGGTACGGTGTACCGTTACGAACAAAGTGGTGAATTGCACGGTCTGACCCGCGTTCGTGGCTTTACCCAGGATGATGCCCACATCTTCTGTCGCCCTGATCAGGTGAAGGAGGAGTTTATCAAGGTAATAGACCTGGTACTTTATGTATTCAAGGCACTGGGCTTTGAAGACTATACAGCTCAGATATCTCTGCGTGACCCGAATAATAAGGCAAAGTACATCGGTGGCGATGAGGCCTGGGACAAAGCAGAAAGTGCTATTATTGAAGCTGCGGAGGAGAAAGGCTTAAGAACTGTAACCGAATTGGGTGAGGCTGCGTTTTACGGACCGAAGCTTGATTTTATGGTGAAGGATGCTCTTGGCCGTAAATGGCAGCTTGGAACTATACAAGTGGATTATCAGTTGCCTGAACGTTTCCAGTTGGAATACATTGGGGCTGATAATCAGAAACATCGTCCGGTTATGATTCACCGTGCGCCGTTTGGGTCACTTGAGCGTTTTGTGGCTGTTCTGATCGAGCACTGCGGTGGCAATTTCCCGCTTTGGCTGAGCCCTGAGCAATTTGCCATTTTGCCGATCTCTGAAAAATATCATGATTTTGCACAGGAAGTATACAACCGCCTGCAAGAGGAGGATATCAGAGGTTTTGTCGATAACCGAGATGAGAAGATTGGCCGTAAGATACGTGATGCAGAGGTACGTAAAGTGCCGTATATGCTGGTTGTTGGGGAGAAAGAGCAGGAGAACAAATCAGTATCGGTACGTAAGCACGGTGAAGGAGACTTAGGCTCCATGACAGTTGATGATTACATCAACTTGTTTAAGAGCAAAATAGCTGAGACACTGAATAATTAAGAAGATTATTTTCTTTTTGATAGATAAATTGCGATATTCGCACCCTAATTGTAATAACTTTTAAAATTAAGGAGGTACAACCATAGCAACGCCAAACAAGCGCTACATCCCACGCGGAAAGGTGGAGGAGCCATACAAAGTCAACGATAAAATAACTGCCAGAGAAGTAAGAGTAGTTGGTGACAATGTTGAGCAAGGAGTATACTCAACAAGAGATGCTCAGAAGATGGCAAATGAGCAGAATCTTGACCTGGTTGAGATTTCACCAACAGCCAACCCACCTGTATGCCGTATCATCGACTACTCGAAATTCAAATACGAGCAGAAGAAGAAAACGCGGGAGATGAAGGCGAAAGCTCAGAAAGTTGTGATTAAAGAAATTCGTTTCGGTCCTAACACGGATGATCATGATTTTGAGTTTAAGTTGAAGCATGCCAAGTCTTTCCTGGAGAGTGGCTATAAGATTAAATCTTATGTTCACTTCGTGGGTAGAACCATTGTGTTCAAGGAAAGAGGAGAGATCCTGTTGCTTAAATTCGCCCAGGCGCTCGAGGATTTAGCGAAAGTTGAGCAACTGCCTAAACTGGAAGGTAAAAGAATGTTCTTGATTCTGGCACCGAAAGTGGCACCTGCAACCAAAGGTTAATTTTTTCAATCAATTATATAATCATGCCAAAAGTAAAAACTAAATCTGGTGCAAAGAAGCGTTTTTCTTTGACAGGTACTGGCAAAATTAAGCGTAAGCACGCTTACAAGAGCCACATCCTGACCAAGAAAACGACTAAGCAGAAGCGTAACCTTACTCACATCGGCCTTGTTAGCTCAGCTGACACTGACAGAGTAAAAGCAATGCTTAACATTTAATTATTTTAGGTTAACTATTAGTACGAACCCAGTGCCTGGTCTTTTTGAAGATTAAACATAATCACCAGTCGCTAAAACTTTAAAGAAATGCCAAGATCGGTAAACGTCGTTGCAGCACGACACAGAAGAAAGAAAATGATGAAGATGGCCAAAGGTTACTTTGGTCGTCGTAAGAACGTTTGGACGGTAGCTAAAAATGCTATCGAAAAAGGTTTAGTTTACGCTTATCGTGATAGAAAAGCTAAGAAGAGAGACTTCAGAGCTTTATGGATCCAGCGTATCAACGCAGGTGCTCGTGAGCACGGCATGTCTTACTCTCAGTTAATGGGCGCTCTTAAAAAAGCTAACATCGATTTGAACCGTAAAGTACTTGCTGACCTTGCCATGAACCACCCGGATGCGTTCAAAAGCATAGTTGATAAAGTAAAGTAATTTACTTTTAATATATAACGGAAGGGCTTAGCGTTTGCTAAGCCCTTTTTGTTTTAGGTGGCCTGGCGCAGGATGCACCTAAACTAAAACCCACACCTGTTGTTATACATACACTAATAAGAAAAAAGGAACCGTTAAAGGATTGAAAGGCTAATCATTTAATATTTCAAGCTCCCTTACTTCAATTAAATAAAATTAAACACTATGAACAATTTCACTTTTTATAACCCTGTTAAAATTCTTTTTGGGAAAGGACAAATAGCCTCAATCAAAAATGAGATACCTGCCAACGCACGTATCATGATGACATATGGCGGAGGCAGCATAAAGAAGAACGGGGTATATGAGCAGGTAAAAGAAGCTTTAAAGGATCACACTGTTCTGGAGTTTGAGGGCATTGAGCCTAATCCCCATTATGAAACACTAATGCAAGCTGTAGAAATCGCCAAACGCCACCAAATAGATTTTTTTCTGGCAGTTGGCGGAGGGTCAGTAATAGACGGTACTAAGTTTATTGTTGCAGCCATGAACTATGAAGGGGGAGATCCGTGGGAAATTCTTTCGATAAAAGCTCCTGTAACCAGTGCTGTTCCTTTTGGGGCCATACTAACTCTTCCTGCCACGGGCTCTGAAATGAATTCGGGATCAGTGATCACAAGAGTAGAAACGCAGGAGAAGCTGGCTTTCGGAAGCCCCTTTACTTTTCCAAAGTTTTCTGTGCTTGATCCTGAAACTACCTTTACTTTACCGCTTCGCCAGATCAGTAACGGCATTGTAGATGCTTATACCCATGTGCTGGAGCAATATCTTACATACCCTGTGAATGCACCTCTTCAGGACCGCATGGCAGAGTCTGTGCTGCTCACATTGAAGGAAGAGGGGCCTAAGGCGCTTCAGAACCCGCAGGACTATGATGTGATGGCTAACTTCATGTGGTGCGCTACAATGGCGTTAAATGGGGTTATAAGAGTTGGAGTGCCTACAGATTGGGCAACACACTATATTGCCCATGAGCTAACCGCCTTACATGGTATTGACCATGCCCGAACGTTGGCTGTCGTACTCCCTTCTTTGCTGCGATACAAGCAGGAAAGCAAGAAGGCAAAACTATTGCAATACGGAGAGCGGGTATGGGGGGTAAATGCCGGTACAGAAGATGAGCGTATTGAAGCAACCATCCAGGCTACTATAGCTTTCTTTGAGTCCTTGGATATTAGAACCAGGTTATCAGATTATGAAGTAGGCGAAGATACAGTTAAGGCCATTGTACAACGCTTCCATGAGAGGGGAGTTAAAGACCTCGGAGAGCGTTCTGATATCCAGATAGAGGATATTGAAGAAATTCTGATGAAGAGTATCTAAACAGATACAATACTGGGAAATAGTAATAGCAGTGTTCTTTCATTAAGCTGGAAAAGGACACTGCTATATACTTACAACACTGCTTTCTGCTCGCTTTTTGTGAGCACTCCGTTAAAGATTATACCTACTAATCCATCAAAAACAGAATCAGGAGTAGCAGGCATTTCATCTATAAGTACACGGGGCATTTGCCGCGTAAAATCAGGATTAAGAATTGTTTCAAGTGCGCTTGCGTATAAAAGTACTGCTAAGGGGCGGTTAACCTCCTTCCTGACAAATCCTTTTTGCAAACCTTCATCCAATAAAGAATTAAAACGTAAGAATGCTGCCTCAGCCTTATAAGCTTGTATCATTTGCCAGCTTCTAGGTGAATTTTCTTTGATATCTTTTACCAGCACAGGATTAATAGCGTGTAGTTTTGTAGCTACATACTGAAATACCTGGCTTACTTTCTCAGGAAAATTCAGCGCTTCATTTTTAATAATCATTTCCACACCTCCCTGTACTTCATTCTGATACTGCTCTATTACAATGTTCAGGAGCTCTTCTTTCCCTTCAAAATATAGATAAAGGGTCTTTTTGCTCATCCCTAACCCTTTGGCAATGTTAGCCATTAGTACTTTTGAATAACCATGAGCAAAGAAGAGCTTTCTTGCTTCTCTTACTATTCTCTCTTTTGGATCAATATCTGGTTTCATACATGCTTGGCTAAGGCTATAAAAGGTTAATTAAAAGACTAGAAAGTGTTCTTCAACATTTATTAAGGTAAAGATATTGTTAAAACAACGAAAACTTTAATTTTAAAATAATATCAGGCTAAAGTGATGTATTGAAAATGTTTATATATTATTTTATAAAAAATAAAACTTTAATTGTATTTTATAGTATTAATATTTAAATATAAAATTTGATATAGTATATCAAATTAACAAGCTCCTTAATTAGACCCTACTATCTTTAGTCAAGTAGAACTCACCCTGAATAGCTTTATCTGGATTTTGATTTACATAACTGGAAGCCTTAAAGATTAATATATAGGGTTTTCCGTATGAATTTGATATCCTGCTTTTATGAATTTTTCTATATTAATATTTGGCATTCTATAACATGTGCCTTATATTGCATTAAGCATTCTGGGAAAAAAGGCTTATCTAAGTGCAAAAGTGCGGGAGACGTTTGAATAGATAAATCTTAAAATTTTATTTGCTGGTATATTTTTTGGTAGATCTAATTTTTATCTTTTAGTTTATGGTAGACATCATCAATTTTGTAGCTCTTTCAGGTATTTTTAATGTTTTATTTTTCTGGTATGCTTCTACCAAAATGCAATCAAAACCTGATCCTATCAAAACCTTAATTGTCTCCTTTGTTTTTTCTATTCCTCTTAGCTTCCTGCTTATTGCTGTGTATACTACTATGTTGATTTATGCAGCAAAGACTGGATCTAGTGAAGATGCCATGTGGGAGTATATGGAACAGGAAGAGCTTCAATAGTATTTTTCTGTAGAAATATAATAAATAGAAAAAGCCGCCATTTATGGCGGCTTTTTCTATTGGAACAAAGTTTAATTAGTGGCTACCAGCACTGCTTCCTAT
>NZ_JBHULU010000021.1:591566-678493 GCF_042684605.1 Pontibacter locisalis
ACCTTTCTTTATTTGCTCTTCATCCACTTTCTCCTGCTTTTGTGCAGTGGGGTGAATGTTAGGTACTTTATTCCCTTTATTCAGCGTTTTATTTTCGTTTTCATTTTTCAACTTATCTATATTCTTATCCTTATTTTCCATTTTTATAAATTTTAGTTTAATGATCAGAGGCTATTGCTTCTGTGTGTAATTAATTTTATGGTTCTACTATTAATAGTATCTGTTTCTTTGATCATGGTCAGAGGGGTTACGGGTGGCGTTTTCCCTGTATTGGTCCTGCTCAGGATGTCTGCTTGTATAATTGCCATGATAACTACGCCTTTGGCCGCTTTGAGGGTCATAGTGGCTGTTCCAGTCCGGATCATAAGTGCTGGTACCGTCATATCCATAGCTTAAGGAACCAGCCATATTCCCATAGTTTTCTCCTTCGCCGTGGTGATAGCGGTCCGGACCATAGTCAGCATTAAAATTATCGGCTCCCCAAGGATCTCTGTCCTCTATTCGGTTACGTACGCTCCGATGTTCTTGAGAACCACCTGAATTTGTGTTATAACCACCGCTGGTTGGTCTGTACTGCTCATCCCAATCCGCATTGTTACTGCTGCGGTAGCGGTTGTTCTGATTACGGTAGCGGCTGTCTAAGTTGTAGTTGTCGTGGTCGTAACCTCTGTCGTGTCGCTGTGACGAATTGTAGCTTCGGTTATAGTCCCTGTTGTAGTCTTGTTCACGGTTGCGGTTTCTATCCGTGCTGCCATACCCATCCCATGTTGTTTGGTTATGATGGTCGCTTGAATTATCAAAACGGTAAGCGCCTCTGTACATATCTTCATCTACCTGCCTGTCCTGGTCAGGGTAAGATCTCTCTACGCTTGGGTTATTTCTATTATTCCGGTTATTCCAGTCGTTTCTTTCCATAGTGTTTTTGTGGTTTTAGTTATACTTTTTAACGCATGATCACGCTTGGGGTTTACCTGTTTGTTCTATCATTGCCTTAACCTATTGCTATCTGCATACCGTAATAAGTAGTAAACCAAACAGTACTTAAACATTTACAAGCTATGAAAAACGACAGAAGTGAAAATTACAGAGACCGGGATAACTATAGAGAAGACAGAGACGCACGATGGCTTCATGGCCATCATCAAGGTCAAAACTCTGATCGTGGCAACTATACGATAGATACGCATTTTAATCGCGGATACGGAGACAACGACTATAGCCAGTATGGTGACTCTGCCAGCTTTAACAGCAATGCAGATCAACGTCAGATGTACCCGCAGGGGCGTTTCCAAGCTGGAGGTGCACATTACAGTGGAGAGGACTATACGAATAGTAATCGGAATGCTGATAATCCTTATGGAATGTCTTACTTCAATGATGATGAATTTAACTCTGGGCGCCATTATGATCCCCGTGCAGATTACAGCGACAGAGACTATGATGACCTGAGAAGAAAAGGAGAGCCTAATTACAGGTACAGAATGGCTGATGAACGTTTTGGTCATGATGTAAGGCGAGGTGGTAACGATGAGTACCGGAGTAGAGGTTCACGAGGTGACTTCGAGTCCTACCGACGATATGAGCAGGGAAATCCAAATTATGACAATGACTATACTACAGGCTTTGCCGGGCGTAACTATGTACGGGGAGAAAAACATTATGGTGAAGGCCAGACCTATAGCAATTTAGATCATTGGGAAGACCGTGGTAATGAGCAGCAGTATGAGCGTTATATGCGGGAGCGTGACAGACACATGTAAGGAGTAAATTGTGAAACTAATTGTGTCTGCCGTGTCTGGGCGACACAAAACTAAAAATTAAACCAATGAGAAACGATAGAGGAACAAATTACGGTAGCTATAGCCGCCGGTATAATATGGAAGGTGAGCATAATAGCGGACCATTCCAGGGAAGACGGCATGCCTACCTAGGAGACACAAGGCATGAACCAGGTGAAGATTACAGAATCCAGAAAAGCCGTGAGTATGGTAGAAGAGGTGGTCGTGTAGGGATGGATGATTTGCGCTATGAGCAGATGTACGAAATCAGTAATTACACGGACCAGCCACGACATGAGGATTATGGCTTGCCTAGATCGGCGGAAAATGACCTGACAGACGTAGGGTATTTCCCATATGCCCAAGAAGGGCCTTATGCAGGACGGGAGCGCCATTATCGTTATAATATGGGATACAATCCAAACTACGATAATCCAGAAGAAGGTGATCGCTACAGAGCCTTTGATAGCCGGGGAAACCACGGATACCGTCATGATGCTTCCTATGGAAATGAAGACAGGTTCATTGACTTTGGCAATGACCGGTATGGCATCAGCGACAGGATTGGAAATCGGTACTACGGTCACTTTGGAGGATTAAACCGGTAGAGCCAATTAAAACTGACAGATGCTAATCATCGTAAAAGCATCACTAGTACATTAGTATTAAATTTCCATCTGATAAAAGGTCACAGTATTTGCTGTGGCCTTTTTTTTCTTACCTGGAAAAGTCGTCCAATAAAAAGTCAGTTATATAAAGGCGCCTTTACATGTTGTGTTCAAGTAAGCTACAACATGCAGAGCTTGAAAAAAGGGCGATATGCTCAAAACTGGATCAGAAATATTGTTAGACAACAAAGGTTCTTATTAAAGCTTAGCAATCAAATACTTCTGCTGCGCTTTATCTATAGAAAGAAATTAACTTCCGCTGGTTTCGAAAACAGCAACCTTCTTGTATAGTTTTCCTGCTTCAGCCTCTGAAGAGAGGAAAAGCGCAACACGCGAAATATTATAGTGATTAGACAAATCGAGTAAAAGATCTGGAATGCCGTCACGATCTAGATCGCCGGCCCAGAGTAAGACGTAGATAGAGTCTTCAAAAAAATCATCTTCTGCCAGCGTCTGCTCAATTCTTTGTCCTTTTTTGTTACCGCTCACTTTCCAGCCATAGCTCTGATAGGCATATTCCTTGGAAGGAAGCTTTACGCTGTCACCAAAAGCCTGTATAGTATATTCTTTCTTGTTTAAAGTGTAGCTTAATGATTTGTTTACAGGCAGAACAACTTTATTAAAGGAAGCAGTATCAACTATCCCTTCTTTGATACCACTTAATCCGCTTATAAAAAACAGAGTATTAGGAGTTTCACCAACAATCTCTCTACCCGATATTACTTTTTTGCCTTTTTCTGAATGGGTGGCGTCCGCTACTGGATCAAAAGTTGGAATAACCTGAAATGAAGTTGGTTTCAAAATGTACTTCTTGTTTTCATAGAACAGCCCAAACCATTTATTCTTTTCAGCACCCTTCCAGACTTCTCTCTTGTGAAAGGTTCCCTCAAGGAGAAGTTTTATGGGAGTATCTGGCTCTTGAGCAAGACCAGTAGTGTCGACCAGGTAGGTGATGTAGGTGGAGTCTTCATGCGGCTCAGTACCTGCCTTTGCATTTTCAGTTACAGAATGATCAGTGGGAGGTGTAACATTGGGGTTCTCCGGTGCATGTTTGCAACTTAAGAAAGGGAGTAAAGCTAACAATAGCAGTTTACGCATAAGGGTATTCGAAAGAAGTACCTGAAATAGTAATTTAGTCTTATTACAACTTTTAAAGATTAGGCCAGCATACGCTGGCCTAAAGTCATGATCTTGTAATCAACTACAGTAGTTTGTACAAACGGTCTCTTAGTCCTGCAGACGCTTCTATGAGAGGCAGCCTTACAAAGGTTGAGCAAACGCCAAAGCGCTCCAATACCGCTTTTACACCAACAGGATTCCCTTCTTCATACATGAGTGGGTTGATGTCTACAAAGCCATTCAGAAGTTCTGTAGCTTCTTTGAATTTATAATCCAGGGAAAGCTGGATCATTTTGCTAAACTTCTCCGGGAAAGCATTTGCCAATACAGAAATAACTCCTTCGGCACCAAAGGCTGTCATCGGCACTGTAAGCAAATCATCGCCGCTTATCAGCATAAATTCTTGTGGTTTATGCTTTGCAATCTGCATGCATTGCTCCAGGTTACCAGATGCCTCTTTTATGCCAATGATGTTGTCGTGCAGAGCCAGTTTCAGTGTAGTCTCTGCAGTAACATTGCTGCCAGTGCGGCCCGGAACATTGTAAAGTATAACAGGCACTGGAGAAATATCAGCAATCTGCATGTAATGCTGGTAAATGCCTTGCTGTGATGGCTTATTGTAATACGGGCTTACAGAGAGTATGGCATCTACACCTTCGAAGTTAACTTCTGCAAAGGTGTCCAGAACGTGCTGAGTGCTATTGCCACCTAGACCATAAACTAACGGTACCCGTCCGTTTACATGGTTCTTTACAAATTTTAAGATCTCGGCCTTTTCTGCTGTGGTTGTAGTTGCAGACTCAGCTGTGGTGCCGTTAATGACTACATAGTTAACCCCACCATCCAGAACAAAATCAAGCAGCTTTGCAAAAGCCGGGTAATCTATGGACAGGTCTGCGGCGAAAGGTGTTACCAGAGCCACACCTGTTCCTCTAAGTTTCTCTCTTATCATGATTCAGAATTACGAAATACGAAGTTCTGATTATGTATTGGATTCTGCAAGCCTACAAGTACATTCGTAGAAGACATTATTGGATATTATTCTCTTCCACCCATTTCAGGAACTGCTCCTTATATACTTCCCCAATTGGAATTTCTTTATTACCTATCCGAATCCGGCTCTTTTCAATGCTGTCTATCTTCTGCAACGAAACAATAAATGACCTGTGTACACGCAGAAACTTTGTATCCGGAAGCTTCTCCATCATCTTGTTCATAGAAAGCAGCGTGATAATCTTTTGATCTTTCGTTTGAATAATGATGTAGTCTTTTAAACCCTCAATCCAAAGGATGTCCCTGAAGTCGACACGAATGGTTTTATAATCGGCTTTCACAAACATAAAATCCTGCTCATGGTGGGGAGGCTGATGAAGCGGAGCAGCATGTGTTGTGGAACTTTCATTTTGTTTACCATTACGCTGCAGCCGCTCCTGTGCTTTAGTTACGGCTTTTAGGAAACGGTCGAATGGAATGGGTTTCAGTAGGTAGTCTACTGCATCCTGATTAAATCCCTCCAGGGCATAATCGGGGTAGGCAGTTGTGAAAATTATAAGCGGTTGGTGCTTTAAAATGTTCAGGAACTGAATTCCCGTTAACTCAGGCATCTCAATGTCCAGAAACATAAGATCGATCTGCTCTTCCTGTAGTACCTGCATTGCTTCCGTTGCACTGGAGCAGGTTTTTACCAGCTCCAGATAAGGAAGCTTACTAACATAGCTTTCGATTATATCGAGGGCCAGTGGTTCATCATCTACGGCAATGCAGCGGATAGTCATAGTTTTATGTTTTTTGGTTGGAAGTCAATTCTTAATGTAGCGTAAAATGTACCGTCTTTTTCTTCGAAAGATAAGGTGTGGCGGTTGTTATAAAGTAAGTTAAGGCGACGCTTCAGGTTTTCCAGGCCTATACCACCAAACTCCTTTTTTTTATGGTTACTGGTATTATTTATGGTACTAAAAAGCAATGAATTATTTTCCACAACGAGATCCAGGATAATGCCGACCTCATTCTTGCTAACCAATCCATGCTTGAAGGCGTTTTCGACGAGTGTCATTAGCAGCATAGGGGCAATTTGCTTACCCTCCAAGTTACCTTGAATATTAAATTTTATACTCGTCTGCTCCCGAAGGCGCAGTTTTTGAAGGTCAATGAAGTTTTTAATGTGGTCCACTTCTTTCTCAAGGCTTACTAAAGTGTCGTTACTTTCGTACAGCATGTAACGCATCAGCAAAGACAGTTTCATGATAGCGTCCGGTGTATCAGGAGATTGCTTGTAAGCCAGGGAATAAATATTATTCAGCGTGTTGAAAAGGAAGTGAGGATTAACCTGTGACTTGAGGTAAGCTAACTCGGTACTTAGTTTTTGGTTTTCTAATTCTTTGTTTAAGCGCTCGTTACGGATGTAATTACCCGTTACTTTTAAAGCTGAGCTTATAAATACTGTCACTAGCCCACTTACCATGTACTGTATAAACCGCTCTGAACTATACAGAGTAGTCATGCCGGGGTTATACTGTGGGAATATGTAATAATCAATTGGAGCCTGAATAACTGCCATAGCCAGTAACGTGACCAGTACAGCTGTGATATACAGGAAGATCTTATTCTTGGCCAGGTACCTAGAGATCAGGAAATACCAGTTAAAGTAAAACAGCCCAACGTGGAATAGGAGCCCCACAACAACATCCAGACCTTTGCCAAAAGTCAGGGTACGCGTGGAGTAAACCAAGTAAAAAATCCATGTTCCAAAAATAAGCCATCCGACCACATGCATGGCAACGGTATAGCGCTTCTTTAGAGGTACCACGGGTAGGGTTATAGTAACTTTATTCACAGAGTGTTATTAACACAGGAGACGAAATCTTACGGATCACGTTTTGAATCCAAAATGAGTCTCCTCTTTTATAGTTTAAAGATAATTAAACTCCTGCATATTATTACTTATCTGCTGCCCTGTATATACCAATGACTATAAAGAACCGATTAAAGGTATTTTTTAGAAGATTAAATCACTTTCCGTCAGTTTACCTACTTTCACACTTAATTTAAAACACTTGCTGATTTATTGTAAAGCTTTAACCTATAAAGTAACATGATAGACTTAAATCATAGGGTAGGTTTGAATTCTTAATAAAGAAGGTGCTGAATACCTTGGGCTGCTCTTTTTGTAGTATTTACTTAAATCTTTTTCCTTTTAGTCCAGGCAAGTTTACTTTAACAAATCCTTCTTCTTTGAAGAACACATAAACTCGGGGTTGGCTCGCATTGTTTTCAGCAGCTTCATAGAACTAGGCAGTTAAGGCAACTTCCTAGTTGGTTATTCTTTTGGATAAAGAAGGGCAGCAGAATTAACTACCACCCCCTTTCTTTGATTCGAAATTTAAGTTCAGCGAATCATTTCCAGAAACTGATCTTCTGAAAGTATAGCAATCCCCAATTTTGTAGCTTTCTCTAGTTTTGCTGGCCCCATTTTGTCACCGGCAACAAGGTAAGATAGTTTTGCCGAGATAGATGAAACAACCTTACCACCATGGCTTTGAATCAGTTGTTGCAATTCATCTCTACTAACACTTTGGAAAACGCCTGAGATAACAAAGGTCTTATTCTCTAACTTATCGCTTTCCATTTCAGTAGCCTTGGATTCGGCCTTTAACTGAAGTCCAGCTTGCTTCAATCGTTCAACTAACATTTCATGCTCCGGATTAGTAAAGTATTCTTTGATAGAGTTAGCAATACGGTCACCTATTTCGTTAACTGCAATCAACTCTTCATAAGTGGCTCCTTTAAGCGCCTCTATATCCGGAAAATGCTCCACAAGCTTTTTAGCCACCGTGCTGCCAACAAAGCGAATTCCCAGTCCAAATAAAACCCTGTCAAACGAAATCTCTTTTGATTTTTGAAGACCTTCCAGGATGTTATTAACAGTCTTTTCACCCATTCTATCTAAGCCTATAAGCTGGTCAAACTGGAGGTCGTAAAGATCTGCTGGATCCTTTACCAAATTTGCAGCGTAAAGCTGCTCAATCGTTTTGGGACCAATGCTATCAATGTAAAGGGCCTTTCTGGATATAAAATGTTCCAGTTTAGCCATAATCTGAGGAGGACATCCTTTTTCGTTGGGGCAATAATGGTTTGCCTCGCCCTCGACACGCACCAAAGGGGTTCCGCAGGCAGGGCAGTTCTCCGGGTAGTGAATTGATTCACTATCTGCTGGGCGCTTGCTGAAGTCAACCTCAGTTATTTTTGGAATGATTTCTCCTCCCTTTTCTACAAATACAGTATCTCCAATTCGTAGATCCAGCCGCTGTATCTCATTTGCATTATGCACAGAGGCACGTTTCACTACAGTGCCAGCCAATTGTACAGGCTCCAGTAGAGCCACGGGAGTTACTGCCCCTGTTCGTCCTACCTGGTACTGGATACCCAAAAGCTTTGTGGCTGCACTCATAGCGGCATACTTATAGGCAATTGCCCAACGCGGACTCTTTGAGGTAAAGCCAAGCTCTTCCTGCAATGCATAGCTGTTTACCTTTACTACAACACCATCTGTAGCAATAGGCAGTTTTAGCCGCTTGTCTTCCCATTCATTAATGTAGGCTAACACTTCCTCTATAGAGCCGCACTTACGCCAGGTATCAGAAACTTTAAAACCCCATTTCTGTATGGCCTGCAGGCTTTCGGAATGTGTGTCGAATGGATTCGGTGAACTGTAAAAGCCATAGGAGAAGCAACCAAGCTTCCGACTTGCAACGATGGAGGAGTCTTGTTGCTTTAAGGTGCCCGAAGCTGCATTTCGCGGGTTAGCCAAGAGTTGTTCACCACTTTCTTCCCGTTCAGTATTCAAATGCTCAAAAACCTGAAGGGGCATAAAAACTTCTCCTCTTACCTCAAACAAATTAGGAAATCCCTCTCCATGTACCTGTAAAGGAATATCCCGGATAGTCTGAACGTTGGCTGTTATGTCATCGCCACGGGTACCGTCTCCGCGTGTAGCACCCTGAACAAATTGCCCATTTTCATACGTGAGGCTTATGGCCACTCCATCAAACTTTTGCTCACACACATACTCTACATCATTGCCTACAGCCTTTCGAACCCGCTTATCAAACTCACGGAGGTCTTCCTCAGAGTAGGTGTTACTCAAGGAAAGCATGGGATATTTATGATAAACCGTTTTGAAAGTTTTGGTAATGGTGCCGCCAACGCGCAGGGTAGGGGAGTTAGGCTGGCGTAAGTCGGGATGATGCTCTTCTAAATTCTGAAGTCGTTTTAGCATCTGATCAAACTCAAAATCAGATACCTCTGAAATACTGTTCTGGTAATATTGGAAATTTAAATGATTTATACGTTGTGTCAGCTCTTTGATTTCCAGAGCAGGGTCTTTCTCTATGGCCATTCTTATACAATTATACTTCCGTAAAAATAGGAAAGAGAATCAAGAAATACCCGTGGAATTTCCAGCTAACCGTTCATAGAAGAAATGGGGAATGCTTTAAACAAGAAGAGGCTTCTGATGGGAAGCCTCTTCTTGTTTAATTGTTATGAATCTTATTTCAAGATAACTCCATCTGCTACGAACCGAAGCTCTTCCTTAGGAGCAGTGATGGCGGCAATCTCATTTTCTGGTTTGCCAGCATCTTTGGCATAATGGCGTTGATCTTCTACAGATATCACCTCCCGTTTCGCTGTACCTTTAAAAATGATTTTTCGGCCTTTTAAATCTTCAACGGGCAGAAAGAAACCATAGTCACGGAAAGTAACTTTCATAGTACTTTTATCTGCAAGCTTCACATCCATCCAACATCCTTTAGACTGACAACTTTCGACTATCTCAGCTGAGACAACCGCTTCTACGGAATCTTTTCCCTGAGCTAACTCCTGTAGGGCAGAGGTATTTATAACATTCTCTTCAGTAAAAGCTGCTCCAAAGGTTTGTTTTTCGGCAGAAGTTGTTTCGTTTTTAATACCGGAGGCGCTTTGTGTAACTTTATCTGTCTGGTTACACGAAAAAAGCAGGCTAGCCGCTAAGCATGTGAGAAGTAGTTTGTTCATGGTTCTGGTGGTGTAATTACAATGTAAATGTAACTATTGCCAAACTAATTTTGATGTTATGAAGGTAAATTTTATCAGTTAAAAGATAATTATTACCCTAGCATTCAAAGATATGTTTTAAAGAGGTAAACATATAGCATGAAATTAAAATAAATTAATGTTTAAGTTTAATGGATAGTATTTAAAAAATTGAAAATAAGTTACATATGTTTTTTGTTATAGATTTTTTTGAAACTTTAAATTAAATTCGATCAAATTGTATCAATTAAAATACTCTCCCTTAGCTAACCATAGTTTTTGCACATATAGTAACAGCTGCTTTCATAATTTAAAAAACACATTTATCTTTTTACACATATTTTACACGCGCTCCTTTAACTTTATCCTTTAATTTTAACTTAGCTCTATTTAAAAGATATAAAAATAGTGCTTGATATTTAAAGTGTTGTTAATCAGTGTTAATGGTTTAATAAGTGAAGTGTAAGTTTAAGCTTATGATTGCTTTGGTTTAATCCAATGCTCGATCCTGGTAGAGGATATAGCCTATATGGAAAAGTAATCCCCAGCGTTTAGCCGTATCATCGTAATAGTTAATGCTTACAGCAACAGGGCCTAACAGGCTGTGATAAACCAGACTTGTACTGCCAATAAAGGATGTGCCTCTGAGGGCTTTCCCATAGTATGCCTGCTGTTCTTTATTTTGAAGCAATGGCTTGTATGGCTGGAACAAGTATCCTTCTGTTCTGGCCTCCATTCGTTCTCTAAGCATGTAAATGTACTTAACTCCTGCAGCCAGATATTGATGTCCCCTGAAGCTATCGAGAAACAGTGTCTTACTATCTGGTAGAGGAGTGAAAGCAGCAGCAGCAGTAAGAGTTGATCTGTAGTTAAAAAAGAAAGGCTGAGTTGACGCCAAGCCTTCTACTAAGTAACCAAACCTATGTTTTCCTTCACCGACAAAGCTCTCGAAGGTAACTTTGAGTCTGAACCAATCGTGGTCATTTTGCATCTTTACTCCGATGGCACTGGTGGAGCCAGGATTCAATTCCTCTGTGCCATTTATATAGCTTAAAGTAGAAGTTATCAATCGGCCAGCCGAAGCATATTGTTTTCGGTTCAGTTGGCCTCTTTTAAAAATTAAACCAGTAGAAAAAGCATTAAATAAAGTCTTGTCCAGCGTATCTGTACTAAGTATGTCCAGCCGGTTACTGTACCTGTCAATCGTCTGAATAAAACCACCATTCAAAACCAGTTTACCTTTGTAGGTGTTTGTGAGTCCCATGCTTACCTCATAGTTCCGGTCAGACTGTTCTATAAAGGGAAGTTCATCCCGATCCAGTAAAAAGCCTTTAGTTGATAGATAGCTCCAATTGTTATAAGTGAAAGAGGGCTCAACATAAAAAGGGAAGCGAGCCGGTACATCCATGCGTACCCTAAGGCGTACTGCCTGATAGAATCTGCCGGTATTAAAGCCGGCTGAGAAGGTGTATAAGTTTTTTCTAAGAAGACTGTACTCGAAACCAGCAAAGATGTTATCAACTGGCCTGGAGGCTAATACTCCTCCAACAGAAACTTTTAGCGCGTCATCGTGCTCCATGTCCAGCACAAAGTCATAGCTACTGTTTTTAGTGTTATAAACTATAGAAGGATACAGGTTTCTGAAATTAGATGAAGAAGCTAACCTGAAGTACCCCCTCTTAATTTCCTGCATGGTGAATTCATCCCCCTCCTTTCTGAAGAACTTTCGAACATAGGTACTTTGTTTTTCTGTTAAACCTCTTATTGTAATATCTTCAAAAGAAAGACTCGTAAAATCATTTCTGAAAGATTCCCTTTTTGCATTAATTTGCTCTTGTGTTACCTGTCTTTGGATTTGCTTCCTTATCTCATCCATTTTTTCTGTAGCAGCCTGATAGCCCGCCTCATAAAGAATTTTTACACTGTTGAAGTCTAGCGAGGTCATGTTGCCTATGTCTGGTTGCAGGTAAATGTCGTGCGGACCAAGCGAAGAAGAGTCGCTGTTAGACATCATGGCGTAAAGAAGCGTCTGGGGAAGGTCAAAGTCATCTTTACCGTAGGGATATTCATTGTATATTTTTGAGGAGACGTTAACTCCTATTATAACATCGGGTGCAAATTCTTTCCTGGCTACATTTACAGGAAAGTTGTTGTACAAGCCTCCGTCATATAATAGTCGCCTCTCAATTCTAATAGGCCGGAATACTAATGGCACAGTCATGGTAGCGCGCACAGCGTCTGCGAGCTGGCCCTCTTTCAGTATCACCTGTTTTTGAGTATAAATGTCAGAGGCTAAACTACGGTATGGTACCATCAGCTTATTGAAATTATACTTTGCTTTGGCGGCAGGTTGAGCCATAAGCTGAGCATAAGCAAAATTTAAGGAAGCTCCGTTGATCAAATTCGAATTCACATGCATCTGTAAAGTAGAATCCAAAGACAGGTTGAGGTTCAGTAAAGTAGGAGTTGGGTCTGGAGCAGCAAAGTCGTAGGTGTAGTTCTCCTCCATTCGTCCCCGGGCCCAGTCCTGAAATTCTTTTGTGTTAAACAAGTACTCTATTTCTGCTGGTGAGTAACCAGCCGCATACAAGCCTCCTACCACGCCTCCCATGGATGTGCCTACTACATAATCTATCGGTATGTTGTTTTCTTCCAGTGCCTTTAGCACACCTATATGAGCAATACCCTTTGCGCCTCCTCCGCTTAGAACCAGAGCTACTTTCTGAGCTGTGGCAGGGGTATAGCAGGAAAGCAAAAGAAGCACCAACAGATTAGTGTAGAGCCGCTTGATACAGGGTGTCAGCATCAGGTGTTATCTCTTGTTATTCAATTCATTTAGCAGAAGCATTATCTCATCTGCATATCAATCCAGCGGGCATTGTTTATAGTAATTACAACACGGCCAGAGAGTACAGGAATATACTTTATAGGAATACTGGCCTCGAAGTCATCCAGCATCAGATCAAAATTTGTACTGAAGATGAAAGAATTTTTATCAGGTGTAAAGACAACAGGAATGACTGTCTGATTCGCGACTCCCTGTACAGTAACCGTAGCTTTCTTCTCCATCGACTCAGCATATAGGTTTCGGGCGTTAATCTTTTCTACGGGTGCATCAATATAAATTACCAAATCCGGGTATTTGGCTCCGAAGAAAACATCATATGCCATTGTGGGGGGTGTCGAATCGTTCGCCGGGTATAAGGTGGCAAGGTCTAAGATACACTCTAGCCTCTGAGTGGTTTTGTTATACTTAACCAGCATTTGGTCTGAAGTAAAAGTATAAGGTTTTGTTATTCCGTCCAGCGTTACGAAAGCTCTGTTGTCACCTGTATAAACCGCATTAGTTTGAGCCTTTGCGGGGGAGTAAAGCATGAGCAGCAGCAACAAAAGGGGTAGAAAGATTTCGGGTATATATCTTCTCATTTTGTATCCGGGTAAAGTATATACTTGTAACGGATTTCAGGATAGAAAGGTAATCTGAAAGTTTTTAAAGAAAGGGGATAGGCAGTCAATATATAAAATTCGACTGGTTTTGGTTTAAAAGCACTTTTATTTGATTTTAAGGCTAAATTAAAATACTCCAAATACAAAACTATACGTTGCCCTGAACGGTATAAAGTAATAGTATAATAAACCGTTTTGGCATTTCCTGGGCATCAGACAAATCTCTTACCTGGTGCAGCAGATGGAGGCAGTTCATGGATTCTGATAAAAAAAACAAAATTGATTCGAAACAGCTCTCGGCTTTTGGTAAAATCGAGAGAATGCACCCTATCAGGATGTTGCTATACCTTAGTATGATTGGTATAGGTGTCCTTTTTTTTATATTGGTTATTGCTTTTGCCCGAACGGGCGGATTTCAGAATGAAAGTTTTGAACTCCCTAAATTTTTTAGCGTGAGCACACTGCTCCTTCTCTTTAGCAGCTATACCATCAGTAAAGTGCCAGGTATCTATAAAAAAGATAAGCTAAAAAAGATGACCCGTTTTCTTGGCTTTACACTTGGCTTCGGTGTTTTATTTGTCGGGGCTCAATTGATTGGCTGGAACGAAATGACCAAAGAAGGTGTGTATTTCACAGGTAAGGCGTCAGGTACGTATTTATACCTCATTTCCGCCCTTCATATATTACACTTACTGGGCGGGCTTATCTTCTTGTCCTTTTTGTTCTTTAAAACCGCACATGTAGCCGCTGACGGCGTCAGAAGCTTGGTGTTCATACGAGATCCTTTTCGTTATCTTCAGCTAACGATGCTACGTAGCTACTGGAATTTCATGGACTTTCTGTGGCTGGGCCTGTACCTGGTTTTCCTTTTTATGGCTTAATAATTATAAATTAACGCTTAGCTTAAGTTACCTCACCAGTGTTACAGATCCTTTATAGGTTGTTGTTCCATAATCAATCACATAGAAGTAGACCCCATCATTTACGTCCTTACCATCCCATTTAAACCTGTTGTCCTTACTCAAAAAAACTTCTTTACCCCAACGGTTAAATATTTTTATGTTGGCAAACTGGGCAGTACAGAAGTCTTGTGGTAAGGCAGGTATTTCAAAATAGTCGTTCAAGCCATCGCCATTGGGTGTAAAAATATTAGCAGGTACATAGTCTGCCAGCACAGGCACTTTCACTCGGAATTCCATTGTAATCTGTTGGTCAGGAGCTGGTGAACAAGTTTGTTCATTTAAATTTACTTTTATACGCAACGGCCCTTTTTCAGCACCTATACAATTTGCTATCCACACCAGCTTACCATTTGCCGTACCATCTCCTCCCTGACTGGTAAAGGTCATGCCAATATCCTCTAAAGAGAACCCTTCTCCGGCTGCTACAAGGCTCAATTTGTTGAGATCGACGTCATTTCCAAAGAAGTTAGCTTCGAAAGGCTCATTTAACTCTAACTCGAAGGTTCTAACAGGTTGGTCTGTGGTTAATGTTGGTGCATTATTCGGTGCCGAAACCCTGAATTCGAACACCAGGGTCTGATCAGGCGAAGGATTACAGGCTGCTTCTTTCAAATTGAAGGTAACACGAAGCGTATTGGATTGAGGAGACCTGCAGGTAGCTGTCCATTTAAACGTACCTTCTGCAGTGCCAGCGCCACCGGTGCTGGTAAAACTCATACCCAGGTCATTTAAGTTAAAGCCATTACCAGCGGCCAGTAAGGCTAGTGAATGCATGTCTACGTCATTGCCAAAGATTTTAGCTTCAAATTCTTCACCTACAACTAAATCAAAGACACGTGTCTGTTTGTCTGTTGAGATGGTTGGAGCATTATTGGTGTTATCTGGCCTGACCTCTATTGTTTCCGTACGGGTAACGGTTTTGTCACAGACGACCGTGCTCACTATAAAATCAATTTTATAGGAATCTTGTTTTAGGGCGTTACAGTCTATATTCCATTGAAAAGGGGAACTCACCTGACCTTGTTCTGTCTTCGTTTGAAAGGTAATTCCCTGAGAACCAAAGTCGAAGTTTTGCCCTTTGGCAGAAATGGTGACATTATCATTGTCTGCGTCAAAGCCTAAGGCATCAAAAGAAAGTACATCACCATTCTTAACATTAAATACCCGCTGTGTTGTAGATAAATCAACAGTAGGTGGAGTGTTGGGAATAGGTTCTATAATAAAATTTAGCCGTACCGTATCCTGACGGGGTAGACTACAGCCATCATCTTTAACAATTAAATCAAGTTGATAAACCTTTCCTTCTGTATCAAAACACTCGGCGAAACATAATGTAGCCTTTAAGGAGTCTGTGGAAGTACCTTGATTTATCATGCCACTTGTAACCCCCTGCAGGGTAAAATCCTGGCGTGAAAAGTTTACCGGGCGGGCACGGAGAGAAACAAACTCTGATCTGTCAGGGTCGGAAAAGAAAACATCTATACAGCGATTGCCATTAGGATCTATTCTTAATACATCACCTTTTTTATAAAAATCCTTCTTTCCTTGCTCTTTGGCAACAACTACAGGTGTTTGATTTTTGGGGCAATCAAGTACAAGCACCTGGAAGTCACGCCGAACTTCACCAATTTTTTGTCCGTTCCTGAACTCCTGTGCCCTTACCCCAAACACATAGAGGCCTTTGCTGCTGGGTCTCATTATCAGTTGCCCGGTGTTTTTATCAATGTTGATGGGTGGATTTCCCTGAACCTGTACTCCGGCACTATAGCCCGGTAACCAGGTAATGGTAGGATAAGGGGCAGGCCTTGGTGTGATGGTATAAACGGGCATAGCCGGTGTGGTATAGCCATTCAAAGGAGTTACCATGTCGTAAACAATGGAGTCGCCGTCAGGGTCAGTTCCATTGAATTCATAATAGAATAATTCATTTACGCAGGCGTAGTCGCTGAGAGGAGGAAAAAGAACAGGGGAGGAGTTTTGAAAAGGGGCTCCGTTTTTTACCACTGGCGGAAATTCCATGTAAAAGGTTTGAGCAGCATCTTCCGGCCTGACAATGTTGTTGATTGTGCGGTTTCGACAGCATCTTTCCCAGGTCACATAATAGCCTTGGGGACTGTTGAAGGTGTTTGGATCAAGTAAGATTGTTTCGGAATATACAATCTTACTTGTTTTAAGATTTCCAACTGTGCAGTCAATGTTGGTGTAGTTAACAGGAGTTCTTGACCGCATGAACATTTGCTGCGTCATGATCAGCCTGTTTGTTCCTTTTTCGAAGAAGTTTACGGTTATGGTCTGATCAAGAGCTCCGGGAAGTCCATTTATGTCATCAAAGTACAAGTTCAATGTGAGCCTGTAGTTGTAATTAACAATATGCTTTAGCTCAAATTCACCTCCTACAATATGAGTTGCATAAGATTTAAAGCAGACCAGGAGGGTGAAAGCCAATAGTAGTACACGAAGCTTCATAAGTAGAAAACAATTGTGTAAGATCAGAATGCTCCTTAAATATATCTAAAAGGATTGAGATAAAAAAAAGACTGCTAAATATTAAAATATGTAAAGTATCGGCTGAGTCACCTTCGTGTCCTATCCTGCTTTTGCTTTGACTGCTCATTCGGCTGCAGAACATTCTCAAGTAACACGGGAAAAGGTAAAGGTTTACTAAAATATACATCAGCATACGAATTTGCGACAAAGCGGATGTATCCGGGTAACTTATTTATAAGAATTAATTCAATGGTGATGTTTCCGTACATCTGGTTGCAAAGATCACTACCCGGAAGGTCCGAGGCCGGGGGCACGAGGAAATGACGCTCTACTACTTCATAATAACGCTTATGCCTCACTTCCTGCTTATCAGAGCTTCTTAGGGCATAACCAAGTTGTAATACCCTATCTTTAAGTAGATCAAAAATAAATTTAAAGTTTTCCTTTCCAATTGAGGGGCAATAAAAGAAAACAGCTCCGTTTCGATGAACTTCTGACATCAGCTGTACCCTTAAATCGCTGTTTAGTTGTGCCTTTTGGTAATGATAGGCTTTAAATAAAGGAGCAGTCCAGTTCAGATACACCTGTGCCTCTACCCATGCCTTATAAGCAGTTGAATACGCTGATGAGCGTCGTAGATTATGGCAAGTGGGCATTCCTTTCCCCATGCCAAACAATCGGTGTAAAAAATCGTTATATGACATTCAATAATTTATTCTTAAACATAGAATAATTTAAATAGTTTTTCTTGTGGCTCAGTACTTATTTTAATTTTAAGCGATTATTACTTTAGATGCAGGAATCTGTTACAAGCGATAGGTTTAAATGATTCAGGTATCCATCATTATTTATGTAAAAAAAGATTTTTGATATAAGATTTGTTACTCCTATGGAAATGTTAACACAAGAACTAGAAACCAAGAAACGCTTGCTCCAAGGGAGCATTGAAGTTCTTAATGCACAAATCAATGCAGCGAAGGAAGCTATGGATGAGGCGCAGAAGAGTGCCAATGAACATCAGGGTGCAATGGAGGACAAATTTGAGTCTTTTAGAGAAAACTGTCAGATACAACGTGACATGTATGCACGCCAGTTAGATGAGCTAATTTCTACCATGGCGCTTTTACGCAGGATAAATGCTACCAAAACAAGCTCGGAAGTGGCGTTTGGTGCAGTTGTGCATTCGGAGCTTCAGAATTATTTTATTGGTGTAAGCCTTGGGGAGTTAAAAGTAGATGGAGAATCTTTTTACGCGATCTCCAGTATGTCTCCAATTTTTAAAGCTATGGCAGGGAAAAAAACGGGGGAAACTTTTGTATTCAGAGATAAGGAGTACCGAATAACTCAGATTTTTTAACCCGCGAATTCTAAAACTTTTCGCAATAATTAGAAGTTTAATAGAAAGTAAAGGGTTGAAAAATGAAAAGGTTAGCTGTTCAGCTAACCTTTTCATTTTTTATCAATTTGAGTCTTATCTAATTTGTAGAGGCAGTTCCGTCTACTCTTGTCCAGGTCTGAGCACGTCCTATCAAAGAAATGCCGATATAGCCTTTTACTTCCATTTTATCCTTACCTAGCATTTTCATATAACAAGAATAGGTTTTACCACTTTCAGGATCGTAAATGGTGCCACTTTCCCACTTATTGTCGCCTTCATATTCAAAACCTTTCAGGAACTCTAACCCAAGCAACGGACGGTTGCGAGCGCTTTTGTTCGGGTTGTTGTCATCCATTTTTGGTTTTCCATTCCGGTTTGGCTCACGAAGAGAGACGATCTTGCCGCAAAGTTTTGTGCCGCATTTGTAGATCTCAAATTTTGCTTTCCCATCTTCATTAGTCCAAACACCCAAAGGTGACATCTTTTGAGCCCATGCGAAAGTGGTAAATAGCATGAACAGTGCAAGAGTTAGAAGCTTTTTCATTATTGTTACGATTAGTTGTATTATGCAACGTAATATATCAAAAATAATTCAAATCAATGAAAATATTTTATTTTCTACACTCAATAAGTGCTTTTGGCTATGATATAATAGGTGAACGGTGCATGATTACTTTTTTCTTTTAGTCCATTTTAATCTATTTCCCTCTTTTGTGAAGCCATCCTATAAAGGAAGAGCTTGGTTTATAAAAAGTTATAAATACTGTTAAGCCGAAGGCAAAAAAACTACCTAAACCTTGTGAACTTTTAGGCGTTATTTTATCTTTAGAGTACAGTAGCGAGTGCTACAGCTTTGAGCAAATAAGTCCTTAAGGGATGCTCGGGGTCTATGTTGAATTAAAGAGAAAGGAGGTGCTATGTCTAATCCATCGGTCGTCTTAGTAAGCCTAGGTAATAATGTTCACTCAAAAGGTGAGCAGGCTTAGTAAGCAGTATAGCTACTGCTTACGCGGATAGCGACATTACCTCTGGTTCTTTTTAGGATGGTGATACTGAAACACAGTACACCGCTTACTCTGAAGTTGAGGGATTCCTGAAACACCTGATGTAACTTGACGGGCTACATCAGGTGTTTCTTTTTTTATAGCTTAGAGATCATCTTTGTAAATAGTGTTGTTCCGCAGCCGCCTTTCCCGTACAAATGTTCCTACATAAAAAGCAGCTGCTATAAAACAACTTACTCCCATCAATAGCAGCAGCACATTCCGCCTGTTCCATTCGAAAGTTTCCGGATCAATGCGAGTGATCACTATTAGTCCAACCAGAATAGTTAGTGCAGTAACCGTATGCGTTACAAAGCGATTGTGCTTACGCATGTGATAGGTTGCGGCCAGTAAGAGTAAACCAAAAAGTGGTGCAATGAGAGCGGTGGGTGGTTTAGCGGGGTTTGCGAAATAAGCAATCAGTCCTGCTATAATCAGAACAAAGGCATTAAGAGTATTAATTATGTAAGGATGTAACATAGTCATGCGTTTTTATAGTTTAGCTCAGAAGGCTCCTCATGGCTATGTACGAAAAAAGGAATAAGTGTTATACTTATTCCTTTTAATTGCATTGTTGTTTAGAGCGCCCTTACAGAACTCTTCTGATCTCTAAGAAGCGGGTATCATAGCGTGTGCCCTGAACCTTGCTTACTTTCACTCCTCCGTTAGAAGACGAATGAACAAATTCTATAGTGTCGCCTGGTGATGAGATTACTATCCCAACATGTCCAGGTTCTCTTATATCTGGATTAGTGCCTGTAAATATGACTAAGTCCCCGGTTCTCGCTTCGTCTTTTGGTATCGGTTTTCCTTCTTCTGCCTGCATTGCAGAAGAGTGTGGTAGCTCAACATCAAAGTTGCGATAAACATAGGTAATGAAGCCAGAGCAGTCAAACCCTTGAGGGCTCATTCCTGCATAGATATAGGGTGTGCCAAGGAAAGACATAGCATAGGATATGATACTCTCCTGCTTGTTAGCTTCTCCTGCCGGTACAAAATCTTCTTTTGGTGATTTAGAAGAAAGCACGTGGTCAGAGGTTTTGTCATAACTCCCCTCTTTTTCATTAGTAAAATTTATAGAGGCAAAGGTCTCAGACGATTCCTGCTGCGAAACCATTCCAGATAAGGAATCTGTCCACACCAAAACAAGCAACAACAGCAGGGGCAATGTTATCAAGAGGATATGCTTTTTCATAGATTTTAATATAGATTCATTTGATGTTATGGAAAAACCATGCCAAACCCATTCTATTAAGTTCCAGATACAATTAAGTACCAATGGCTATGATCATAGATTATTAGAACAAGTTGTCAGACAAAAAAAGTTTACCCTGAAAATTAGGCAGTTCACCGCTAGTTATAATGCTTCTACACGAAAACGCGACTTAATTATTCGCGGGCAATATAATATGTTCACTTTATTGTTAGATAGTTTATATTTTTGCCGTATACTTTAGAAGGAGGCATAAGATGAAGGTTTACAGTTCTAACTTTCTTGAAGTGGATTACCATGCAGACCATGGATGGCTGTGTCTACGTTGCTTTGGGAAGCTGGAATCAAAGGAATTTAGAGAAAGCCTTGAGAAGGCATTGGAATTTGCTGAAGAGAACCAGGTAAAACAATGGCTTTTAGACTTTAGAGAAATCGGTTCTTTAGATGAAAATGAGGATGCTTGGTTACAGTCTTACCTGTTTCCTAAGATAATGATGAGGTTAGGCACTTCCAACTACATTGCCATTGTTCTTTCTGAAAAATGCTATGAGGTCCTGCTAAAAGAAGCAGGAAAGTTCGGGCTTAAGAGCTACAATTCTTTCATTATAATTAACACTTTTTATAACTTAGATGAAGCTTCCAGATGGCTTAAAAAGCATAGGATAAATAAGGCTTCTTAGTGTAGAATTACCATTGATTTATAGGTAAGGGTTTTGAAAAGCACGGTTTTTGTTGTAAAATGACAAAACTTTATCTTAATCCTAAACTATAAACATGTTCAAACAAAAGAGATTTAAACTTTCCCTTCTTGTAGTCATATTCCTTTGCTTTGGCAACATAGCTGCTGCACTTGCCGCAGAACTTCGCTATACTCTTTCTATGCCAGCCCCACATACCCACTATTTTGAAGTAGAGGCGGAGTTGTCGGGTGTAAAGAAAAAGTACGTTGATTTTACTTTGCCTGTATGGGCGCCTGGATCATACCTGGTTCGCGAATTTGCTAAGAATGTTGAAGATTTTAAAGCAACTGATAAAAAAGGCAAAGTACTACGATCCGAAAAAATAGACAAAAATACCTGGCGTGTTTACTCTGATAAAGCGGATAATATTCGTGTTAGCTACGATGTCTATGCCTTTGAGATGAGTGTGCGCACAAGCTTCTTAGATGCTTCGCACGGTTATGTGAATGGAACGAGCGTATTCATGTTTCCTGAAGGATACCAGGATATGAAGGGGACATTAGAAGTAAAGCCTTTTAAAGGATGGGATAAAGTATCAACCGGGCTGAAGAGTACTGGTCAGTTCACTTATACATTCCCTAACTATGACATTCTCGGTGATTCTCCACTAGAGATAGGCACACATGATGTTTACAGGTTTACTGCAGCCGGTGTTCCTCATGAAATTGCCATGTATGGCGAGGGTAATTATGATGCTGATCAGTTGATGAAAGACATGACCAAGGTTATTGAGGAGTCAGTAAACATTATGGGGGAACTTCCGGTAGACCGCTATGTTTTTATTGTGCACAACCTGAACCGCGGCGGCGGCGGACTGGAGCACCTTAACTCAACAACCCTGCAGACAAGCCGCTGGAATTATGGAACAGAGGCCGGATACAGAGGCTTTCTTAGCCTTGTAGCACACGAATACTTTCATTTATGGAATGTAAAGCGTCTTCGCCCTTTACCACTTGGACCATTTGATTATAACCAGGAGAACTATACGGACTTGCTTTGGGTATCGGAGGGAATTACAAGCTACTATGATGATTTAATCGTTCGTCGCGCTGGTTTCACGAGCCCTGACAGGTACCTTGATATTGTTTCTGGAAGTATCAATTCAGTAGAAAATACACCGGGTAATAAAGTGCAGGCTGTGGCAGAGTCTAGCTATGATGCCTGGATAAAGTATTACCGACGTAATGAGAATTCTAATAACGCTGAAGTTTCCTATTACACAAAAGGTGGTGTGCTGGGCCATTTACTGAACATGGAGATTATGGAAGGCACAGAAGGTAAAAAAAGCCTTGATGATGTGATGCGTTACATGTATAACCGCTACTACAAAGAACTTAACAGGGGCTTTACTGAGAAGGAATTTAAGGCTGCTGTTGAAAAGATCTCAGGTAAGAACATGGATGCCTTTTTCCGTAACTATGTGAACGGAACAGCAACTCCAGATTATAATGATTACTTTGACGCAGCTGGACTTAGGCTTGTAAATCTGAATGAGGGTAGCAAAAGTACAAGTTGGGGAGCTTCTACTTCTCTTTCTGATGGTAAGTTAATGGTAAAGGCTGTTAGTAGAGGCAGCAGTGCTTATGAAGCAGGTATCAATGTTAACGATGAAATCATTGCTGTGGATGGTTATCGGGTGGGGGATGACATTACCCGCTACATTAGCGACCGTGAAGTAGGGGAGAAGGTAGAGATTGTTGTTGCCCGTGACGGTAAGCTAATGAAACTTGAAGTACCAATGCTGCCTGACAACAATGTGCGTTTTCGTTTTCAGCAGGTAGAGAATCCAACCCAATTACAGCAAGCTGTTTTGAGAAAATGGCTTGAAATTGAAAATGCCTAGCAAATAGAAATGTAAAAGAAAAGCGGTGAGACCAGAGTCTCACCGCTTTTCTTTTAACTAAAAATTTATGATGCTTACGGAAATATACCTAGAGACTCGTAGCTTACACCAATTTTTTCTATTGCTGTTAAGAAAGCTGCTGTACGAAGGTCAGGAATTTTTTTCTCTTTCATTACTCCGCGGATCTCATGATAGGCGTTGATCATAGTATCCTCTAATCCTGAACGTACTAAGCTTATCTCATCCGACCCTTTGGTTAACAAAGCTCTTTCTGTAACAGACATAGTTTTACCAGAAGAGGACTCAATGGCATTTACTAGTCTACGATAGCTTGCTTCCTCGGCACGCTTGCCCATGCGTCCAAAACGAACATTAGAAAGATTCTTGAGCCACTCAAAATAAGATACCGTAACACCACCTGCATTCAGGTAAAGGTCTGGCAGAATTACAACTTTGTTCTTTATTAGTATATCATCTGCCTCGCGTGTTACAGGGCCATTTGCCCCTTCAGCTATAATCTTAGCCTTAACACTGGCGGCATTCTTTACATTAATCTGATTTTCAAGGGCTGCAGGGATAAGTATGTCGCATTCATACTCCAGTAGGTCAGTAGAGTTCTCTACATTCTTGCAGTCTTTGAAGTTCAGAATAGAACCTGTTTCACTACGATGCTTGAAAGCTTCCTGTACGTCTATGCCCTTCTCATTGAAAATACCTCCTTCGCGTTCAGCAATCCCTGTGATGATAGCCCCATCCTGCTGACAGAAAAAGGCAGCATGGTAACCTACGTTACCTAAACCCTGAACGATAATTTGCTTGCCTTCCATGGTAGTACCTTCCAGACCCAGTCCTTCTAAAAGTTCCGTGTCCTGCAAGGCTTCCCGAATTCCAAAGTATATACCCAACCCAGTTGCTTCTGCGCGTCCTCGTATACCACCTTGTCCTATGGGTTTACCTGTCACACAACCTAGAGCACTTATCTCACCATAATTAAACGCTTGATAAGTATCTGCAATCCAGGCCATTTCTCTGCTCCCTGTGCCGTAATCCGGGGCTGGGACGTCAATTCCTGGGCCAATGAGGTTCTTTTTGATCAGTTCTGCTGCATATCTTCTGGTTACTTTCTCCAGCATTTTAACGGAGCTGGTACGCGGGTTAATTTTTACGCCACCCTTGGCACCACCAAAAGGAACGTCCACAACAGCACACTTAAAGGTCATGAGGGTGGCAAGTGCTTTAACCTCCTCTTCATCCACCTGCATACTGAACCGGATTCCTCCTTTAGATGGAAGCTTGTGATGGCTGTGCTGAACGCGTATACCTTCAATAACCTCAATCTTTCCGTCTACTTCAACTGGAAATGATACTTTGTAGACACTGTTACAGGCCTTGATTTGAGCTAGAATACCTTGGTCGAGTCGAGAAAACTTAGCAGCATGATCAAAATACTGATGTACACTGTCTAAGAATTTTTTGCCTTCGTTATGGCTATTTCCCATACAAGTTTTATTTTTTATATGTGTGAGTCAATGATTTTTGAACGGTTATGAGCTTGTTTTGTTCAGATATTTTAAAATAACGATATATAATCTGCTTAATGTTTAAAATAATGTAAGCATTGTTACGTTATTTTTATGAAAGAATAAACATATAGACATAATAGCTTATATAAATTTAAATTATTCTTGTTTAGAATCAATTTAATGGTCAACTTTGTCGGCACAGCTGCTACAGCAATTGTCCTGTATTTAAGGTAGTAGCAATAATTAACAAACAACTTATCAGATTAGCATAGAGCGTAACGTATGGAGGGACACTATCTGAGTGAGGCAAATTTATACCCAGCCTCAAATTATAGTTTGCATAAAGATTATTTAAATAAAAAATTAAGCCTGGCTTTTGAGCCGTGCAGTGAAACATTGGTAATAAAATGGGCTGGTGCAGTAAGTTCTGAAGAAATAAGAGCAGGTTATAAAGCTATATTAAAGCTAGTTGAGGAAATTAAGCCACATAAATGGATTATTGATGTTCACCAACGGGAACAAATCAAAAGCCAAGATCAGCAGTGGGTATTGAAGAACATTTTCTCTCAGGCTTTGAGGCTACTATGTCGGGATATATTTGTTGCTGTGGTTCTTCCTGTTCAGTCCTACCAGACATTGGTGAGCGAACTGAATGGAGATGAGTTTATTTTTGAAGGCAATCTGCTGATTATAAATCATTTTCTTTATGAGGAAGAGGGGCGCCGTTGGCTGGAAGATGTGACCTTATTAAACAAAATATAAAAGGCCTGCGGCAGAATATTGCCGCAGGCCTTTTAAACCTTAATCTAAGACTGATCGGTATTTTTACTTCACTGACAGGAGTTCTACATCAAAAATAAGCGCTGAATGTGGCCCGATAACATCACCTGCGCCCTGTGCTCCATATGCCAGGTTAGATGGTATAAACAATCTCCACTTAGAGCCTTCTTTCATCTTCTGTAGTGCCTCTGTCCAGCCAGCTATAACACCATTTACAGGGAAAGTAGCTGGTTGCCCGCGATCATAAGAAGAATCAAAGGTAGTACCGTCAATCAATGTGCCTTTATAGTGCACTGTAACTGTGTCTGTAGCTGAAGGAGATTTTCCATTACCCTCTTCCAAAACCTCGTACTGCAGACCACTAGGTAAAGTTTGAATGCCTGGCTTATTTTTATTTGCGGCTAAGTATTCTTCACCAGCTTGCTTATTTACATTGCCTACCGCACTTTGTTTCTCTGTCATTTCCTGTTGCAGTGCCATCATTGCCTGCTGTACTTCCTGCTCAGAAAGAGTTGAAGGCTTGCCTGCCAAAACTTCCTTAAGACCAGTCATAAATGGATCTGCTTCTACATCAATGCCTTGCTTTTTAAGGTTGGTTGCCATGTCCCGGCCAATGATGTAACTGATTTTCTCTTTAAGATTCATAGAGTATGTATTTGCACTTGCTAGTGCTATGGAAAAAATAGATATGCATGTTTGATCAAGCCAAAAATACTCAATTTTAGCTAAAATAGCAGTATTATGCTGGTTTGATTGTAAATAAACAAAGTGTAAAGCACGTCCTCATCTACACGATAAGGGCAACAACGTTCTTTTAAGCAGCAGTCTTTCTTCTACAAATAAAGGGGAACGTCCTCTTCTAAGCTCTTTATTCGTGCAGGTGCCAGGACAGCCCAGCTTCTAAGTAATAGTCCGGCTGTAGTACTAAGGAGTAACAACGAGGTAATTGTAGAGAAGTTTTTCATGGCTCTGGTTCGTTTTGTAAGGGGGATAATTGCCCATTTGAACGGTAAACCTGCCTGAAGGTTTCTTTAAAATGTAATATTTAAGACAGTTTTAAAACCTGCTTCCTTATGGTGAAAATACCTGGGATCTATACTTCAGATAGTGAGGCAGGATGACAAGATCAGAAAATGAAATACAACCTATAAAGCCACCCCATTTTTTGTAGGACAGGGGTTGCTGTTTAGGTGGTAATCAGTTGATCTACAGATAATCTTCATTATGCTCATCGTAGGTATCGAATTCAAATTCATCCTCGTCGAAGCTGCTGTAAACCAGCAAACAAACAGCGGTGCCAGCTAACAGAACAGTTCCCAGAAATATTAAAAGCGGAGTTGTGCTATTCCGGTTCATATCATTTTCTTTACGTTTGAATTCTTCATACGTGATGAGAAGCAGCTTGTTAATATTAACAGGGATGACTTTTATAATAAAGAAGGGGGCCCGGTTATTCGGGCCCCCTTCTTTATTATAAAAACAGATGCAACTTACATGTTTCTGCGGTACTGCCCGCCTACTTCGAAAAGGGCATTCGTAATCTGACCAAGTGAACAGTGTTTTACTGTTTCCATTAGTTCACTGAAAATGTTGCCATTTTGGATGGCTACCTGCTGCAACTGCTTTAGGAGTTCTGATGCTCTGTCTGAATTTCGCTCCTGTAGGGCATGCACCATTTTAATTTGGTACTGCTTCTCTTCTTCCGTAGCACGTATTACCTCTGTCGGGATAACGGTTGGAGAGCCTTTAGATGACAAGAAAGTATTTACTCCTATGATAGGGTATTCACCAGTATGCTTCAGGGTCTCATAATACAAGCTTTCTTCCTGTATTTTACCACGCTGGTACATCGTTTCCATAGCACCCAACACTCCGCCACGTTCTGTGATCCTGTCAAACTCAGTCAATACAGCCTCTTCCACTAAGTCTGTCAGTTCTTCGATAATGAAGGCGCCCTGAAGTGGATTCTCATTTTTCGCCAGTCCTAGTTCACGGTTAATGATCAACTGAATGGCCATCGCACGACGAACAGAAGCCTCTGTAGGAGTCGTAATGGCTTCATCGTAAGCATTAGTGTGCAGCGAATTACAGTTATCATAAATCGCATAAAGTGCCTGCAGCGTTGTACGGATGTCGTTGAAGTCGATTTCCTGCGCATGCAGCGAACGGCCAGAGGTTTGAATATGGTACTTCAGCATTTGCGAACGGGAATCCGCCCCATACTTATGCTTCATCGCCTTCGCCCAGATTCTGCGTGCCACACGGCCGATTACTGCATACTCCGGATCAATACCATTGGAGAAGAAGAAGCTTAGGTTTGGAGCAAATTTGTTTATATCCATCTCGCGGCTCACATAGTACTCAACAAACGTAAAGCCGTTGGCCAATGTAAAGGCAAGCTGGGAAATAGGGTTAGCACCTGCCTCAGCAATATGATATCCTGAAATAGATACTGAATAGAAATTGCGAACATTATTATTGATAAAGTACTGCTGCACGTCACCCATCAAGCGAAGGGAAAACTCTGTAGAGAAGATACAGGTGTTCTGTGCCTGGTCCTCTTTCAGAATATCTGCCTGTACTGTACCACGAACTGCCGCTAATGTACGCTCCTTAATCGGCTCATAAACTTCTGCCGGCAACACCTCATCACCGGTTACGCCCAATAGCATCAAGCCTAGTCCATCATTACCTTCCGGTAACGGACCCTGGTAACTCGGACGCTCAGCGCCTTTTTCTTTATAGATAGCCTCAATCTTCTTCTCAATTTCTTCCTCCAGGCCATGCTCCTTAATGTACAGTTCACACTGCTGATCTATTGCGGCGTTCATGAAGAAGCCAGTCAGGATAGCTGCCGGACCGTTGATGGTCATGGATACAGAAGTTTTAGGATCTGCCAGGTTAAAGCCGGAATACAGCTTTTTAGCATCATCCAAACAGCAGATGCTTACGCCGGAGTTACCAATTTTACCATAGATATCTGGTCTGAAATCCGGGTCTTCACCATAAAGCGTAACTGAGTCAAAGGCTGTTGACAGACGTTTGGCTGGCATACCTAAGCTTACGTAGTGGAAACGACGGTTTGTACGCTCTGGTCCACCTTCACCGGCAAACATACGGGTCGGGTCTTCACCCTCCCGCTTGAACGGGAATACGCCCGCTGTGTAAGGGAACTCTCCTGGCACGTTTTCCTGCAGGTTCCACTTTAACAAGTCACCCCAGGCCTCATAGCGGGGAGTAGCTACTTTTGGTATTTGTAAATGAGAAAGCGACTCCGTATGCGTTTTGATCTTGATCTCTTTGTCACGCACTTTAAAGATATAAAACTCATTTTTATAAGCCTGTACTTTCTCCTTCCAGTTCTCCAGTATCTTTTTGTTCTGGCCGTCCAGGCTCAACTCTACTTCAGCATAGGCCTGCTCCAGTTGCTTCACCAGGCGGTCTTTATCTTCAACCTCTATGCTTTGCACAGCCTCTATAGACTTTTTGATACCGAAGAGCTTCTGTGCTACCTCTGCCTGGTCCTTACTCCACTTGTCATAGCTACGTATAGTTTCTGATATCTCGGAAAGGTAGCGCGTGCGGCTGGGAGGGATGATGAAAACCTTCTCCGACATTTCTTTGGATGTCTGAAGGTTAGAATTAAATTCTACACCGGTTTTTTCCGTTACCTTAGCCATAATAGCCCGGTACAACTGGTTCATACCAGGATCATTGAACTGAGAGGCGATAGTCCCGAAAACCGGAATATCCTCATCGTTCACGTCCCATAGCTGGTGATTACGCTTGTACTGCTTTTTTACATCACGAAGGGCATCTAAGGCACCGCGCTTATCAAACTTGTTCAGCGCGATGACATCAGCAAAGTCCAGCATATCAATCTTTTCCAGCTGCGTTGCGGCACCGTATTCCGGTGTCATCACATATAAGCTCGTGTCTGAGTGCTCAATGATTTCTGTGTCTGACTGACCAATACCGGAAGTTTCCAGAATGATCAGGTCGAAGTTTGCTGCTTTTACAATATCCACAGCATCCTGCACATACTTACTCAGGGCCAGATTGCTTTGGCGTGTTGCCAGGGAGCGCATGTACACTCTCTCATTAGAGATAGAGTTCATCCTGATTCTGTCGCCAAGTAAGGCTCCACCAGTCTTACGCTTAGAAGGGTCAACCGAAATAATGGCTATCTTCTTTTTTGGGAAGTCCATCAGGAAACGGCGCACCAGTTCATCTACAAGAGATGATTTACCTGCACCTCCCGTACCAGTGATACCTAAAACCGGAGTTTTTACTTCTTTTGCCTGCTCTTTCACCTCCTGCAGAATAGCCTTTGCTTCTTCAGGGAAATTCTCTGCAGCTGAGATCAATCTGGCAATTGACTTCGGATCTTTTTCCTGCAGGTGCTTTACCTCGCCATTAAGATTCTTACCTGTAGGGAAGTCACATTTCTCCAGCATATCGTTTATCATACCCTGCAGACCCATGGCACGGCCATCATCAGGAGAGTAAATGCGTGCAATTCCGTACTCGTGCAGTTCTTCTATTTCGGTAGGAAGTATAACACCGCCACCACCGCCAAAGATGCGGATGTGGCCGCTTCCCCGCTCGTTCAGCAGGTCATACATATACTTGAAATATTCAATATGACCACCCTGATAAGAAGTGATGGCAATAGACTGGGCGTCTTCCTGGATCGCACAGTCAACTATTTCCTGCACCGAACGATTATGCCCCAAGTGAATTACCTCTGCACCTGATGCCTGAATAATTCGACGCATGATATTGATCGCTGCATCATGACCGTCAAATAATGACGCTGCCGTAACAATACGGATATGATTGACTGGCTTGTATGGTTCTACAGTAGTTGCTTGCATGTATACTTAACAAGGTTATTTCAAAATTGATGCGAATATAGTCATTTTTGATGAGGATTTACAGCCAGGGAACTGTATCAGCTGGACGTTAGGTTAAAGATCTGCCCGAATTCAATTACCCTGAAAACTAGATTAACTTCAGGTTTTTCATTTTAAATATATAATATTATATTTAGTGAATGTAGTGGTGATGAGGTAGCCTATAACTTTTAGATGACTCAAAGTATACCGGATAAAGAAACAACTATGTCTGCTGAGGAGAGAATAAGCGAATTAGAGAAAGAATTGTCAGAATTACAGCAGAAGTGTACTTTCCTTGAAAGGGTTGTGAACGAAGTACCAGCCAGTATCTATATTTCTGATCTGGAAGCAGGGGTAATCTGGTGCAATAGAACTAATGAAGAAACCTTAGGTTATACACTGGAGGAGATCAAAGAATTAGGCGGAATAGAGTACATGTATAGAATTGTACACCCTGATGATCATACTGTGCCTGATAATAGTATCGATCATTACCAGAACTTCAATGGAACGGAATATGGTGGCGTTTTCAGGGCCAAGCACAAGGAGCAGAAAGAATATAAATGGTTCATAGGCTGGGCCAGACCTTTTCAAAAGAATGGAGAGGGTAAAGTAAAAGAAATTCTTTGTGTGGATGTGGATATGAGTCCTCAGATGAATACAGGTGAGCAGCTGGTGCAGGCTTTAAGAGATAACCTGAAAGAGAAGAACAAGCTTCTTGTAAAGAGCCTTCGTAAAAGAGAAGTAGAGGTTCTTTCCCTGATATGCAGAGGAATGAGTACAAAGGGAATTGCTGAAAAGCTTTTTATCAGCGCTAATACCGTAAGCACTCACCGGAAGAACATACAGCAAAAGCTTGGCACCACCAATGTAGCAGACCTCGTTTCCCTGGCTAAAGAAGCCGGGTTAGGATAAAATGATCAAAGCAAATAGCTCATACAAACTTATCCCTTCATAAATCTTAGGTTGAAAGCAGCAACAAAGCCACATTCTTCTTAACTTTGTTCTTCGTATAGATATTTATGAAGAACATTCGAAATTTCTGCATCATCGCCCACATCGACCATGGTAAGAGTACCCTGGCTGACCGCCTGCTGGAGTTTACTTCTACAGTCGCTGAGCGTGAGATGCAAAATCAGCTGCTAGATAACATGGACCTGGAGCGTGAGCGTGGTATTACAATAAAGAGCCATGCTATCCAGATGAACTACCATTATAAGGGAGAGGATTACGTCCTTAACCTGATTGACACGCCAGGCCACGTAGACTTTTCTTACGAAGTTTCCCGTTCTATTGCGGCCTGTGAAGGAGCACTGCTTATCGTGGATGCATCCCAGGGCATAGAAGCTCAGACAATTTCAAATCTTTATCTGGCTATTGGCAATGATCTGGAGATTATTCCGGTTCTGAATAAAATTGACCTTCCGCACGCGATGCCGGAGGAGGTTTCTGACCAGATCATTGAGCTCATTGGCTGCGACAAAGATGATATCATCCATGCTTCGGGTAAGGCTGGTATCGGTATAGAGGATATCCTTAACGCTATATGTGACAGGATTCCTGCTCCAAAGGGAGATCCTGAAGCACCTTTGCAAGCCTTGATTTTTGACTCAGTTTTCAACTCTTACCGAGGTATCGAAGTTTACTTTCGTATTTTCAACGGTACACTTAAGAAAGGTGAAAAAGTTAAGTTCATCAATACCGGGAAGACCTATGAGGCTGACGAAATAGGTGTGCTTAAACTGAACCAGGAGCCTCGAACTGAAATGGGGGCCGGTAACGTAGGGTATCTGATTTCAGGTATCAAGAACGCGAAAGAGGTAAAAGTAGGGGATACTATTACGCACGTAGATCGCCCGGCGAAGGGTATTCAGGGATTTGAGGATGTGAAACCGATGGTATTTGCCGGTATTTACCCGGTAGAGACCAGCGAGTATGAAGAACTGCGTGCCTCTATGGAGAAGCTGCAGCTGAATGATGCCTCCCTTGTGTGGGAGCCTGAAACGTCTGCTGCACTGGGCTTCGGTTTCCGTTGCGGATTCCTGGGAATGCTGCACATGGAAATCGTGCAGGAACGTCTGGAGCGTGAGTTTGACATGACGGTGATCACCACTGTGCCGTCCGTGCAGTTCCATGTACATACTACAAAGGGGCAATTACTAAAAGTGAGCGCGCCGTCTGAAATGCCGGAGCCGAATTATATTGACCACGTAGAGGAGCCGTTCATTAAAGCACAGATCATTTCTAAGTCTGAATTTGTTGGCCCGATCATTACGCTTTGTATGGATAAGCGCGGTATTCTGAAGAACCAGACTTACCTGACCAGTGATAGGGTAGAGTTGTCCTTTGAGATGCCGCTTGCTGAGATTGTATTTGACTTCTTCGATAAACTGAAGACTATTTCGCGTGGTTATGCTTCCCTTGATTACGAGCTGATTGGTTTCAAGCAGTCGAACATGGTGAAGCTGGATGTGATGCTGAATGGAGAACCTGTGGATGCACTATCTGCGATCGTACACCGCGACAAGGCTTACGATTGGGGCAAGCGCCTGTGCGAAAAGCTGCGTGAGTTGCTACCTCGCCAGATGTTTGAGATTGCCATTCAGGCGGCCATTGGCCAGAAGATCATCGCCCGCGAAACAGTAAAGGCCATGCGTAAAAACGTACTGGCCAAATGCTATGGCGGTGATATTTCCCGTAAGCGTAAACTGTTGGAGAAACAGAAAAAAGGAAAGAAACGCATGCGCCAGGTAGGTAACGTGGAAATTCCGCAAGAAGCCTTCTTAGCCGTGCTTAAACTCGACTAAAATATAACAAGCCCCGACGTGCCTCTGCGCGCCGGGGCTTGTTGCTTATACACTTTTGACAAAGGGGGCTTTGACTAAGGACTAAAAACTTAACTATTAATAATTAGCCCATTGCCTTTTGTCATATAGTCAAATTAAAAGAACAGTAACCTTGTACGCTGATATTACCATAAAGGCACGTTGCGAGAATCCCGAAGACGCTGAAAGTATACTACTGGGCCTGAATGCTGTATTTCAGGGGCAGGATGTACAGACTGACACCTACTACGAGACTGACAATGGCAAATTGAAGCACCGTCAGGGGAATATTGAAAACGTGCTGATCCATTATAGAAGGACTTATCTGGGGGAGGCACAGAAAACTGAAGTATTCCTTTACCTGAAAAACCCAAGTGCCGGCACTGTGGCAGAAATTTGCCATGGCAAAGGTGTTCTGGGGCAGGTAAAGAAAATTCGTAAGATATTTTTCATTGATAACGTAAAGTTTCACCTCGACCAGATTGAAGGACTGGGGAGCTTTATCGAAATAGAAGCCATTGATTTAGAAGGCTCTGTGGGACTAGAAGTGCTGCAGCAGCAGTGCGACTACTACAAAGACCTGCTTCAGATCAGTGACGAAGATTTAGTTACCAGTGCTTATACTGACTTAATTCATCATTCCTAATACATTATTTATCATTATACAAGAGAATATGACCCTGCTCGACGGTAAAAAAACATCCGAAGCCATTCAACAAGAAATCGCCCAAGAAGTAGAAGCTATCAAGTCCAAAGGTGGTAAAGTGCCTCATTTGGCTGCTGTGCTGGTTGGCAATGATGGCGGATCTGTTACTTATGTAAATAATAAGGTTATGGCCTGTGAGCGTATTGGATTTGGTTCTACTCTCATTCGGTATGAGGATTCTATTACTGAAGAGGAGCTGCTCAATAAAATAAAGGAATTGAATGAGGATGAGCTTGTGGATGGGTTTATTGTGCAGCTACCTTTGCCAAAGCATATTAATACGGAGAAAGTACTGGAAGCAATTGATCCTAAAAAGGATGTAGATGGTTTTCATCCAACAAACGTGGGTAGAATGGTAGCCGGACTAACGGCTTATCTGCCGGCCACTCCGGCAGGTATCTTGCAGTTACTGGAGCGTTACGAAATTGAGACAGACGGAAAGCATTGCGTGGTCGTAGGGCGAAGCAATATTGTAGGCTCACCTATGAGTATTCTGATGGCGAAAGCAGCATATCCCGGTAATGCTACCGTTACATTATGCCATCGCAACACCAAAGACTTAGGCTACCATACCCGCCAGGCAGATATCATTATTACCGCCGTGGGTAGGCCAGGTCTGATTACACCTGACATGGTAAAAGATGGAGCTGTAGTAATTGATGTTGGTACAACCCGTGTGCCTGATGATAACCGCAAGTCGGGCTATCGCTTGCGCGGAGATGTTGATTTTGATGCTGTAGCCCCTAAATGCAGTTATATAACGCCTGTGCCAGGCGGTGTTGGACCACTAACAATAGCTATGTTGATGCAGAACACATTGAAAGCAGCCAAGAAAGAAGTTTATGGATAGGTGAAGCAAAAGCCCGCTACTAATCAGAAGCGGGCTTTTGCTTCACCTTAATGTCTTCAGTTGCACCTGAGTTTATGTACTGCTCCATCTGCTGCAAAAAGAGGTGGATATGGTAGCCATCGGCCAAGGCATGGTGCACCCTTACACTCATAGGCAATAATATCTTCCCATCCCTTTTTTCCAGCCTTCCAAAAGCCAGCTTAGGTATGGCATCATCTGCATCATCTAAATGCGCATGCTCCATGCCATTGAATTTGAACCAGGGCAGAGTGGTAGCATGTACTAAATCAGGACCATTATACCCATAAAATAACCTGTTGCTCTTTTTTACTTCCTCTATGATCTCAGATGAGTTTTGGCAAAAGTCGCTAAGCTCGTCATAAAAGGGGAGGTGTACGAAAGATACCGTCTTGTTATCCTTAAGAACAGTAGTTGAGATATCCACGGCGTCATACTTTACTACATGATCTCCTTCTAACCTTAACAAAAAGTTGTCTGTGGCTCTTACGCCTTTAGTAGCTGCGTGTAAGTAAGAGAGAAATACAGAAACCTTATTTTGTTTGCAGTATTGGTAGAGGGTAGTAATTTCTACTTCGGTATGAACATTAAAAAAAGGTTGTGAAAAACTTCTGAAAAAATGAAAATGCTCCTCTCGTTCCCATCCCTTGATTGCAAACCTCTTCTTATTGTAACGTGTGCTGTTAGTCATTCAGGGTATTATCTTAATCTTGCCTGACCAAAGTTACAGCATACATGTTAACCTGTAAAATGTAATTGATTTATATAAGCAGATGGTTCGTTGTTGAAGCTCCACATAGCTACCACGTTTTACTTTCTTCTGTAAAAGTAAAGGCTAGCCTGTGATGAGGAATTCTGTTCGCTCAATGTGTAAAAACCGCTGTTGGAGTTTGTGAAAGCGACTGCTTCTCCCTGTGGCTCAACCTGGTAGGTAAGTATTTTCCCTTCCTTCTGCAGTGCATTTAGTAAAGGCTGATCATCTGGTCGGGTATAGTAGAAAATATTAGTATAAGTTTTAAGCAGAATCTCTTTCCCATTAGCAGACAAAGCTGCCCCTACAACTCCATTGTATGGTAAATTACCTACATAAATAGCTTTATTTAAGGAAGTATAACTGAAGGGCACAGGTAATTTATAAATCCTGGATGGGTTATCTCTTTTTGTAAGGATGAAAATTTCTTTTGTGATAGGGTCTACTATGAAAGCCTCTGCATCATGTGAGCCATCAGGATACATAAACTCTATTTTTCTTATGTCGGTGACGGTATCGACATCCAGGCTCGGCTCCTGAAACTGATATATGGTATAGGTTTTATGGGTTTGCTTATTATCTCCAATGTCAGCTATGAACAAATCTTTACCGGCTGCCTGCAATTCTTCCCAATCACGATTCACAACCCCTTTCAAAAACATTTTCCTCTTTATTTGTCCGTTATACCCTAAAAGGATCAGCTGAGTAGGGCTGCCGCCATCCTCCTGTACCCATAAATGTTCAGCGCAGGTCTTACTATCTGCAAGTCCTGATGTACCAGAAATAGTTGGTTCTATAGGCCATGAAAGGGGAGTGGGTTCAAACAGGTATGGTTGTTCTGTTGCAGGAGCCTCTTTTTTGCAGGCATACATACTACATAGTAGGAGAAATAGTAAGTTAGAAGCAGCTAATGGTTTTTTCATAGTATATGAAAGATTTGTATTTTGTTGGCTCCTATTTTAATAACCTGCTGCTCCTTTAGGTATTTATCCGTGTGTGTACCTGTCTGCTATGCTGAAAGTTGCATGTAACTATCTTTTTATCAAGGAGTAGTGCTTGGTATGTGCTGCCATCATTCAAGCTGGGATAGGTAAAAAACTAAGCCTCCTGAATTTGCTTACCTTTAACTTTAAGCTTATCCTTCTTTAGCAGCTTCCGTATGCTGTAAAAAATATGGAGCTACTAAACTTACTTATAACTCAGTTCACCAAATCCAGGGTAGAACAGATTGAACACTTTATGAACCACCCGCATGAAGTGCAACAGGAAACACTTTCTAATCTTCTTATTCAGGCAAAGAATACCGAATGGGGTAGAAAGTATGGATACAGCAGCATAAAAAATGCTGAGGAGTACCGGCAGCGTGTTCCTTTATCTGCTTATGATGATTTGTCGCCCTACATAAAGCGGATGATGAATGGTGAGCAGAACCTGCTCTGGCACTCTGATATCCAATGGTATGCTAAGTCCTCAGGTACTACCAGCGATCGGAGTAAATTTCTTCCTGTATCTGAGGAGGCATTAGAAGACTGTCACTTCAGGGGAGGGAAGGATCTTATCACACTGTATTTAGACCGGAACCCTGACAGCAGAATCTTCTTAGGTAAAACAGTGTCGGTGGGAGGAACGCTCCAAACCTATGAAGGGAATGACGATATCTATACTGGTGCCATTTCGGCAATTATAACAAAGAACCTGCCCATCTGGGCCGAGTATGCACGTACGCCCTCCACGAGCATAGCTTTTTTGCCTTGGGAAGAGAAACTAGATGCAATGGCCAAGTCCATCGCAGAGCAGAATGTTACCAACATCATGGGGCTCCCCACCTGGACAAAAGTAGTACTTGAACGCGTGCTGGAGATTACAGGCAAAAAGAACATACTGGAGGTTTGGCCTAACTTAGAGTTTTTTGCGCACGGAGGCGTTGCTTTCGGACCTTATAGAGAGCTTTTTAATCAGTTTATCCCTTCAGATTCAGTAAATTATATTGATATCTACAATGCCTCAGAAGGGTTCTTCGGATTACAGGATGGTGATTGCGAAGAAGATGAGATGTTGCTCATGCTGGACTATGGCGTTTACTATGAGTTCCTACCGATGGAGGAATCTGGGGAAGAGAGTACAGCAGCTGTAGGTTTAGAGGGTATGGAAGTAGGGAAGAACTACGCTCTTCTGATCAGTACCAATGCTGGTCTGTGGCGCTATAAGATAGGTGATACGATTCGCTTTACATCCACTGTCCCTTACCGCTTTAAGATATCAGGACGCGTCAAACATTTCATGAATGCCTTTGGCGAAGAGTTGATGGTGGAAAATGCGGAGCAGGCTATGGCAAGGGCATCCGAAGCGACCGGCGCTTTGATACATGAATTTACAGCAGCACCGGTTTTCATGCAAAATGGTGAAAAAGGACGTCATGAATGGCTGGTGGAGTTTACTACGGCTCCTGATAATGAAGAGAAATTTAAAGAAGCGCTTGATGAAGCATTACGAAGCGTTAACTCAGACTATGATTCACGACGGCACAAGGACCTGGCGCTTTTGCCTCCTGTAGTTCATATTTTACCCAAAGGAACATTCTACAACTGGCTTAAAAGCAAAGGTAAATTAGGTGGACAAAACAAAGTGCCGAGGCTGTCTAACTCTCGTGAATATGTTGAGGACATACTTGCCGCAGTAAATACGACAACCTATTGATTCTGAAGGCTTAAATCAAGCTTAATTTCATGACTCCTCTTTTAACCGCATGCGGTAAGCATTCATTGCCGTGGTGCCCAGTTTTTTTATGAGTTGGTAGTTTACCACTGCCCCGATAGGTGCACCTACAAGGGGAATCATCTGTGCCATTTTGGCAAGATCGATGTAATCGCGGTACTCTTGCTGAAATGTTCGCCAGTCAAACTGGTTAATGTCTTCAGGTAGTTCATGTACTGCTTTATCCCAATCAGCTATTTGCAAGTATACTTGCCGTCTGTGTTCCTGGCTGCTAAAGGCAAGCTGGAAAATATGCAGCAGGTATACACGTTCTTTGTAGTCGGCTGCATCATATCCATAGAGTGCTGCAATTTCAAAAAGTAGTTTTAGTTTCAGGCTTAACAACAGGGGGAAGTCTGCAAATCCCAATAAAATTCCGCCAGCGCCGGTAACTCCTCCTTCTGCTGCGGCAGCATGCTGGTAAAATTTTATACGTTCCAGCGCCATAGATTCTCTTGCCTGTAGTGGGAGGTTTGTATAAGGTGGTTTGGTGAGTTTGCCTGCGCCAAATAGCATGGCCCTTATCATCTGCTTGATGGCAGTGGTTATGGCAGCATGTACTTTTTCCGGAATATAGCTATTCAGCTTATACTGAACTTTCCTTGCCATTGAGTTGAAAAGCGAAGGCGATTTCAGCATTTTATGCTGCCAACTTCTTAATTCAGTAAAAGCATAAGCGTTGTAGGTTTCTGACATAGTCTCTTAACGTGATGCAAATATGGTAAGCTACAGCATTATACATAATCCAACTTTAATTCAAAAGCACTAAAAAAATAGATGCAACATTTAAGTAAAAATTAATGTACATACATTTGATGTATGTACATTAATTTTATACCTTTAGCTGAGTCACAGAGTATATGTAAAGAACCATGAAGTCTCAAGTATAGGCTTTAAGCTTACTGCCTTACTAGCAGGTATATCTTCATACAGCTACAACTCATTAAATGATATAAAAATTTAAAACTATGGCAACAACAAAATGGGTATTAGACCCGACTCACAGCGAAGTACAGTTTAAGGTGAAGCACCTGATGATTACTACCGTAACCGGTTATTTTAGAGAATATAATGTTGAAGTAGAGACTGAGGGGGAAGACTTCACCAAAGCTTCCAAGATTCTTTTTACTGCTGATGTTGATTCTATTAGCACAAACAATGAGCAGCGGGATACGCACCTGAAATCAGAAGACTTTTTTGATGCAGCTAATCATGAGCAAATTCGATTCGAAGGTAAAAATTTCGAAAAGGCTTCAGGTGATGATTATAAACTGCATGGTGATCTGACCATCCGTGGTACTACAAAACCTGTAACAGTGAATGTTGAATTTGGAGGTATAGTAGTGGATCCTTACGGCCAAACAAAGGCAGGTTTCACTGTAACAGGTAAAATTAACCGTAAAGACTATGGCTTAACCTGGGATGCTGTTACTGAAGCAGGAAGTGTTGTTGTGAGTGATGAAATCAGGCTCAACAGCGATATTCAGTTAGTAAAGCAAGGTTAATATTATTCATGTAAAACAGGAAGGGCTTCTGTACATAGCAGAAGCCCTTCCTGTTTTATATGTACACTTCAACCAGGCTAAATGTATACAGCATTTCCCGGCCAATTTGCCTTGCCCTCTCTTCATATATTTTGGCCTGGGTGGCCGTGTTATCTGAGGTTTTTGGATCCTGGTAGGGCAGGGCCAGGCGTTTCTCAGCGCCAGGGATAAACGGGCAATTTTCATCAGCATCTGTGCACGTCATAACGGCACAGAACCCGGACGCCGGATTAGCTGGATCATCAAATCTTTTTGACCAAACGCTAAAGGGTGCTTGCTCAGCAGAAAACCGGATCTGGTAAGTTGGATTCTTTTCCTCCTTTTCCTGCATTATGCTAAAACCTAGCATGTTCATGGCTTTAACGGCAGCGGGGTAAAAAGCTGTCGCTTCGGTTCCGCCCGAGTAACACTCCACGTTATCTATTGTATAGTAAGCAGCGGCAGCCTGTGCCCAAATCTGCGCCATGTGGCTTCTGCGGGAATTATGGGTACAGATAAAAACAAGGTATACTGTTTTATTTAGGGCAACTTTCTCTTTGATGAAATGTGCAAGCTGCTCCAAAAGCTTCTTCCGTTCTGAAGGAATATCATCAAAGGAAAGTGTGAGCTCTTTGATTGTGTCAGCAAGTGTAGGTATTAAATCCATTGACGTTTAAACAAGTTGTTTCTTGTAAAATTTGGCGCGGAGCCAGAAGGAGACCCTTACCAGGGCAATAAGTGCAGGCACTTCTACCAAAGGACCAACTACGCCTGCAAAAGCTTCACCAGAATTCAGTCCAAACACAGCAATGGCCACAGCAATAGCTAACTCGAAATTATTTCCGGCTGCTGTAAAGGCCACTGAAGCATTTTCGGAGTAATCAGCTCCGGCTGCTTTACCTAAAAGGAAACTTGCCAGAAACATCACGGCAAAGTATAGTACCAGGGGCACAGCAATGCGCAGTACATCAAAAGGTATGGAAACAATCAAATCTCCCTTCAGGCTGAACATCACTAAAATTGTGAACAATAGGGCAACCAGGGTGATAGGGGAGATGGCAGGTATGAACTTCGTCTGGTACCACTCCTGCCCCTTTAGCGGCACGAGAATAACACGGCTTAAAACCCCGGCCAGAAAAGGAATACCTAGGTAAATAGCTACACTTTCAGCTATCACACCAATGGATATGTCTACTATAGCTCCTTCGAAGCCAAATAGTGGCGGCAGTTTTGTAATGAATAACCAGGCGTAGAAGCTATACAGGAAAACCTGGAATATACTGTTAAGCGCCACAAGACCAGCAGCATACTCACGGCTTCCATCTGCAAGGTCATTCCAGACCAACACCATGGCAATGCAGCGGGCAAGTCCTATAAGTATGAGCCCTGTCATATACTCCGGGTATTCACTGAGGAAGGTAATGGCCAGCGCAAACATCAGCAGTGGACCTATTATCCAGTTCAATAGCAGAGACAACCCAATCACCCTTACATTTCTGAAGACTTCTGGCAATAGTCTGTAGTTGACCTTCGCCAATGGAGGATACATCATCAGGATGAGCCCTATGGCAATTGGGATATTGGTTGTGCCGCTGGAGAGGGAGTTAACATAAGCTGAGCTTTCCGGTATAAAATACCCGAGGCCTACTCCGATCAGCATTGCCAGGAGTATCCAAAAAGTTAAATAGCGATCAAGGAAACCCAGGCTTTTCTGTTTTTGAATTGTCATATAGTTGCCCTTTTTTAGTATAGTGCAGTACAACTTGTACCTCTTACCCTGTAACTTTACAAGCTCATAAAGGCGACAGCCTTTATGAGCCTGAGTTTTGTCAACAACACCCAGAGCCAGGGGCGCAGCAGTTAGATTCGGCTGGCTTATCACCATAGACCGTGATACTGTAGATGCCAGTGTTGCTCTCCCGAAACTGCTTTATACCGTCTTCGGTTAAATAATCGCGCAAAATCTCATCAGGCACCTGTACTACTTTTTCTTTCTGTACAGTGATATTTTCAAAACCTGCTTTTTTTATTATCTGCAGGTAATGTTCCTTTTGGATAGCACCAGAAACGCAGCCTGCATACATTTCACTTGCCTGCACTAACCCTTTTGGTAATTCACCGACCAGTACTACATCAGAAATACTAAAGTGGCCGCCTGGTTTCAGTACGCGGTAAGTTTCTGCAAAAGCCTTCTTCTTGTCAGGCACAAGGTTTAAGACACAGTTGCTGATAACCACATCAGCACGGTTGGCAGCTATTGGCAGGTCCTCAATCTCCCCTTGTCTGAACTCCACATTATTAAAACTTAGTTTGTCAGCATTTACACGGGCTTTGGCAATCATGGCTTCGGTCATGTCTACACCTATAACCTTACCCGTTTCCCCTGTCAGGGCCCGGGCAACGAAACAGTCATTGCCTGCTCCAGAGCCAAGGTCTACAACTGTATCACCTTTCTTTATTTGTGCGAATTCGGTTGGTACACCACAGCCCAGACCAAGATCGGCATCCGCGTTATAGCCTTCCAGTTCAGAATAATTGTCAGCAAAAATAGCGTAATCTACCGTGCTGCAACCAGTGGCGCCACAGCATGAAGCTTCATTTTGCTCTTTGCTTTGTAAGGCTATTTCACCATACTTTTCCTTTACTATTTTCTTTAAATCCTCTGCGTTTTTCATAGTCTTATAAGTTTATTATCGGTTTATTACGATCAAATTAATTAAAAAAATTTAACAACAAGTGGTATTACAGGAGGTAAATCTGGAAAACATTACCTGTAATAACTGTTGTGCCTCTTTCCAGGCACGTTCATCTATACAGTAACATACTTTCTTTCCTTCGATGTCGCCTTTAATAAGGCCCGCCTCTTTTAGCTCTTTCAGGTGCTGAGAAACGGTTGATTGAGACAAAGGCAACTCCTCTACAATATCCCCGCAGATGCAGGAAGTACGCTCCAGCAAAATTCGCAATATGGCAATGCGGGCAGGGTGTGCCAATGCTTTCGCATATTTTGCAATTACAATATCGGCCTGAGTAAATTCTTCTGTTTTAGTTGCTCCCATACGTTTATATGATCGTAAAATTACGATCATAAGTTTCAGTAACAACAATTTTTTTGAAATAATTTTTCAGCTACAACTAGAGCTCATCTGCTACTTTCTAAATAACAGATGCTTTGCTGTTTCAAAAAGCAGCACCAGTTTTGATTCAGCACTGTTTCAGGCAAAAAAAAACAGCCTGAGAGATTTCTCAGGCTGTTCTGACAAAATAGAATTTATATCTCTACGCCGTTACTTTTTTCTGTAGGGTACTAATTTCCTGATTCAGCTCTTCAATGCGATTCATCTCAGTCTGCAGGTCTCTTTTTAGCCTTAATTCTCGCTCACGTGCATTCTTTTTTACCTCATTCAGCTCCATGTCTATCTCATCGTAAGCTCTTTTCTTCTCGTCCGTAACTTTTTTGCTGTTCTTGAACTGAAAGTATACTACCGCCAAAATAAGAACTAACACTGCTATTACTGAAAACATCAGGATAACGAATGCCTCCTTTGGGATATAAAATATACCGAATACAGAAATGCTGTCACTCTTCTTTACTTCTTCATCTTTTAGTGCATTGTCCGTCTTTAAAGCTTCAATCTGCTTTTTCTGTGCTTCGATTTCGGCCTGCGCCTCTTCTATCTCTTCTCTTGAGCCGCTACGGGCTTTTTCTAGTTGACCCTCCGTGGCTTTTAGGTTTCGCTCCACACTACTCCAGAAAGAGTCGAGTGCACTAACACTTACAACTTTGTATTCATTACTGCCTTCCCTGTAGCTGTTTGCATTGCTCTTTAGGTTGTTAAACTGGCTTTGTAACTTACTTGATGCTTTAGCTTCTTCTGTAGCCGTTTCCTGTGCATTAACTACTGATAGAGAAGATGCAAAGAGCAAGGATAAAAAGAATGCTTTCATAAATGGTTGGAATAAATTGAATAAAAACACTTAAATCATTTTTATGTTCAAAACCGTAGATGTTGCACTCCAACACATAGGTTTTAAACTTAAAAGCTAAACTCCCTAAAGGATTCTTTATTGTATTAAGTTCGAATTAAGTCTTTAATTTCTAAAAAACCACACTTTCAATTGTATTTTTTTACGGCTGACCTTTTCACATTTACTGTTTGATGTTAGCTGAGAAAAATCAAAGACATAAGTTACTGAGCAGATATAATTTTCAATACATTTGGATTCAACTTAAAAAGTCCTTTCCTATGGCAGCTGACTTACCTTTGTACGCCTACCTGAATCAGGAATTCTTGCCTCTTAAAAGTGCAACTCTCCATGTCAGTGATCTGGCAATTCAGCGGGGCTATGGAGTATTTGATTTTATTAAAGTAGAAGGGAAACAGCCCCTCTTCCTTCAAAATTATCTGGATCGGTTTTACAGTTCTGCGGGTGAGCTTAACCTAAAAGTGCCCTGTACAAAGCAGGAGTTGAAGGCCACTATTTTCGATCTTGTTCAGAAGAATGATCTGGGAACTTCCGGTCTGAAAATGATTTTAACAGGAGGTTACTCTGAAAATGGCTTTGATCCGGTTGTACCTAACTTATTAATTCAGCAGCAGTCGTTAACTCTTCCCGGAAAGGAAATGGTAGAGAATGGAATTAAAGTTATTACGCATGAATATGTGCGGGAGCTTCCGGAGGTAAAAACCATTAACTACACGATGGGAATACGGCTCCAGAAAACTGTTAAAGAGAAAGGGGCAGCGGATGTGCTATATCATACCAATGGAGCCGTTTCAGAATTTCCTCGTTGCAATTTCTTCATTGTTAAGCAGGATGGTACAGTTGCTACACCTTCACAAAATATCCTTCGGGGCATTACAAGGAAAAATGTGCTGTCACTTGCAGCCAGGAAATTTAAAGCAGTGGAGGAGGAGATTACGCTGGAAGATGTTTTACAAGCAAAAGAGGCATTCCTAACAAGTACTACAAAAAGGGTAGTACCCATTGTTAAAGTTGATGAGGCCGTAATAGGGGAAGGCAAGCCCGGCGAAGTAACGCTTAGCCTATTGCAGGATCTTATTGAATTTGAAGGATCTTATATCAGAGATTCAAATGAATAAGATTAGTATAAAACTTATAGCACCCTATGGCCTGTGTACTATACTTGGCGGGATCGTAGTTTTTCATGTCCTTGTTATTATCGGAGTAGTACCCTCCGATATCGTTTGGGGCGGAAAACTAAAAGATACTTCTCAGATGCTGGTTTTTGAGTCTCTTTCTGTGTTTATAAACACGGTAATGTTGGCAGTAGTAGCTTCCCATGCAGGTTTTGTAAAGTGGAGGATACCCCGTAAGTTAGTGAGATTCGCTCTGTGGGCTATGTTTATTATTTTTCTCCTGAATTCAATAGGGAATTTACTCTCAGAAAATGAAACAGAGAAAATGGTGTTTACCCCTTTAACTATTCTGCTTGCCTTTTTTAGCCTGATACTTGCTTTAAGTGGTACACCTAAATCTCCGTCAGTTGACCCTGCTGAGTTAGTTAATTGATTTTTACTTTACCGGCACAATTTAATGTCCCAGTTCGTTAAGGAAGTATGAAATTATTCGTAGCGAAAGAGTCTGTAGTAAGAAAGATTTGGGGCAAAGGTGACACTGTGCTTTTTATTTTTGCAGGTGCTTCGGCTGAGTTCGCTTTGAACAAAGCGGTTGACTGGCTTTACTTTACAGGCAGGTTGCCTGCCGACCCCCTGGGGCGCTTGTTTTCTACTGTTGGTTATGCACAGCAAATTGTTTTTTCTGAAGAAGAGAAGGCCAACAAAGCGATAGACAGGATGGCCACTATACATGCAGGCGTGGAAGCTGCCCGGGGAATGGCTATACCCGATTGGGCTTACCGCGACGTGCTCTTCATGTTGATCGACTACTCTATCCGATCCTATGAAGTGCTGGAACAGAAACTTTATGAAGAAGAGAAAGCAGAGGTTTTTGATGTTTTCAGGAGGGTAGGAGACCGCATGGGGATCAAAGGTTTACCCATTACTTATCAGGAGTGGATGATAGCCAGAAAAGAGCATCTCAAAAATAATCTTGCCTTTAGTAACTACACCACTGATCTGTACAAGCAGTACCGAAAGCACCTGGGTCCGGTAAGGTATAAGTTACTTCTGGAGGCTCAAAAAATGGTTGTGCCGAAAGTAGTGAAGAAGCTCCTCGGTTTAGGCAAGCTACCTTTGTTAACACCAGTCATAGGAGTTTATAAAGTAAGTAGGAAGCTACACCTGGATTGGCTGCTCAAATCAATTATTCTTCCTTCAGCTTACAAATCAGAAATCAGGGCCTTAGACAGCGTTCCCGGCTAATCTTGCGTAAGAGTATTTTAATCCATTGCCAGGATAGCTAAAATGTACTGAAATAAGGCGCGAAAATCATTATTTATGCCTGTTTCTTTAGCTAAAGAGCCCTTTTTACTTTATTATTGTAAATTACACACCCTTCCCACACCAGTTGTTTCACTGCTGTATGTTTAAGTCTTGTTTAACAGGAGTTATGCAGGGTGCTTTTTCTGTAAATAAATAGAATGTTTGTAGCTGTAAGTATTTTTGAAGTAGCCAACGATATGGCTGAAGAAGTAAAGCAAGCTTTTGTGTCCAGACCTCATCTGGTTGATAAAGCGAATGGTTTCCTGGAGATGAAGGTGCTTTCGCCACAGGAGAATCTGAATGAAATCTGGGTTACCACCTTTTGGGATGATGAAAGCAACTACCAGAACTGGTACAAGAATCACATGAAAGAGTCGCACCAGGGAATACCAAAGGGACTAAAGCTTGTGCCGGGAAGCACGAAAGTTCGCTTTTTTCAACAGGTTACAAGCTGATAACAATTTGGTGTTGGTGCTGGTTAGAAAATTTGCCAGAATGATTTACCTGAACTCCTCATCTTGTTGGTTATAGTACTACTTTCCTTACCCAGCTAAATTTCAACCTGTATTTAAAGCATTCATACTTCTGCTTTATCAGTCATTTTAAAAGCCCTATGAAAGACACTAACGCGATGGTCAACCTGACTATCAAAAAGGACTACGATTCTGATTTTTGTGGCAGCATTCCGCTACATCTGGTCAACCTTATCCAGCCGTATGGTTTTATGATGGTTTTGGATAAGCCGCAGCATCGTATCGTTCAGATTAGTGATAATGTGGGTGATTTTGTTCCTGCTTCGGTTGAAGAGATGCTGGAGAATTCCTTTGCCAATTTGCTGCCTGGGTACCAATATGATGAAATTCTTTCCAAAATAAACAACCAGAAAACAGAAGAGAACATACCCGTAAATGTTGTACTCTCAGTAAATGGCAGGGAGAACTCTTTTACAGCCTTGATTCACCCTAAAGAAGATTACGTATTGATAGAACTAGAGAAAAGCCAGTCAGTGGGTGCCACAGACACTTCTTTTCTAGAGCTCTACCAACAAGTTAAGTACATTACATCCCAGCTAAAAAATGCTGCATCTATACCTGAAATAGCACAAATAGCAGTAGACTCTATAAAAAAGCTAACAGGTTTTGATAGGGTGCTGGGTTACCAGTTCGATCCGAAGTGGAATGGTATTGTTATCGCTCAGGCTAAGGAAGAGAACATGGATGATTATATGGGGCTACGTTTTCCTGCTTCCGATGTACCCAAACAAGCCAGAGATTTATATTTCAGAAACCCATATCGACTCATCCCGACGCGGGAGTATACCCCTGTTCGGTTAATACCTGTTATCAATCCGCTTACTCAGCGTTTTACAGACCTTTCTGATTGCAATCTCCGAAGCGTGGCACCAGTGCACTTGGAGTATCTGGCAAATCTCAAGATCATGTCATCCATGTCTTTGCCCCTGATTGTTGGAAATAAACTGTGGGGATTGATTTCCTGCCATCATAAAACCCCTATATTACCTGGTTATGAGCTTCGTTCTGCACTGGAGTTACTTTGTAGCATTGTTTCAGGTCAGCTATCCGGAAAAGAAAGAGAAAACTCGGTGCAACTCAAGGCACAGCTAAAAAGTGTTCATGCGGAGCTTCTTGAGCAGTTTTATAACAGTTCATCTATCGCAGAAGGGCTGTTAGAAGGTGAAACGTCCCTACATAGCTTACTGGATTTATCAGGAATTGCCATAATTTTTGAGGGTAGTATACTGACAAGTGGCAGTACGCCTAAGAACCAGGAGTTGAAGGAACTTATAGCTTGGTTCAGACGAAACAAGCTTGATAAGATATATTCTACAGACAACCTGCCAAATGAGTTTGTACAGAGCAAGGACTTCAAAGAGATAGCAAGTGGGTTGATCGTCCTGCCTATAAATGCAGAGCAGGGGGAGTTTATACTAGGCTTCCGGAAAGAAGTGACACAGACCGTAAGTTGGGGAGGAAATCCTCATCAAGCCATACAAATGGAACCTGACGGAAAGACTTACCACCCACGTAACTCTTTTGCTGTTTACCAGGAACAAGTAAAATTTACATCTTTACCATGGAAGCCAGAAGAAATAGAGGCGGCGGAGGCTATCAGAAGTGCTGTTCTTGAAAAAATAGTTAGAGACAGGTACTAGGAAACTACAGTTGAGCAATACAATTAAATGCAGTTGAAAAGATGAAAACCCAAGCACCCAATCAACAACCTCAGTCTTTTTCAGCAGACCACTACCTGGTAGGCATAGGAGCGTCTGCGGGTGGACTGGAAGCTATTCACAAGTTGTTTGACCACTTTCCTAATAACTCCAGTTTCTCTTTTGTAATCGTTCAGCACCTTTCGCCCGACCACAAGAGCCTGATGGCGGAGCTTCTTTCCAAACATACCCGTATGCAGGTACAGGAGGCAGAGGATAAGATGCTCACAAAACCTAATTGTGTTTATGTGTTGCCTAGTGGTAAGCAACTTACTCTAAAGCATGGGCGCCTGCGTTTAACAGATAAAGAGCGAACAAGAGAGCCTAATTTTGCCATCGATGTTTTTTTTGAATCTATGGCAAAGGACCTTGGTAAGTATGCTATAGGGGTTGTTCTGTCTGGTACAGGAACAGACGGAACCCGTGGAGTAAAAGCCATAAAAGCAGCTGGGGGTATGGTAGTGGTGCAGGAGCCAGGCAATGCCAAATTCGATGGCATGCCTCGTAGTGCTATTGATACAGGATCGGTAGACTATGTGCTTTCCCCGGAGATGATGCCAAGCAAGATCATAGGCTATACCAGGCAAGTGCCATTGGTGAAGTCTTTGATAGAGCGCAATATACCAAGTGAGGATTCAGTGTTGCAGGAAATACTTGACCTGATCTGTTCGCAGACTAAAACTGATTTCACAAACTACAAACAAGGAACCATCAAGCGCAGGGTCAAAAAGCGCATGGACCATCTTAAGGTGGAGAGCCTGGAGGAGTATTTAGGCTACCTGCATAAGAAACCAGCCGAAATAAGTATTCTTTGTCAGGAGTTTTTTATAAACGTAACCCAATTTTTTAGGGATAAGGAAGCTTTTGAGTCTATCGAAAATGAAGTTATACCTAAAATAATAGAAGAAAAAGGGCCGGGAGAACCTATCAAAGTGTGGGTTACTGCCTGTAGCACAGGGGAAGAGGTATACTCACTGGCTATTCTTTTCCAGGAGGCCTTTGATAAGTTAGGCAGAGAGGCAACAGTAAAACTTTTTGCTACTGATATAGACCAGGATGCTATTTCAAAGGCTTCAAAAGGTGTTTACCCTTTGTCCATTGCAAAGGAGGTTTCTGAGGAACGCCTGAATCGTTTTTTCCGCTTCAAAAATGAAAAGTATATCGTAAGTGAGGAGATACGAAAGCTGGTTGTATTTGCGCAGCATGACCTACAGAAAGATCCTCCTTTCAGCCGGATAGACTTGATTTCTTGCCGCAACATGCTCATCTACCTTAACCCTGGTTTGCAGAACAAGGTGATGGCTGTTTTCCCCTACGCCTTAAACTTGCATGGCTATTTGTTCCTGGGGCCAAGCGAGCACATAGGCGACCTTAAATCTTTTTTTGTGGAGGAAAACAGAAAGTGGAAAATATTCCGGAAGATAAAAGAGAGCAGGGGTGTCAGGCAGACTTATGGCATTACAGACTACACTCCTGCATTATCTCGTCCCGGCAATGCCATGGATACTTCCCAGGTGTCACATCTGGCGCGTTATAACGACGCCTTTATGGATGCCGTTTCTGAAGATTTTAAGGTTACAGGGCTTTATGTGGATGAAAATTTTCAGCTGCTGCATGGTATCGGTGATATCAACCGGTTCCTGAATTTCCCGGATAAGAGGCTTCATTTCAACCTGCTGAAGATGGTGCCTGAAGAGTTGGCTGTGGCACTTAGCGTAGGCCTTCGTAAAGCGCTTAAGCAGAATCAAAAAGTAGTGGCAAGACAGGTTGCTGTAAAAATTGGTGACAAAAACCAGTTGTTGCATGTGTCTGTAAAGCCGCTTCAGACAGAAAAAAACCTTCCAAAGGTTATCCTGATCCTTTTGCAGGAGATGGGAGAGCTCACGCCTTTACCAAAAACGTCTGAACTTTCCATGGTTTCAGACCCCGATTATTACAATCAACTGGCTGTACTGGAGTCGGAGTTGAAAGATGCTCGTGAAAGCCTGAGTTTAACTGTTCAGGATTTAAGTACTTCAAACGAAGAGCTGCAGTCAAGTAATGAAGAGTTGATGTCTAGTAACGAAGAGTTGCAGAGTTCTAATGAGGAAATGCAGTCTCTGAATGAGGAATTACACACTGTAAACTCAGAGCATCAGCTAAAGATCAAAGAGCTGCAGGAGCTGAACGAAGACCTAGATAATTATATCCGAAGCTCCAACATCGGGCAGCTTTTTATTGATCACCACCTGGTGATCCGAAAGTTCACTCCGAGTGTAAAAGAGCTGATCAATATTATTGACACCGATGTTGGCAGGCCAATTCATCATTTGTCCTATAACCTGAAGTACGATAAACTGCTCGAAGACATCCAGAAGGTAAATCATACTTCAGTTGAAGTAGAGCAGGAGGTAGAAACAGAGCAAGGAAAGTACTTCCTGATGCGTATCATCCCGTACCTGAAGCATAATGGTAATAAAGATGGTGTGGTGCTGAGTTTTGTGGAAGTTACCGCCCTGAAGGCGCTGAGTAACGTGGTACAGGGGGTGCTTGATAGCTCCCTTAGCAGCATAATGGCCTTTCAGGCTATCCGGGATGACGATAAAAAGATAAGGGATTTTTCCTGGAGTTTGTTAAACAAGAGGGCAGAGGGTTTATTTGATAAATCGCTTTCACAACTTCAGAGCAAAACTGTTCTTTCTGAAATGCCTTTCCTTAAAGTTACAGGTCTTCTCAAGAAGTTTGTCGCTGTCGTGGATCAGGGGCAATCCTTGTACACAGAACAATACCTGGAGTTTAACAACAAGAAAGCCTGGTATGAGATTGCAGCTGTAAAGATGGGGGACGGCTTAACTGTAACAATGGTAGATGTTACGGAGAAGAAGGTTGCCGAGGAAAAAATACTTATGGCTTATGAAAACCTGAAAAAAGCGGAAGAGGATCTCATCAGGCTTAATAATGAACTGGAGGTAAGGGTAGAGGAGCGTACCAAAGAACTGGCAGCCAGTGAGGAACGCTTCCGACTCGTATCCATGGCTACAAATGATGTGGTTTGGGACTGGAACCTTGTCACAAATGAATTGTGGTGGAGTGATAATCTTCCTTCCGTACTGGGCTATGAAGTAGAACTAATGGGCCGTGGGTTTGATAGTTGGTCAAATAAAATACATCCAGAAGACAGAGAGGAGACTGTAAAGTCCATCAATCAAGCCATAAACTATGGTAAAGAGCAATGGGCTGCGGAGTACCGCTTCCGTAAGGAAAATGGCTCCTATGCGTATGTGGCCAACCGGGCTTACATCATGCAAAATGAATATAAAATACCTTACAGGGTTCTGGGTTCCTTTATTGATTTAACTGATCTTAAATCCACGCAGGAGAAACTTCAAAATACAAATGAACATCTACGTCGGGTAAATGCAGACCTGGATACTTTTGTTTATACTGCCTCACACGATTTAAAAGCACCTGTAGCAAATATTGAAGGACTCCTGTTGCTGCTGGAAGACCAGATAGAGTCGATGGGACCAATACCAGGAGAGCCTACACAGCCTGTATTTGAGATGGTAAAAGATGCCATCCTTCGTTTCAAAAACGTGATTAAAGATCTGACAGATATCGCTAAGGTGCAGCGGGATATTGACGGTGAAATCGAAACAGTGGACCTGGAAAAGGTTTTTCTGGAAGTGAAGAAAAGTATGCAGGACCAGCTAAGTAAAGAGGGGGCAAAGGTTTCTTTTGATTTTAAAAATGCCCCACTTGTTAGTTTCTCTAAGAAAAACTTGTATAGCATACTTTACAACTTGTTAAGTAATTCAGTAAAATATAGATCGCCAAAACGAAAGCCAGAAGTAGTCCTTCAGTCAGAACGTATCGATGGACATGTACTAGTTACCGTGCGGGATAACGGCCTTGGTTTTAGCAAAGACAATCTTTCCAAAGTTTTTACACTCTTCAAGCGGTTTCACTCCCACGTGGACGGTACAGGTATGGGCCTTTATATTGTTAAAAGATTGATGAGCAATGCAGGAGGGAACATAAAAGTTGAGAGCGAAGAAAAGAAAGGCAGCACTTTTAAACTGTACTTCAGGGTGGCAGAAGAGGTTAAAGAGGGACAGGGCATAGCAGAAGAAAAGCTTACAGAAAAATAAAAATATTCTTTTGTAAAGGATTATTAATCATTTGAAAGCGAGTTAGTTTTGAAATATTGTCCGGTGTAGGGGCTTTAAATTGAGATTAGTTCTTGCATAGTGAGAAATATTGTGTACTTTTGCAACGGCAAATCGGCACGGCCAGCTCCTGCTGAACTCCCCCAGGACCGGAAGGTAGCAAGGGTAAGTGGTTGAGCGGCGCGATGTCGGTTTGCCACTTTTTTTTGCCCTCTCCTCAAGGTTTTCCACCTTCTCTCAATTTTCTGCTCATTCCTTCCTGATTCCCGATTAATGCGTTAGATTTGTAGTACAAAACCTACAACCCAGCATTATGAAATTCTTTATTGATACTGCAAACCTGCAGGAAATTCAGGAAGCACACGATTTAGGTGTGTTGGATGGCGTTACTACAAACCCTTCCCTGATGGCGAAGGAAGGAATCTTCGGGCATGATAATGTAATTGCGCATTACAAGCAGATCTGCGAACTTGTTGATGGTGATATAAGTGCAGAGGTTATTGCCACTGATTTTGAAGGAATCGTTCGCGAAGGTGAATTCCTGGCTGAGCTGCACCCTAACATTGTGGTAAAGGTGCCTATGATCCGTGATGGAGTGAAGGCAATCCGTCACTTCAGCGAAAAGGGTATTAAGACAAACTGTACATTGGTTTTCTCTGCTGGTCAGGCCTTACTGGCTGCCAAAGCAGGTGCTACGTATGTGTCTCCTTTCGTAGGCCGTTTAGATGATGTTTCTACTGATGGTTTGCAACTGATTGAGCAGATCGTACAGATCTATGGCAACTATGGTTACCAGACGCAAGTGTTGGCGGCCTCAGTACGTCACGTAATGCACCTGGTACAATGTGCCGAGATAGGGGCAGACGTGGTAACATGCCCTCTTAAAGTGATTACAGGTCTGCTGAAGCACCCACTGACTGATATTGGTCTGGAGCAATTCTTAGCAGATCACGCGAAAGGAAATAAGTAGTTACTTATATTAGAAATTATGAGTTAGAAATTAGAAGTGAGGTATCATTGCTTTCATTTCTAATTTCTAATTTTTAATTCATAATTCTAACAGATGTACATCATCAAAGTAAAAGGCAAGGCTAAAATTCCGGATTATATTCAACTCCGTGACGACAATTTTGTGCTAATTGCTTATTTTAGAGCTGATCGGCCGCTCAAGAACCTGGATCGTTATGGTCTGGAGGGTAAAGAAGAGGCTCTTGCCTCTCTTATTGAATCCCTTGAGTTCGGTAAACTTCAGAAACTAGAGATCTAGAGCCCTTATGAATTTTTCCTCTTCCCCTGTGGTATCGCTTCGTGAAGTTGCCATTTACCAGGATGTTAATACTATTCTGAGCAATGTTAATTTTGATGTAGAGAAAGGTGAGTTTGTATACCTTGTAGGGCGCACAGGCAGCGGTAAGAGTTCCCTTCTCAAAACACTTTATGCCGATCTTCCGCTATTAACAGGATCTGCTGCTGTGGCTGATTTTAAGCTAACTAAGCTGCCCCGAAAGCAGGTGCCTTACCTGCGCAGGAAAGTGGGCATTATTTTTCAGGATTTTCAACTGCTCTTCGACCGAACTGTAGCTGAAAATTTGAGCTTTGTGCTAAGAGCGACAGGTTGGAAAGATAAGTCAAAAGTAAAACAAAGGATATCAGAAGTCCTTATGCGGGTTGGTTTGGATGCGGCTGCGAGTAAAATGCCTCATCAGCTATCAGGGGGTGAACAACAGCGCATTGTAATCGCACGTGCTTTGCTTAACGAACCCGTTATTCTTTTTGCCGATGAGCCAACCGGAAATCTTGACCCAATGGTGGCAGATGGAATTATGCAGCTATTCGAGGAAATTAATAATAGCGGTACTGCCATTTTGATGGCTACACATAATTACGAAATCATTAATCGTTACCCGAAGCGCGTATTAAAATGCGCGGACGGAAAAGTGTTGGACTCAAAGGTGGAGCAGTTTACGCTGATCAATGGTTTCTGAGATATCCATACTTATTCCCGTATTCAATCAGGATGTTACGGCCATGGTACACACGCTCCTGGCACAGTGTAACCGGCAGTCCATACAATTTGAAATACGGCTTTATGATGATGGTTCAGAAGAGGAAATCAAAGTGCTGAACAGGCCCTTATCCCGTCTGGATCATGTGGTGTACCTGGAGTTGCCTAAAAATGTAGGGCGGGCTGCTATCCGCAATAAAATGGCGAATGATGCAGCGCATGCACACCTACTTATGCTTGACAATGATTGCCTGCCTGTTTCAACAAATTTTCTTCACAATTACCTGATTGCTGGCGTACAGAACGAGGTTGTAATAGGGGGAGTCGCTTATGTAGCCAAAACTCCTGACAAACCATACAGACTACACTGGAAATATGGCAAAGAGCGAGGCGCAAAAAGTGCCTGGCAGCGCGAAAAAAAACCTTATGTTGATATTTTTCTTTGTAATGCCTTAGTAAAGAAGCAAACTTTTCTGATGTTTCCTCTGCGTGAGAAGTTAAAACGCTATGGTCATGAGGATACTGTTTTTGCCCATGAACTCCGAAGGCACAAGGTACAGGTAAAGCATATACATAATCCTGTTGTACACTTGGGCTTGGAGCAGACCTCTGATATGTTAATTAAGACTAGTCAGGCGGTTCATAACCTTGTGCAACTTTATCATGATGGAGAAGAATTGGATCAGATAAGGCTTGTAAAAACATTTGAGTTTTTAGGAAATCTTGGACTAGTTAATGCCTATACCTTATGTTTTTCCAAACTAGAGGGTATAGTTAAGCAAAATCTGTATTCTAAAAATCCAAACTTGCTTTTATATGATATGTACCGGCTTTACCTGTTTGGATTAAAAGTAAAACAGGAGCCCCAGCTAGTGACAACTTCTTAGTTCAGCTAATCTTGGTCTCTTGACGAATGTTTCTATAACGCTCGGACGCTTTTTCGATTTTGCTTTTTGCATCAGCAGACAATTCGTTCTCCAAGGCTCTTTTACGATTATTTAAAGCAACCCACCATCCTTCTACCAACTCCCATTCTCTTCCTTCTAATTCTGTTGCTTTAGGCTCCAGGTTCTGAACAAATCTTTCATAGGTAGCAGGCAGTTCCTCTGCTGTGATACTACTCATATCATCTGCATTTACCCGTAAACCTAACAGGTCACGTCTTAGTCTATAGCGGCGGCTAACCTCCTGGTATTTTTCTTTCTGCTGTTGGTAAGCCCTGTTATAACGCTCTTCCAGTTCGCGAACCTCCTGTTGTTCTGCTTCGTCGTAAAGGTCGATGTTCTGTACCACTTTTCTCTTTTGGTCGTCGAACTTCTGCATTACCTCTGCTGATTCCGTTTCCCATCTGGAATCATCTTCAGCTGCTTTTTCCATGGCGCGAAGTTCCGTCTCAGTATATTCTCTTTGGGCATCTTCTTCCACCTGTGTTACAAAGTTTCTGTAGTCGTTCAGCGCCTGGTCTCGTTCCTGTTGTGCTTCCTGATCAGTGCAGGAGATAAAAGCGAACAAGCAAATTGCAAAAAAGAGGGAGCGTATGGATAAGGTCATAATTATATTCATTTGTTGATATGTTCTGTAACGCACTGAGGAGGCTATGGTTTCAGGTCGTGCAGCAGAGGAGGCTTCAGGCACAAAAAAACGGCTTACGAATTATATAATAAAAGCTTTAGCTATATTTGTTATGTCCCAATCTGAGCAACATACATGGAAGATATTAAGATGGTAGACCTGAAGGCGCAGTATGGTAAGCTAAAACCGGAATTGGATGCTGCCTTCAGTGCTGTAATGGAAAGTATGGAGTTTATCAATGGACCTCAGGTAGCCAGCTTTGCCAGAAGCTTGGAGCAATACCTGCAGGTGCGGCGTGCCATACCTTGTGCGAATGGTACCGATGCTTTGCAAATTGCCCTTATGGCGTTACAACTTCCTGCAGGAGCAGAAGTAATTGTTCCCTCTTTTAACTATGTGTCCGGGGCCGAGGTTGTAGCCCTGCTGGGGCTTAAGCCTGTTTTTGCAGATGTTCTTCCTGATACCTATACAATTGATCCGGCTTCGGTAAAAAAAGTAATTACCGCTGCCACTGCGGCTATAATCCCTGTGCATTTGTTCGGGCAAAGTGCTCCCATGCATGAAATTATGGAACTCGCGCATGAACACCAGCTATGGGTAATAGAAGATAATGCGCAGGCCCTGGGAGCTGTTTATGTTTTCCCGGATGGTCATGAAGTTAAGGCGGGTACCATAGGCCATTTAGGTACAACTTCCTTTTTTCCTTCCAAGCCTTTAGGTGGTATGGGAGATGGCGGTGCTGTTTTTACAAACGACGATAAGTTAGCAGCTATCACGCAGAAAATAGCCAACCATGGTCAGGCGGAGAAGTATAAGTTTTCTACTATCGGGGTAAACTCCAGGCTAGACACTTTACAGGCAGCCATGCTTGATGTAAAGATAAAGTATGTGGATGAATACAATACAGCCCGCCAGGAAATAGCCAGGTTTTATGATAACGCCTTTGCTGAAACACCTCTGGTACAGGCTCCGCATCGGGCAACATACAGTTCTCATGTTTACCACCAGTACACTGTTACCGTAGCACCAGAACTTCGGGATGCGCTTAAGGAGCACCTGCGGGATAATCATATTCCAAGTATGGTGTATTATCCCGAGCCACTGCACCTGCAGGAGGCTTATGCGTATTTGGGTAATAAAGAAGGTGCCTATCCGGTGTCTGAATTACTTTCCAAAAGCGTTCTTTCCTTGCCCATGCACTCTGAGCTGAAAGAGGAACAATTGGTATATATATGCCAGCATGTATTAGCATTTGTGAAAAAGCATGGCTGAGTTCCAGGATAAGAAAGTGCGTTTTGCAGTCATTGGTTTAGGGCACATTGGCAGGCGCCATGCGCAACTGCTGAGCCAGAATGAAGATGCCGTTGTAGTAGCTTTAATTGATAATATAGAAGGCTTTCTTCTTGATGAAGCCTCATTCTCGGGGGTGCCAAAATTTGAATCACTTGAAGAGTTCGTGCACTCTGGAATTCAGGCAGATGTCTTATGTGTCTGCACCCCAAATTACTTGCATCATCCACATACAATTGCGGGGCTTCGGCATGGACTACATGTTGTATGTGAGAAGCCAATGGCACTTAGAGCTGAGGATTGCAGAGAGATGATAGCTGTTGCGGAAGAATGCAACAGAAGCATTTTTTGTGTGATGCAAAACCGCTACAGCCCTCCTGCAAAATGGCTGAAAGAGATAGTACAGAGCGGCGTATTAGGCCAGTTATACCACGTACAGGTAAATTGCTTTTGGAACCGCGACGAACGCTACTATTTGCCGGGAGGCTGGCGCGGAACACTCGAAAAGGATGGGGGAACGCTGTACACACAGTTCAGTCATTTTATCGATATGATGTACTGGTTGTTCGGTAATGTAAAGATTATGGCCGGTCAGTTCCGAAATAACAACCATAAGCACCTTACCCAGTTTGAGGACAGCGGTTACTTACAGCTTGGGCTTAAAAGTGGGGGACTTTGTACGTTTCATTATACTACCTCCGTGCATTCGCAGAACCTGGAAAGCAGCATCACAATTATTGCAGAGAATGGCAGCATAAAAATTGGAGGGCAGTATATGAACAGCGTGGAATACTGTGACATTCGCAATTATGTGCTACCAGAATTACCAGCCTGTCTGCCAGCCAATAACTATGGGCACTATACCGGGAGTGCTGCCAACCACCAGTTTGTTTTTGAAAATGTAATCAGCACTCTTCGTGATGAGACATCTGCTACAACTAACGTTCAGGACGGGCTAAAGGTGGTAGAAATTATAGAAGAGGTGTATGCGTTAAAATTAAAAGAGGAAGTGTCTCTCAAAAATCCTGTTCGGTTATAGATTCCAGCCGGTGTAGTGCTTTAATATTTTTTTAAGCCACTCGTTCATCGGCTTGTAAATCTTAAGACCGATGGTAAGGCTTGCATACATGAGTATGATAAACAGGGAACGCACAGCAATGTCAAGAATAGGGTTGCCTATGTAAGGCAACAGGTAAGAAGCTCCCAAAGTGCCGGTTGCAATGAGCGCAACCCACAAAGCGCTCCAGGTAAAAGGCTGGATCTTGTAGATGAAACGCACAAAAATCAATCGTGCTACATTCATTACGACAAGTGAAAGCATGGATGCAAGAGCTGCTCCCTCAATACCATAGCGGGGAATAAAGTACCAGTTCGTCCAGATGGTGAGCCCGGCCAGTACCATATTAAAAGCGAGGTCCCATTTATACTTTTCAGAAGTGGCCAGAATAGCGCCATTTAAACTGGTAGCCAGATCAACCAGGCGGGCAATGGCCAGAAACAATACGACATATTTCCCGCTACGGTAGGTTTCGGGCATAAAGTCGTAAAGATTATCAATGTTAGCCCAGATTCCGATAAAAAGTAACAGCCCCACGATTAGGTTGATCATGGTTACGTTCTGGTACAGGTTACCCATTCCTTTCATGTCTCTCTCTTTCCAGAAATCTGCCACCTGCGGAAAGGCAATCTTGAGTATGGACTTCCCGGGCACAAGTATGGCACTTGTCATGAAAAAGGCGGTGGTGTATATACCGTTAGCAGCTAAGCTGTAGGAGGAGATCATGACCTGATCTACCGTAGTGATGATGGTGGCTGAGATGCTGCCCAGGAGCGTGAAGAAGCCATAGTAGAACAGCTCTTTAATTGGCATGACACTAAGAACAGCCATGGATGGCCTCAGGAACAACTGCTTAAGCCACATAATGTAAATGACCAGCACCAGGGTACCGATGGAATTGATGATGATGTACAGCAGAACAAATGTCTGAAAGTCCATCACATCAAAGGCATAAATACTGATGAGAACAGTAGTAAGAATGCGCAGCAGGAAGTCCTGCACAAAAGAGGAAACAATGGTTTTGTAAAGAGACCGCAGGTAAGCCGTGAACATGTTGAACACCAAGGTGAACAGGGCCAGCGGAATCAGGTAGTAATAATACTCGATAATGAGTGGCGAATTATTGATGTAGTAATCCACTACTGCCGGTTTAAACAGCAGGAAAAGCGCCGTTGTAAGAATGAAACCAAGTAGTGGCACTGACAACAGTAAGAACAAAAAGCCATTGTGTTTCCTGTCTTTGTCGCGGAAGTACGGAAAGTAGCGTACGCTCATGTTCACGAAGCCAAGCGCTGAGAACTGAGCATACATTACAGAAATAGAAAGTAGCAGGCGTGTAAGCCCTACTTCTGCTTCATCCAGATAATTAGGGAACAGCAAAACCGTATTCACATAGCCAACAACGATGCCGGCGTATGAGACTACATTGTTCCAGATACCTTCACGCTGTAAAACTCTACTCATTAGCTCCTGATGCAGTGTGCAAGTAAGTTAAAATTTAGAGTTTAAAAGCTAAAAATATAGAAGTTAGGCTATTTTAGGAACAGCAGGGGCAGTTGCACTTAAAGCACAATAATTCTGTTTGTTTTGCAATTGCTTAATGCTTAGTGGATTGTGCTGCTTCAGAGCAGGTCAGGAACTTCGTCCCTTCCGTAGAAAGTTCAGACAAAATCTGCTCCAGCACCTGCCGCCAGGAAGGATTTCCTTTTTCTACAGGAAACTCAGAATACCCGGAAAAATTTTCGTTGTGCCATAGTATGGTGAAAAGCCCTCCAAACCTTTTAACCTCAGCAATCATAGGTCTCACTGCTTCCAACACCTCAGATGATTTCATATCCATATAGGCGATGTTGTATAAAGTGGTATCCATGAGCAAAAGGGGCAGCTCCAGGTAAGGGCTTGACTTCCTGTTCTTAAAATCGAATGGATAAAAGGGGTGGCAAAAGGAATTTCTGAAACCAAAGTGTTCTGCAAAGCCAAGAGTAGTATCATACTCGAGCTTGCTCTGCTGTAGTACCTGTTCTGTTTTTTCTGGTTGGTAACACAAATAATGAAAGCGGTTTCCTTTTACCTGCACTGGTAGCTTTCTGATGTCAGCTTTTAGCTGAACAAGGTCATTTCCGGTTCCAAAGCTGCCATGTACTCCTACCTCATGCGCCGTTTCTGCCATTGTCTGTATCAGTTTCTGATACTTAGGTTTAGTAAGGTCATAGTCGGCGTTTGGATAGCCGTTATACCGTTGGTCGCTGGGCAAGAAAAAGAAGGTAGCCTTAGCACCGTATCTGTCAGCAATACCTGCAACTTCATGTAAATTATACCAGGCATCTTTACCAACGGATTTTCGCAACAGTAAAGCAAGCAGATCTTTTACCTTCCCCGCTCTTAAATGCTGCTTCCCGGAAGACCTCCAGGCAGTCTGCAGGCGATCCACATCACAGGTTAAGCAAGTAGCAAATGAAAATTCTCCCCAAATGCTATGGTGTAGGTCTACCTGGTGAACCTGCTCCACTACTTCCCGCAGTAAGTCAAGGTAGTAGTTTACAACCGGCTTCGTAACGAAACCATACTTTGCCTGTACACTGGCTTTGTAGGTATAGCGGCCAAATTTATCACGTTCTACGCCATAATATTCTTGCCATCCACTCAAAAGGTAGAAGGCAGAAGCTATTATGTCATAATTAATAGTAGCCGACCCGTCGGAATGATAAGTAACCAGTTCCTGGTCATTTTCAGCGTCGAAAAAGAAAGGGATGCGTTCCCCTTTCCACTCCCGCCACACAACCTGTTGTGGGCGAGGACGTTTCTGTTCAAAAAAACCGCCGTTATACTTATTTATTCTGATTCGGCTTTTATGTAAAAAGTCCTCCTCATTACTATAATGGATTTGAATGCCCTTTGCTTTAGGGTAAAGAAGGTGAAAATGCTGAAGGATGTAGTTAAATTGATGCAAAGCTGTAAAATGACTTAGAGCCAATCTTCTTTCTATAAAAAAGGGTTCTCTAATAAATGATAAAAGTTTAAAAAGGCAGGGGCATTGGTTGCTAACCAGCCGATGTCATAACGTCACTTCTCAAGATAGATTTTCCTCAGCAGTCAAAATTTAGGAATTTAAATAAAATGCCATTTTTACCATGACAGATTTAGCTGAAGTAAATAGAACTTCTTTGCTACTGCTTTACTGGCATGCTAAACTTAAGATAAAGTCCTGAGTTTGGCTGCAGGTTTATCGGTCTTTTTCCATTTCTTTGTAATGAATTTGTTTTCCCTGCGCTGTAAAAGTGATAACAGGAGTGGAGCGAATTACTTTGTGGCACAAATAATCCTTTGGTATGAATATAGGAATGATATTGGATAGCACTTTTCCACCTGATCCGAGGGTAGAAAACGAGGCGCTCTCCTTGATCAGGAACGGGCACAGTGTTTACCTGTACTGCTTAGACTATACCCACAGCCTTCCTGAGTATGAAGTGATAAACCGTATACATGTCCACCGGCAAAGGCTGCCCAAGCACTTGTATAGTTTTTCTGCTTTAGCCTATACCATACCCTACTACCATGCCTCTCTTAAGAAGAGCATTGCCAAGTTTGTTACTGATAATGGTATACAGGCCTTACACATACATGATATTCAGGTTGCCCGCAGTGTGATCAGCGTAGCCAAAAAAATGAATCTTCCTACGGTGCTTGACCTGCATGAAAACAGACCTGAAATTATGAAGCATTATGCCCACGTTAAGTCTTTCCTGGGCAGACTGCTAATCTACCCTTCTCTCTGGAAAAAGTATGAATACAAATACATAAAAAAGGCTACTAAGGTAATAGTAGTAACAGAGGATGCGAAGGAGTACTACCTGGAAAGGATCGCAGTAGATCCAGACAAAATTTATGTAGTTCCTAACACCGTCAGGAAGGAGTTCTATACTAATTATGAAGTACAGGAGGACATAATACAAAAGTACAAAGATACCTTTAATATCCTGTACCTTGGGGATACTGGTCTTAGAAGAGGAATCGTGACTGCTATAAAGTCTCTTAAGTACCTGATCGACAAGATCCCGAATGTGAAATTGGTAATCGTAGGAAAAAGTATAACAGACCCTTTGCTCAAGGAACTGATAACGGAGCTAGGGTATGAAAAATATGTAGACCTGACAGGCTGGAAGAACTTTGAGTTATTTCCCTCTTATATCTTAGCCAGCCATATTGGTGTGTGCCCCATCCATAAAAACATACACCACGAAACAACCTATGCAAACAAGCTTTTCCAGTACCTGGCTTTTGGTAAACCGATCGTGGTTAGTGACTGTAAAGCGCAGGCCAACCTGGTTACTAAGTATAACTGCGGCTTGATATTTAAAGACCAGGATGAAGAGGATTTCGCTGCTAAGGTTCTAGAACTATACGAGGATAAATCTCTCTATCAGAATCAGTCAGCCAACGGTAAAAAAGCCATAGAGGAAAGCCTGAACTGGGATGTGGTTTCAAATAACTTGATTAAACTGTACGAAGAGATATGAAGAAAACAGATTTCCCTGGCGAATATAAAAAAACGCATAAGGAGAGATACCAGAAGACGCTGAACTTTATGGAGGGCTTAGTTACGCCTTCAGAAAAAATTTTAGACCTGGGGCCGGTTAATCCGCTATCAAGCATACTGAAGGAAAAAGGATTTGAAGTAGAGAATACACCAGAGCACCTGGACCTTGACCTGGACTACAGGCAGATTGATTCGGCTGGATTTGGTGCTGTTACAGCTTTTGAGATCATTGAGCACCTCGTGTCTCCTTTTCCTTTACTACGTTCTTTGAAAGCTCCCAAGCTTATTGCTTCCATCCCTTTGAAGTTGTGGTTTGCGGATGCTTACTGGAATGAGAATGACCCGTATGACAGGCACTACCATGAATTTGAGCCAAGGCAGTTTGATATGCTGTTAAATAAGGCGGGATGGGAAATAAAGAAAAGCGAGAAATGGGTGTCTAAAACAAGTAAAATAGGGATAAGACCTTTCCTGAGAAATATTACGCCCAGGCACTACATCGTTTATTGTGAGCGTGTGCCGGGTTTTAAGTATGATTGATAAAAGTGACTATAAGCTACCCTTGTATAATGCAGGACGCGGCTTCTGTAAAATCATTCGCTTAAAATAGGAGGTGTATAAACATACACCTCCTATTTTTTTGAGGCGAGTGTCTTAATAACCTCAGCCAATTCCTCCGTCAGTGCCCTTCTAGAGAAGCGTGAATGGTTAATGAAAGGCAGGTCCATGTTAGGGTTAATCTTCCAGGCTTTGCTCCATTGCGTCATGTGATCCAGCATCAGATCATAGGCCGTATAGTGGAAGAGACGTCCTGCACCACATTCGTCGATGATGTGGTCGGTGTCAGAATGTACGGGACCCAGGCACACGATCGGCTTGTTTGAGGCAAGATACTCAAAAAGTTTACCTGGTACGTTAGCATACATGGTATCCACATCGGCAATGGCCAAGAGCAAAATCGTGCTCTCCATCAAGTACTTAATAGCTTCCTTGTGTGGCACATAAGGAACATACTCTGTGATACCCTGCACACCTGCTTTATCAATCCGCTTCTTAACACCTTCAGATACCTTTCCCACAAAACGCAGCTTATAATTAATCTCATTATGTACAGACATCAGGTGTGCGATCACCTTCAGGAACACATCGATGTTGTAGGTCTCCGTAATTGTGCCGGTGTAAGTAATCAGGAAAGTGTCTTCTGGAGGAGATGACCTGATCATGAAGTCATCTTCGTCGTATCCATTCGGAATCACATGAATCTTATCCGGCTCAATGCTGATAGGCTTGTTCAGAAACAGCCGCTTGGTGTCTTCACTGGTAACTAGAATGGCATCGGCCTGCTGAAGCACCTGCTGTTCATACTTTGCATCCAGGCGCTTTGCCAGAGCCGTGTGGTACAGCTGATCGTAGTAGTGAATGTTTGTCCAGGGATCACGCAGGTCGGCGATCCAGGGCAGGTTATACTTCTTCTTTAACTTCAGGCCAATAAGCTGTGTTGAGTGCGGCGGACTGGTTGTGAGGATAGCCTTAAACTTACCCTCGCTTAGTAGTTCCCCCGCTTTTTTTATAGCATGCTTATTCCAACCGACGCGGGCATCTGGTATAAAGAGGTTGCCGCGAACAAACTTGAACACCTTATCCAGTACAGTTTCTTTAGATTTTTGATTGGCAAACCCGCTGTAGGGTATTTCTTTTTTACCTGACAGCTTTTTATAGTATTCAAAAGGCTCGGAAGTATCGGTACGGTATACCTGTAGCCCCTGGGGTATTTCTTTTTCAAACGTCGGATCAAGCAGGGCATACGAAGCCTGTTTTTCATCAACAGTGAGTACAGTGGGGCGTACTTTAAACTGAGGCAGGTATTTGCAGAATTTCAACCCACGCTGAACGCCCGGCCCGCCAGACGGGGGCCAGTAGTAAGAAATGTATAGTAAATCAGTAACTTCAGTATCTTTCAAAGCAAATCAGCTTTTCGTTCTTTTCAAATATAGAAATATTATTACGTGTTGCAGCGGATGCCGTTCTATTGTTACCCTTTCTGTAATTTTTGATACCAAAGGAATCATCCCTTTGCAGTCTCCGTTTGTACTAAAGCAAAAAGAGCTTGCCCTATTCGTAAATCAGAAGTATATTCTTTATTTTTGTAGGTAAATCCAGAAAAAGAGATGTTTGATAATTTAAGTAATAAACTAGAACAGGCATTTAAGACCCTTAAAGGCCAGGGAAGCATAACCGAAATTAACGTTGCGCAAACCATCAAAGAAGTGCGAAGAGCACTTGTTGATGCTGACGTTAATTATAAGGTAGCAAAGACTGTAACAGATAAGATCAAGGACGAGGCAATGGGCCGCGACGTTCTGATCGCTGTTTCTCCCGGACAGCTGATGGTAAAGATCGTGCACGAGGAGCTGACCGAACTGATGGGTGGGCAAAAGCAGGATATCAACCTGAAGGGCGATCCGGCAGTTATTCTGATCGCTGGTCTGCAGGGTTCTGGTAAAACTACTTTTACGGGCAAATTAGCGCAGCATATTAAGAAGCAGGGACGCAACGTATTAGTGGCAGCCTGTGACGTTTACCGTCCTGCGGCTATCAACCAGTTGCAGGTTCTTGCCGAGCAGGTAGGGGTAGAGGCATATACTGAGTTGGAAAATAAAAATCCTGTTCAGATTGCCCTTAATGCCATCGAGCATGCTAAGAAGACAAATAAGAAAGTAGTTATCATTGACACCGCTGGTCGTCTGGCCGTGGATGAGGCAATGATGAAAGAGATTGCGGAGATAAAGGCTGCTGTTAAGCCGTCGGAAACTTTGTTCGTCGTTGACTCCATGACAGGTCAGGATGCGGTGAACACTGCCAAAACCTTTAACGACCGCATCGATTTTGATGGTGTTGTGTTAACGAAACTGGATGGTGACTCTCGAGGTGGTGCAGCTCTTTCTATTCGTGCCGTAGTAGAAAAGCCAATCAAATTCATCTCTACAGGTGAGAAGATGGAGGCGCTTGACTTGTTCTACCCTGATCGTATGGCCCAGCGTATCCTCGGAATGGGTGACGTGATTTCCCTGGTGGAGCGTGCGCAGCAGGCATTTGACGAAGATGAGGCGAAGCGTATCAACAAGAAGATCCGCAAAAACCAGTTTAACTTCGACGACTTCCTGACGCAGCTGGAGCAGATCAAAAAGATGGGTGATATCAAAGACCTTGTAGGTATGATACCAGGCGTTGGAAAGGCTTTGAAAGATGTGGAGATAGATGAGAATGCCTTCAAACCAATAGAGGCGATCATTAAATCCATGACTCCGGCAGAACGTGAGAACCCTGATATGATCAGCGGCAGTCGTCGTGCACGAATTGCCAAAGGTAGTGGTACTGATGTGCAGCAGGTAAATAACCTGATGAAGCAGTTTAACGACATGCGTAAGATGATGCGTTCGATGAACAAGATGTCCGGTAAGCGTGGTGGTCTTGGAAACCTGGCGAACCTGATGAAGCGTTAATTAAACTTTGATAATATAGGAGCGGGGACCACATTTTAGAGTGTGGTCCCCGTTTTTTATTTAGACACTTTGTGCCGGAGATCAGAAGGAATCAATAGCTGGTTTTGCTTTCCTTGAGCTGCCATGCTTTGAAGGCTATTTTAGCCTCATCAGACAACAACTGTTGCATGGGGATTTGCCTTTGGGAAACAGGGCTTTCAATCTCTTGGTAAATAAATGCATCATCGAAGCCAATGTTGGCTGCATCTTGGCGGGTATTCCCGTAGTAAACTTTCCTGAACCTTGCCCAATAGATAGCACCCAAACACATGGGGCAGGGTTCGCAGCTAGTATAAAGCTCACAGGAATTTAATTGATAAGTACCGAGTTTATTACAGGCTTTACGGATGGCATCCACCTCTGCATGTGCTGTAGGATCATTGGTTGCCAATACCTGGTTATAGCCGCGGGCAATGATGTCTCCATTATGCACAACCACGGCCCCGAATGGTCCCCCGAATCCTTCAAGCATTTTGTCGTGCGAAAGCCTTATTGCCTCACGCATATAAGCTGTTTCTAGCTGCATAAGTTCTTTTGTTTGAAACACGTATACGAGGGACTGCAGCTTTTAAGATGAATGGAGAAAGCTTTTATACTATCTAGCTGCTGAAGTATTAACAAAAATATAGCCTACACTACACTTGTGCCATCTCCTGCATACTCGTAGTATAGGCTATTGCGCTCTTTAATAGAACAACTCTATATTGTAAAAATAATAAAATTTATCAAGTTATGTATATTTTGTATACGAGGCATGTAATGTTAAGTTTAGTTGTTTTTTAACATAATACTTAAATAATTAAAATTCAAATTGCTAATAAACAACGACTTACCTGTATAAATATCTTAAAGCAAGTGTGGCACGTATCTATGCCTATCATAAACAAACACATATTACTATGAAGAAGAACACGACTATTTGGCTAACCATGCTATTGCTATTTGGAGTTTTAGGTGCCTGTTCAAGCACCAGAGAAGCAGACAATGTTGTAGAAGATGAACTCAGTGATTTTAGAAGCTGGGTTAATACTACAACTGCTAATATCGCTGATAAAACAGAAGATGATTGGAAGCAGGCGAAGCAGGATTTTAGAAGCCGTACAGAAGAGTTGGATCAGATAGAAGACAATTTTACCGCAGAAGTAAAGGAAGAATACAAGCAGTTAAAGCAGGAATTTAATGATGCTGACGAAATGTACAAACGAACCCATCAGGAACGTATTGTAAGTGAATGGGAGCGGAATCTTCTAGGCAAATGGGCCGATTTGGCCTCGATTAACGAAAACAATGTGCGCGACGCTTACATTACTTTTATGGAGAATGTAAGAGCCCAGAATGAGAATTGGACAGACGAAGAGTGGGAGATGGCTAAAATTATATTGGAAAACCTGAATGAGCGTAAGAGCCAGATTACAGGCAATATCCCAACTGATACGGAGGTGAAGATAAAAGCCCTACAAATGGAGTTCCGAACATTGGAAACTGCTGCGGATGCAAATGACAATTAAACGATGATGCGCCCTTCCCTGGGATCTCCATAAAGTTGAGCTTGCCCTTGCAGATGCCTGTAGCCGCTGTACCAGGCAAGTAAACTATCGAATTGATGCCAATTTGTGGGCGCTTCAGCTATTGGAAAAGGCAAAAGGTCTTGCAGTGTCTCTGTATAAACAGAGAGTGCTGTAAGACCTTTTTTGTAGCCGGAGTGCTGGGGGAAAATCAGCTTTGCCAATTGGCTGGGATAGGTCTCCAGTACTGCCCTTCCATTTTCGGCCAACGTTGCACGCAATCGAATAGCCCGGGCAGTTAAACCACCTATAAACATAGGCGACATAGCCTGTACTTCTCTGTCGCAGGCACGGTAAAAGTACTCCGCATCTGACGTATACACACCCTGTGTGTATATCCCGGGAAGGGTAAGGGGAGCATCAATAAAGATTTCTCCCGGCTGCAGTTCTGTAATTAATTCTAGCAACCATTTGTCGGCATCCTGACCACGGTGGCTCTGCCATACCTTCAGTGCTTTATCCTGCACCATGGCTGCTGCGGTGGTGCCTGCTAATTTAGAGCCAAAGTCTATGCCCAGGTGTTTTGGAGTATGCATGTGTTGCATTTTTACCTAAAGGTTTTATACTCCGAATTACACAGCCTGTTCGGCTCAGGCGGCAGCAACTAAACTTTGCAAGATTTTAGTCAAAGCTTCCTACCATGTTCTTGTAAAGCCTGTCAGAGCCCCAGTACCCGCTGGCAATGATCCTGCGAATGGTATAAAGAGGCTCCTGCTCATCACGCTTTGTTGCTAGTTGAAACGCAGCTGTTACCCCTCTGCTTCTGAGTTCTGGTATAGCCTGTTGGTTCCATAACCCAAAGGGGTAAGCGAAATATGTAACGGGTTGTCCGGTAATTTCTTCCAGCACTTTCTTTGGCTTTTCTACCTGCGTTACCCAATCCTGCCCCTGAAATTTCTTTACGTTATGATGATCCCAGGTGTGGCTGCCAATGGCATGTCCCTTATCTGACAGGTCTTTTACCTGTTCACGGGTCATGTAACGGGGCCTGTTCAGGGATACCGTCATGATGAAGAACACTCCTTTAAAGCCATACTTTTCTAACTCCGGAACCGCATTTGTGTACTGGTCCAGGTTTGTATCGTCGAAGGTGATCATGACTGGCTTTTCAGGTAGTGGGGCACCTGTGGTCAGGTAAGCGATCAACTGGTCTGGCAGAACTGTTTGGTAACCGCTGTCGGCCAGCATCTTGATCTGTTCCTTAAACCTGTCGGTCGGTACGATGTAGTCCTTGGCTTGCTTTGAGTCAGATGCCTGCCAGTCACGTATCTGGTGATAGCAAAGAATAGGTACTTGTTTCTTGGCAAAGATGCTGGCAGCATCAGCAGATAAATCTATTGCAGGAGCGGCTGGCTCCGGTGCTGGAGCAGGTGCGGCAGTTTTTTCTGCTGAGGCAACAAGAGTTAAAGCTGTGTCCGGGGTCTGTGCTGGTACTTCATCTGCCATCGCTAACTTCTGCGTCTGGGTATTATCACAGGAAGAGAAAGTAAAAGTGGCAGCAATTAAAAGAGTGCTAAAACAAGAGGTGATGCGGGTATTCATAAAAAAGTTTTAAAGCATCAATATACCTATTTATACTGATTAGAAAAGTGTTTGGCTTCTGAATTTGGTGAAAAATTTAAACTCTTTTAAAGAGGTGCTATTTTTTGTCAGTGTAAGTTGCCAATCCGTCCTGGAGCCTTTGCATGGCCTCGGTAAGCCTGGGTGTTTCAATGGCAAAGGACATCCGTGCATGTCCTGGTGCACCGAAGTTTTCACCGGGAGCTAGTTCTAAGCTATACTGTTCCCGAAGATAAGTCCACAAACCGGCGCCGGTTCCTGTCGGTGTGCCTGCTGAAGGTCCTTTTGATAGATAGTGGCTGAAATCAGGAAAGAAATAATAGGCACCCTCTGGTTCAAAATACCGGACTTCAGGCACCTGGTCAAGTGCCTCCCTCATTAGCTCCCTGTTGTGCTTGAGCGTACGTATCATAGGAGCTAGCGCCTTATCACTTGCATGTAGTGTGGCTTGTGCAGCATCCTGCACAAAAACACTGACACCAGATAAGGTGCTTCCCTGGAAATCCGTGCATTTCTTTATTAGCTCTGCCGGACCCACCATGTAGCCAATACGCCAGCCTGACATGGCATAGTTCTTCGAGAACCCGTTTATGACGATTGTTTTTTCTCTTTGTGCCCCTTCGCAGGAAAGGACAGAAGTAAAAGGCCGACTGTAAGTAATATGGTCGTATATCTCATCTGATACCAGGTATAGGTTTGGGTATTCGTTTACCACCTCCAGCAGTTCCTCCAGTTCATCTTTGCTGTACAGTTTACCTGTAGGGTTGCCGGGATTGGTTAGTAAAAGTATACGGCTGCTATTGGTCAGGGATTTTCGGAGCATGTCAGGGGTGAGTTTATACGCCTCTTCCAATCTGGTTGGGAGTGGCTTTAAAACACCGCAGCTATACTTCATTAACTCATGAAAGCCAAACCATGCCGGGGTAGGCACTATAACTTCATCCCCTTGCCTTAAAAGAATGGTGAAAAGGTTGAAAAGTGCCTGTTTGCTGCCAGGGGTAATCAAAACCTGTTCCGGGTCTAATGTTGCGCCTTCTCCTTCATACCGTCTACAGACAGCTTTGCGCAATCCTTCTGTTCCTTCTGTAGGACCATAAAAGGTTTTGCCTGACTGTAAAGCATCAATAGCTGTAGACACGGCTTCATCAGGGCTTTGAAAATAACTGGCACCAGAGGCAAGAGAAATATATTCCATGCAATAATTTACGGGGGTGGATTTTTATAGCAAAGGGTAAAATCTATTCGGTGGTAAAAAGAACATCAGCAAAGCCTCTGCGGCTGTCATAGAAGACTGTTTCTATCTTAAAGCCACATTGCTGACCCAGTTCTTTTACCTGTTCAATAAAGTACTTGTGTGAGTTCTCCGTATGGATCGCCTCCCATGCATCGAAGTGGAAAGTGCGCCCGGTATCGCGTATGTAAACATCCTGCTCTTTCAGGCTGATCAGGAAACTGCGCATCACGCCTTCCAAAGGGTTGTACATAGCGTAATGCTGAAACTGATCGACATCAAATTCTCCTCCTAACTCGCGGTTTATGCGGTGCAACAGGTTCAGGTTAAACTCTGCGGTAATGCCAGCTGCATCATCATAAGCATTCAAGATAGTGTCAGGGTCTTTTCGCAGATCAACCCCCATCAGGAGTTTATCCCCGGCGCCTAAATAACTGCGCATCGAGCAGAGGAATTCCACACTTTCCTTCATTTCGAAGTTGCCGATGTTGGACCCCAGGAACAGCACCACTTTACGTTCAGACTTGTTTTGCTGTAGCCACTGCAGCGCTTTGAAGTATTCTCCTACCACAGCCTGTACACCTACCTCTGGCATTTCTTCCTGCAGGCTTTTGGTTAGCTGCTTCATAGCATCGCCTGATATATCTACGGGTACATAGTCGAAACTGCTTTGTTGTTTTGTCAGCTGCCGGATCAGGATCTTGGTCTTAAGTGCATCGCCGGCACCCAGGTCGATCATATGAAAAAAGCCTTCATGGGCAAAGTGCTGCACCATGGCTTCCTGGTTATCTGTTAATACCTCAAACTCTGCGCGGGTAAGGTAGTATTCGGGCAAATCCATGATCTGCTGGAAAAGCTGGCTTCCCTTGCCATCATAAAAGTAGCGGGAGGGCAGGTGCTTCTGCTTCTGGCTCAGACCATCTGCCACATCTTTGGCAAAGGCTCCGTTTTTATTGCTGCCGTCTTCTGTGCGGCTTAATTCAATCATGGGTGCTAGAGTAGAGTTTAATTCCATCATTATTTGTTAGCGAGCCGGATACCATTGTATTGCCAGCGCTTATCCGGGTGAAAGAAGTTACGGTATGTGGTGCGAATGTGATTTTCCGGCGTGGCACAGGAGCCGCCCCGAAGCACCATCTGGTTGATCATGAACTTTCCATTATACTCGCCAATGGCACCCGGTGCTTTTGTAAAACCAGGATAAGGGTGATAAGCACTGTAGGTCCATTCCCACACATCGCCATATAACTGCTGCAATCCTTCTTCTGACGGATCTGCCGCTTTGGGTTCGAGAAGTTCACTCTCTACAAAATTGCCTCCTGTGGGTGGGTAGACCTGAGAAGCAGCTTCCCACTCGAACTCAGTCAGGAGGCGTTTTCCGGACCAGTTGGCAAAAGCATCAGCCTCGTAAAAGCTTAACTGGCAAACAGGGGCGTTGAGGTTAACTTTCTCCAGGCCGTGCATGGTAAACCTGCACCATTCTCCGTCCTGCTGCAGCCAGTAAAGAGGCGCTTCCAGTTTGTTGCAGTTTACCAGCGCAAAGCCTTCATCCAGCCAGTGCCTGAAGTCCGTGTAGCCGCCATCCTGCATAAACTCAAGGTACTCTTCATTTGTCACCAGGCGGTTCATGACCTGAAAATCATCCAGCCATACATCATGCACCCCCAGTTCATTGTCAAAGCAAAAGTCATTTCCCTTATATCCAATCTCATATTTGCCTCCGGGAATATCCAGAAACTTTTGCTTTACGCCTTTTTGCTCTTGCCCTGAGTTTACCTGTGGTTTGTAAGCAGGCAGAAGCGGATTCGTGCTGAGAATATATTTGATGTCTGTGATGAGCAACTCCTGGTGCTGTTGTTCGTGCTGTAAGCCCAACTGCAGCACTGGTAGCATTTCTGCGGCTTTCGTGTCAGGTATTTGCTGCAGTAATTTGCTCAGGTGCTCATCCACATGCTGGCGGTAAGCATAGATATCCCGTAAGGGCGGACGGGTGAGTGTACTGCGCTGATCGCGTTGAACCCGGCTGCCCACACTGTTATAGTAAGAGTTAAAAAGGTAGCTGTACTGCTCATGAAAGAGTTTGTATCCAGGCAAATAGGGCTTTAGTACAAACGTTTCAAAAAACCAGCTTGTATGTGCCATATGCCACTTTGGCGGACTTACATCCACTATGGGCTGCACTACAGTATCTTCGGGTTCCAGGGGTTGACAAATGTGCTCGGTGCGGGCACGAATCTGTTTGTACTGCTGTAGAACAACTTCTGTGGAAGAGGCGATGAGAGTGCTCATAAGTAAACATTGAGTTTGTTTAGCCAGTAAGTGGTATTAACTATAAACAAGTGAGGCGGCATGTGGTTTAAATATTCTGTTCCGCAAGGATGTCAGCTACATTCTAAGTGGCTGTTTCGTTCTTTCAGTGCAACTCACTGGTTACAGGGTGTACACACTGGCTTAGCCGCGACACTATATACTTAGCACTATATCTACGTCATAATTATTAGTTATGGTTTAACTTGCCTAAAATTCAGTAACAGTTTTACATGAGCCTGCGACTTAGCTATACGTCCCATTTATTAGAATTCAAGTTCGCCGCGCGTACTTCGCGGGGTGCTATTCAAAACCATAAGGTGTTTTATGTCAGTGTTTTCTCCGAAGACAAACCGGAGGAGAAAGGTATTGGGGAATGTGCACCCTTAGCGGGCCTGAGTATTGATTACCGGCCGGAACTAGAGGATAAAATAAAGGAGGTAGTGCGCCTGGTAAACGCGGAGGAGGTACAGCTAACAGCAGGAGAGGCCTTGCCCGAAGCGCTTGAACTGGAAGGATGGCCTGCTCTGCGCTTTGCTCTTGAAACCGCCCTGCTGGATCTTAAAAATGGGGGGAGCCATAAAATTTACGGGAACGCCTTTAGCAGAGGGGAAGCCGGGATACCCATTAATGGGCTGATCTGGATGGGGGAAGAAACCTTTATGCGCCGGCAGATTGAACAGAAGCTCGAAGATGGCTATTCCTGCCTAAAACTCAAGATTGGTGGCTTAGATTTTAAACAGGAGCTGGAGATGCTGCAAAGCATCCGGGAAACGGCAGGGGCAGACTGCCTTACTATTCGGGTAGATGCCAATGGTGCCTTTTCGCCTCAGGAAGCTTATAAGAAGCTGGAGCGGTTGGCAAAGTATGACATTCACTCCATAGAGCAACCTATCAGGCAGGGACAGCCCGAGGAGATGGCACAACTTTGCGCGTATACCCCTGTTCCTATTGCCCTTGATGAAGAGCTGATCGGGGTGCAGCACACAGATGAAAAAGTACGGTTACTGGAAAAGATAAATCCGCAGTACATCATCCTTAAGCCTACATTAGTTGGCGGACTGGCTGCCAGTGCGGAATGGATAGACCTGGCAGAGGATCGAAGTATTGGCTGGTGGATGACATCTGCACTGGAGTCGAACATTGGGCTTAATGCGATCAGCCAGTTTACTGCAAACTATGATATTACAATGCCCCAGGGACTTGGCACCGGGCAACTTTACCACAACAACATACCGTCACCGCTTCAGATCAGGTACGGTGAGCTTTGGTATGAGCAGGGAATAAAGTGGGAGCCTGGTAACACCAGTTTGGAACAGGCCTGAACAAAAAAGGGTATATGGCGTTAGGGTAGGAGAAGTTAACCTTAAGATAAAAGCTATACTTATGCCGACAGAACAATACCATGAACCACCTCAGGAGCTTTCACAGGAGACACGCACTTTTGTGCGCATGATTACCTCTGTGATAGAAGAAGCCGAAGCCATCAGCTGGTACGAACAGCGTATATCTGTAGAAAAAGATGAGGAGGCAAAAGCTATTATGCAGAACGCACAGGAAGAGGAGTTCAAGCACTTTGGAATGGACCTGGAGTTCCTGCTACGCAAAAAGCCAAAGTGGCGTGAAATGATGAAGATAATCCTTTTTTCTGAAGGTGATATTGTTGAAAAAGGAGAAGAGGCGGAAGATTAATCCGCCTCTCTTTCTTTAGAAAGCACGGTCTTTTCCGGCCATTTCTTTGTCTATACTTAAATAACCGGCGCCACCCACAGTCAATGCCCAGGCCATACCGATTACCAGAAGGTGATACTCAAATCCTTCGCCGGCTTTGTTGCCGCCCCAGTTCATAAAGAACCCATACTGCAGGTGGACCATCAGCACAATTCCTGTGAAAAGGCAGATGATGCTGAAAGCCCAGAAACGGGTCCAGAAACCAACAATCAGGCAGAGTGATCCAACAAACTCTATTATGATCACTATCCAGGCCAGGAAACCGGGCCAACCCGTCATTTGCTCAAAAGAGCTTATGAAGCCAGAGGGACCGTGACCACCGTACCAGCCAAGCAGCTTCTGGGCACCGTGCGGGAAGAGTACCAGGCCAAGAAAGACACGGACAATCGTAAGGCTCCAGGTATCTGGTGTAGAGAGTAATCTGTATTTGTAGTTCATAGTCATTGCGTTTTGATGAACATTAGGTACTACGCATTTATTTATCTGTAAGGTTCCTAAGGGTTTAGACTATAATGGGTTCACAGATTACATCAATCCGAATTTCAACCCTACAAAGAAGGTGCGGGGCCTGGCAGGGCCATAAACATAGTTGCTGTCTCTGTTTTTACCAATATCGAAATCAGATTGATAGGCATTGAATATATTCTGAACTCCTGCACTTAGCTGAAGGTCTTTTTTAATGTTGTCAAACGTGAACCGGTAAGCCAGCTTCAGGTTGTTTTCCAGGAATGTTGGTGATGTAACAAGGGCATCCTCTGTCACGCCGGGTGCTCCCCCGAAGTGCGGCACCTTCATCGGGCCTGTTAATACTCCTGAAAAGGCCGCCGTAAACCTGCTCTGGGGCAGCATGGTGAGCACGTAATAGCCATAGGTGTTGGGTGTCCGGAGGTATTCCCGGGTGGGGCTGATCTCAGACGACCAGGCAACCGGGGAATCGTAAAACGACCGTTGAAAAGTGATGCCTGTCTCTACCTGGAAAAGCTGACTATAATTTAGCCGCCCTTCCAACGTGATTCCTTTTACAGTAGAATTGCCTCCGTTTTTACGGAGCAGTCTCTGGTTGCCCTGTTCATCTGTACCGAGCTCCTCCAATACAAAGGCATCTATTAACCTGGTGTAAAAGCCATCCAGGGTAAAACCAAAAATCATTTCCTCACTTGCTTTATTAAAATCAAGAGAAGCACTAAAGCTGTTGGAGGTTTCTTCCTGAAGACCCGGGTCAACCTGGATCAGTGAAACTCCGCCGGCGGCAAAAGCAATATGCAGGTCTGTTTCAAATGCCTGGGGTGCTTTAAAGCCCCTGGCGTAAGAGGCCCTGATTTGTGTAGTGGTACCTAGTTTATAAACGGCGCTGATGCGCGGTGTAAAGGTTAACCCTGTTACATTGGTGTGTTTGTTCGCTCTTATTCCTGAGAGAACCGTGATTGCAGGCGTAATATCCCAGTCACTTTGCAGATATACCCCTGTCAGGCTCGTTTGCTGGTCCACCAGAAAAGCATAAGCCTCTATCTCATCGAAGATTGACTCGTACACATGCTCTGCTCCTGTGGTAAAAGTGTTTCGCCCTCCCAGAAAATCATGGAAAATATAGTTGTACTGAAAGCCTCCCTGTAAGGTATGGTTCTTCGTCTTTCCCCAGCCATCTGATTGATCAATTCCGGTATAATGGGTGCGCCCAGAATTCTGGGCAGCACCATAAATACTGTAGGAAGTTTTACCATCCTGTGCTACATGATCATAGTTAACTCCTCCCACCAGTATATTGTGCAGCCGGTATTCCGACTGGTCGGCCTGGTCGGCTGGTCTATCCAGTTTGTTGCCCCCGTGCCGCAGTTCATAAATGCTCCAGCCGTTTACTTCCAGTTTATCGAGTTTTGTAGGCTTGAAAAAAGTATTAAAACCAAAGGAGTTGTTGTCAAGCCTGGATAGTTCTGAAAAGTCATCATTATTGGCATCATATGCTTGCCTGTCACGAAATGACCCGAAGAAGGAGATCCCTGCGTTTTGTTCCTCGTTCACTGTGTTCACATTGGCGTTAATGAAATGATCCCAGGCTGCACCGTCTGTTATCAAGGAGGTTGTAGAGAGGGTATAAGAGCTTTCAACAGGCTCTTTCGTGATGATGTTTACCGTGCCTGCTATGGCACTGGAGCCATACAGCACAGAACCTCCGCCCCGTACTATTTCTACACGGTCAATCATGTTCGTGGGAATTTGCTCCAGCCCGTACAGACTCATCAGTGAGGTGAATACAGGCCTGCTGTTGATGAGTATCTGGGAATAGGAGCCTCCTAGCCCATTCATGCGCAGCTGCGTGTAATTACACGTCTGGCAGTCAGTCTCCATTCGCAAGCCCGGCTGGAAGCAAAGCCCTTCTGACAGTGTGTTGGATTGGGTGAGGTTAAAGGTTTTACTATCGAGCAGGTTAACCGCTACCGGGCTTTCCAGCCGTCGCCGGCTTGTGCGCGTTCCGGTAACTACTACTTCATTCAGGGTTGCATTACCTTCCCGTAGTACAAAGTTCTCTACCGTTTCTGTGCCTAAAGATACCTGTACACTTCTTTCAGTTGGCAAGTAACCTATGGCAGAGACGATGAGTTGATATGTACCCGGTGGCACATCCCTTATCTCATATTTGCCATTCTCTTCTGTCGGGGCTCCCCATTTTGTACCCTTTAACATAACAGTAGCATAAGGCAGCTCCTTGCCACCTGAATTCACTTTGCCGCTTATACTTCCGTTCTGAGCATAGCTTAAAGAAGGGATCAAAAGCAGAAAAAATATTTTGTATAACATATTTCTATTTATAAGTAATTAGTTTTGCAAAAGTATTAATTTAGGTACGTCTAAAAAAAAAGTTAGATGTATTTATGTAATTTATCTTAAACAAGTAATCACAAGTTGTTGATTTAGGAGAAAGGGTGGTAGAGCTTAAGGCAAAGCAGGAGGAATAATGAAAGAGATTAAAAAAGCAGAAGGCGCAGCTTCAACAAAGAAACTGCGCCTTCTGCTTTCCTCTTGTGTTTTGGTTAGAGGAATCTTTCCCGTAATACCTGGGAAACTTTTATCATTCCTGTGCTGGCCTTCTCCTCATAAAGGTATAGGTTTGGCCGGTTTCGCATGGGAGGAAGCCTTGGGTCTACCACAAAAATGGGAACTTCGTCGGGAACAAAATCGACCAGTCCGGCTGCCGGGTAAACCACCAGGGAGGTGCCTACCACCAGGAAGATATCTGCCTGTACAGTTTCTTCCATGGCCTTTTCCATCATGGGTACAGGTTCTCCGAACCAGACAATGTTTGGGCGTAGCTGTGAACCACGTTCACACTTTTCTCCCAGGTTCAGCTCCCATCCCTCCATCTGGTAAATCAGGCTGGGGTCCAGTGTGCTCCGGCTCTCGAACAATTTTCCGTGCAGGTGTATCACGTTCGTGCTGCCAGCCCTTTCATGAAGATTATCAACGTTTTGGGTGATAATGCGCACATCAAAGTCTTTTTCCAGATCAGCCAGTGCCTTATGCCCGGCGTTGGGCTCTACTTCATGCGCATTTTTGCGTCGCTTATTGTAAAAGTCCAGCACCAGTTCAGGATTCTTTTTCCAGCCCTGCGGAGAGGCTACCTCCATCACATCGTGCCCTTCCCATAAGCCGTCTGCATCCCTGAACGTAGCCACCCCGCTCTCTGCGCTTATGCCTGCACCTGATAACACCACCAGTCTTTTCTTCATTTTATGTATTCGGTTTAAAGTCAATTTTAAAAAGTTCCTGTAAAATATAAGGCAGCTTTACCGGAAAGTTTCATAAGTCACATTAGTAACCTCTATGTCGCTTACTGCTTATACCTACTAAAGCAATTTCAACACATGCAGGCAATTATCTTCTGTGGCATTCAGGCCAGCGGTAAATCTACCTTTTACAAAGAACACTTCTTTAACAGCCATGTGCGCATCAGCATGGATCTGCTGCGTACCCGAAACCGCGAGCTGAAGTTCCTGAAAGTTTGCCTCCAGACACAGATGCGGTTTGTAGTTAATAACACCAACCCTACTTCCGAAGAAAGAGCCAGGTATGTGGCACTGGCCAGGGCTGCCAGGTACGAGGTCATCTGCTACTTCTTTGAGTCCACTTCAGCAGAAGCCCTACAGCGTAACAGTACCCGTAGCGGCCGCTTCCTGGTTCCGGATAAAGGTATCTATGGTACGCATAAAAAACTGCAGGTGCCTGCCTTAAGCGAAGGTTTTGATAAGGTTTACAGGGTAAAGCTGTTGCCAGGTGGGCAGTATGAAGTTGAATTAACCGAAGGGGAAGAAGTATAAGTGGCGGCATCTGTTTTGCATTGCTTTAAAATACAGCCTCAGCAGGTGTACAGGCTATGAAACTGTATGTTATCTTCGCTAAATTTTTTTCGTGATGATCAAGAGAAGTGAGCGCCTGAACAATGTTTCGTATGACTTGTGCGGACCATTATATGAGAGAGCAAAAGAGCTGGAACTGCTGGGGCACAGCATTACGAAGCTGAACATTGGCAATCCCGCGCCTTTTGGCTTTGATGCGCCACAGGAGGTAACGGAGCGATTAATCCAGAGCCTGCAGCAGGCTCAAGGCTACTCAGACCATAAAGGATTGCTAAGTGCCCGTGAGGCTTTAAAAAAGCAGTATGAAGAAAGGGGAATACTTAATATCCATACAGATGATATTTTCCTGGGCAATGGTGTGAGCGACCTGATCATGCATGCGGTACAGGGACTGCTGAACGAAGGGGACGAGGTGCTGGTACCTTCACCGGATTATCCGCTCTGGACTGCATCTGTCCGCTTTGCCGGAGGCAAGGCGGTACACTACCTTTGTGATGAGGCATCGGACTGGTTTCCGGATTTAACCGACATCAGGCGAAAGATAACAAGCCGTACACGAGCTATCGTTATCATCAACCCAAATAATCCTACCGGAGCTGTTTATTCTAAGGAGTTACTCCAGGAACTGGTAAAGCTGGCAGAGGAACACGATCTGGTTGTTTTCTCTGATGAGATTTATGACAAGATACTGTACGATGGGGTGACCTATGCTTCTACGGCTTCTATATCTGATAAGGTGCTTTGCGTTACCTTCGGAGGTCTCTCAAAAAATTATTTAGCAGCCGGCTTCAGGGCCGGATGGATGCTGGTGAGCGGAGCAAAAGAGAAGGGCAGGGGGTACATACAGGGCCTGAACACCATGGCCAGCCTGCGTGTTTGCAGTAATGTGCCTGCTCAGTATGCCATTGAAGCAGCTTTGGAGGGGCAGCAGACAATCTTTGACCTCACATTGCCTACGGGCAGGCTAGGGCAGCAACGGCAGATCTGTTATGAAAAGCTGACTGCCATACCCGGAATCAGCTGCGTAAAGCCAATGGGGGCTTTTTACATGTTCCCTAAAATAGATCTCAATAAGTTCAAGGTGCGGGATGATCAGCAGTTTGCCTTAGATCTTCTGACTGAGCAACACGTGCTGTTAGTTCCGGGCACAGGCTTCAACTATCCACAACACGATCATTTCCGGGTGGTGTACTTGCCAGAGCCTGTTGAACTCAGCCATACCCTGGACAGGTTGTCTACTTTTCTGGAAGCTTACAAGCAAGCGTAATATTCCGGTAGGGTAAGGTGGTTTAAACTTTCCTGGCAAAATCGTGTGTAGCCGTGTTCCGCAGAGCACGGCTACACACGATTTTCGGAAGCTGTTAATGTTGCTTTTTCTCTTTTAATGGATTCTATTGTGGTAGGTTTCTTACCCGTCAGCCTTTTGAAATTATATGAAATATCAGGTTCTTTTTTGAAATATTGCCAAAAATGTAGAATAGCATATAACTCTCTCAACTTATTGAAAAAGTATTGTTCTATCTCATGCTTGTCTTTAATACTCTAATTGCGTGTAACGCCAGTTTGTCTAAAAACTTCTGCTCGTTTCTTGGTTAAAGATAGTGATTTACAGATATATTGCACTACTGGCGAGTCTTTTTATACGTTGGCTGTAGCCCCGCCAGCAGGCTCTCCAACCGCTCAGCAAGGCTAAACAGGCCGCACGGGCCCTGGCATAGGCCAGCAGCGCCTGCCAACCGACGATATTAAAGATGCGGCGCAGGTTGTAGGCCACCAGCATCAGGCCCACGTCAGCCGAGGCCCGCTCCATTCCCTGCTTGGTGAGCACGTAGCTGTAGCCCCACTGCCGCTTGATGGTGCCGAAGGGGTGCTCGACGATAGCCTGCCGGCGCTTGTAGAGCTCTGGGTTAGCTGCTATGTTTTGACGGTTTTGCTCAAAGACCGGCGAGTAGAGATTGCGCTCGATGAGCCTGCCGTTTTTGGCTGTCGTGCACCGGTGACGCACCGCGCACGTCTTGCAGGCCTTGGTGCGGTACTGGTGGAAGCTGGTCGGGTGAGCCCGGCTCAGGTGCTTGGTGTAGACGTGCCCGTTGGTGGTGAGGGTGTGGCCCTCGGGGCAGGTATAGGTATCGCTTGTGTGGTCATAGGCGAAGTGCTCAACGTTATAGGCCGGGTCCGGCGCGTTGGATGCGGGCGCAGGCACGGCCACCAGCGCCGTGATGCCCAGCCCCTGGGCGGTCTCCAGCTCCGAGCCAGCATAGTAGCCCTTGTCGAAAAGGGCCGTGAAAGAGCGGTTGCGCACAATGCTCTTGGCCCTGCGGAGCATATTGCCCATCGCCTGGCGATCGTTGTGGTTGGTGACGCGGTAGTCGATCAAAAGGCAGTGCCGGGCGTCCACCGTGGCCTGCACGTTGTAAGCTACTTCCGTGATGGTGTTGCGGATGATCATTTGCCGGCTCTCCGCGTCGGAGGTGGAGACCTGGTCCTCACCCGAGTCCTCCAGGTAGTGCAGGAGCCTGAGGTAGTGCTCGCGCCGCAGCGCGTGGTGGGCCATCGCATCCAAAAGCCGCTCCACCTGGTTCGTCTGCGCCAGGGCCTGCTGAATGGCCGTGAGTTTCTCTTCAATTTAGGCCAGGTGGCGGGTGATCTTGCCCCGGTTATAGTTGTTCTTCTTCGAGTTCTGTGCCCGCAGCTTGGTGCTATCGCCGGCCAAAAGCTCGCCGCCGATCAAGTGAAAGTGCTGCGCCGCCCGAACCGTGGCGCGGAAGACACGGGTGATGGCCTTTGAGTTGTTCTTGCGGAAATTGGCGATGGTGTTGTGGTCTGGCCGAAGCTGGCCCAAGAGCCACATCACCTCCAGGTTGCGGCCGCACTCCCGTTCCAGGCAGCGCGAAGAGCGGATGCGGTTCAGGTAGCCGTAGACCAGCAGCTTGAGCAGTATGGATGGATGGTAGGCCGGGCGGCCGTTCTCGGGGAAGTCCGTGCGGAAGCCTAATTTTTCGAGCGGAAGCGAATCGACGAAGGCGTCGATGAAGCGCACCTCGTTGTCGGCGGAGATCAGCCCCTCCAGGCTGGCCCCACCACCGGGAGGCTCGTCCCGGCTGTAGGCTTGTTTGAATTTCATAGCTTAGGAGGATACGTGTAGTATCACTTAGCTGCTTAGCTTGACAAAGGTTGCCGGAAGTAAGATGTTATTAGACAGTCTGACGGATTGGTATAGCAGATGGCGAGGCGTCAGCCGAGGCATGACTGCTATACTTGGTTGGGGCTAGTTCTTTATTTTCAAGTACTTCTTAATATCTGAGTATTGATACTTCAATTCAAATACTGGTGTCAAATTCTTGATTGCGTTCGGCAGATAGCAAGACTCTACTATCTCTAAATGATTTTGATGTAGAGCAAATCTTGTAAGTTCAGATGATGTTTCGCAGTCATTGTAATGTTCAAGTGCCCAGTCATATGTTGCCGAGTCAAGTCCTGACTCCTTGTCAAGAAGCATTTTTTTAAGCTCTTTTCTCTGTTTTTCATATTGAGCCTTCTTTTGTTTCAACACCAGCTCCTTAAAGCCCCCTTTGGTATCAACCACATCACCTAAATACAGAGCCTTACCTGTCAACGTTGAGTAGTTCAAGTACTCGGTCCAGCTGGTGCAATAGGCTCCACAACCTTCGGCACTTATGTTAAGAGATAGTATTCCTTGCTTATTGTAGGTAACCTGAAAGTCAAGATACACAATTCCTTCTGCTGCCCAATTAGCAATTGTTGAATCCATGGAAGCTTCGGGGTACTCGTTGTGGGTGAGCTTATTTTTTATATCATTGTTTATCAACAAGTCTGTTCTTGAGTCACCTGTCCGCACAATTGGATAATTGTTACTTTCGGATTGTATATCTACAAAGCTAGGAGACAATAGTACCTTTAGTGTGTCTATCCGTACTCCTTGCCCGAAGGAGTTCAGAGCAACAAATAATAGAAGTATAGTTGTTATCTTGTTCATTTGAATTTGCCCCAACTATAGTGTATAAGGAGTTATTCCGGTTATTGGCAATATGTGCGGAGTTAGTTTTAATTAATGAATGCCAGTTTTATTGATTTAAGCACTACTTTATCAAACTCCACCATAGTATTTTGCTTTTACAATATAAGGTTATTTATGGTAATTGCCACTTTCTGTAGCATTTGTTAGGTACAAAAGCTTAGTAATTACAAAAAGTAAGACAGTGCCTCAACAAGTGTGATTTCTTTCACTCTGATTTACCTATAAGGATCTCTTGTTAGAGCTAACGGTTATCTATTAGAGAACCTTAATCTGAGGTACTCTGAATAATAGCAGCGACATTTAAGCTCACGGTACTGTTTATATTCGGTTATAAGCGGATGCAATCCGATATTACTGCAGTGATCTTAACCTGGAACTCTAAAGCCGAAAAGGAAAGAGAGAGGCTTTAACCTTATCCTAGTGTAAATAAAACAAAAGCCGTAGCGAACCATCGCTACGGCTTTTGTTATTGTGCCTGTTAAGACACTGCTCTTAAGCAAACTCTCAAATTTAGAGTGTGTACTTTCGGCCTTTGTTCTGCTCTTTCAGGTAATCCATCAGCGGCTGGAAGTAAGCAACCATGGCGCGGGCACTAAGCTCTTCGCCTGTTTTTTCCTTCAGCATCTCACGCCAGTCGGCAGATGATCCCGGGTACATGATATCGCGCAGGAAATTGCCCACTTCTTTTTTGCCGTAGTAGTTCGTGGCATGTGGGTCCTGCTTAAGGATGTTCTTGGCAATATGATCGTGTAGCTGGAACAGGATGATGTAACTCATGGCGTAATCGTAATACTGAGCCGCGTCATCATTAATGTGGGTTTTAGTGGCAGCATCAAGGTAATTCTCACCACGATCAGTTGGTGGCACAATGCCCTGGTACTTTTTCTTCAATTCCCACCAGCGCTCATTCAGCTTATTAGCCGGGAGTTTATTTGCGTAAAAATCGTTTTCCCACTCGCTCATCACACCGGAAGAGAAAGGTATGAATACCACATAACTCAGCGCCTCTTTCAGCAGTGCCTGTACCTCATCTGTCTGTGCATTTTTGTCGATCAGGTTTAGTTCTGCCAGGAATGGTTTCTGCATGGCAGCCAGCCCCATTAAAGAACCGATTGCCTCATGGTAAGCACGGTTGGCACCCTCACGCAATAGTACCGGTACCTCTGGGTTCGTATAGGTCATGTAGTAGTAAATGTGGCCTAATTCATGATGCGTGGTTTCATACCACTCCGAGTTTGGCTCCACGCTCATCAGGCTGCGTACGTCATTATCCAGATCCATGTGCCAGGCAGAAGCGTGGTTGTTTTTCTTGTAGTTTACGTTTGCCGGTAGCGGGTAAAGGCTGGACTTGGTGTAGAAAGTCTTCGGAAGGCTCGGAAAGCCAAGGCTGGTATAAAAGCGCTCTCCCTGCTGCACGATCCACTCTGCTCCTTTAGGCTTTAGAGCAGCATCCAGGTCAATTCCTTCTACTTCTACCATGGAGCTCCAGTCCTGGCCCCAGCGGTTTGGCAGCCAGTGCGCCGGCAGGTAGTCCGGTACCTGCTTCACGTCGTATTTTTTTGCTAACTCGTAACGGGCGTACGTATGCAGCTCGCGGTACAAGGGGCGAAGCTCTTCGTTGATCTGCTGCATCAGGTCCATCATCTCGGCACGAGACATACCGTAGTCAGAAGCCTGGTATGTAAAGTAGTCGTCGTATCCAAGGCTCTGAACGGTTTCATTTCGCAGGTTGCGCAGGTTAAGCAGGCCTTCTTTTAAACCAGGTCCTACGGCCTTGCTTGCCTGCCATGCATCCAGGCGCTTCTTCAGGTCCTTTTCACTTTTAAGGATGTTGTCGATGTCGTTGGTGCTTACTGACTTTTCATAGATGCGGTAATCAAAGCCGTACAACTTTTCCGTCTGCTCTGTTTCCGCCTTAATCCTTGCTTTTACAACTTCCGGAATGATCTGCGGATTGTTGGCACCGGCATACAGAATGGCCTCAAACTGTTTCACCTGTAGTGGTGTTAGCTGGTCTTTTTTCTCCAGCATGGCTTTGGCGGTGTTGATATTCTCTGTGCTTCCTGTAAAAGCAGCAAAAGCCTCATTAGCACGTCGGGTAGCCGCTGCATTGGTGGTGTCGCCTTCTACAATTTTAGTGTTGCTTGACCACTCAGCTTCTGCCGATTTGGTGTACAGGTCCTTGAATGTCTGGGAATAATTATCCAGGAAAGTCTGTGCTTCCTGCTGCACTGCCGTCATTTCAACAGTTTGTTCCATGCCGGCAGTTTCAGTTTTCTGGCTGGAGCAGGAAGAGAATAGTATGGCGGCGGTCAGGCCGCTAAGGATGAGTTTTTTCATAAGGTGAGTTTAGGATTATGAACTAATATAGCACTCTTACGCTGTAGAAGCAAAAACTGTGCACTTCCTTAACCCATCAGCCTCCTAAACAACATAACCCTTCTTAAATAGTGGCTATGGGAGGATTTATCTGGGGATTATCTTATTCGGATCGCTCCATTTCTTCTGTGATCTGGGCCTCCTGCAGCAGGTTATCATCAATGGTTTTGCTAGTCTTGGCTCCAAGCTCCCGCAGTATTTCCACGCGTCTGATCAGGTTGCCTTTTCCATCCGTTAGCTTATTCATGGCAGCGTTGTAGGAGCTCTGGCTATGCTCGAGGTGCTTGCCTATGGTTTTAAGATCATCTACAAAGCCTACAAACTTATCGTAAAGCTTACCGCTTTCTTCGGCAATTCGCAGCACGTTGCGTTTCTGGTCTTCCTGGCGCCACACACCTGCCACCGTACGCAAGGTGGCCAGTAGGGTAGAGGTGGTAACAAGCACGATGTTCTTGTCAAAGGCATCGGTGAAAAGGTCGTGGTCATTCTGCACGGCCAGGTTAAAGGCTGGTTCTATCGGAATGTACATCAACACAAAATCCGGTGAGTTGATGCCTGCAAGCCGGTGGTAGTTTTTCTTTCCCAAATCTGTGTAATGGGTTCGTACAGAGCCGATGTGCCCACGCAGGTATACTTCCTGCTGGTGCTCATCCTCGCAGCTGCAATAAGCCTCATAGGCTACCAGCGACATTTTAGAGTCAATGATAAGGTGTTTCCCATCTGGCAGGCGCACGATCACATCCGGGCGGTACACCTGCTTCTCATCATTCTGGCGTACTTCTTCGCGCTCGTAATGCACCCCTTTACGCAGACCGGATTTCTCCAGCAGGCTTTCAAGCAGGTATTCCCCCCAGTTGCCCTGTGTTTTGCTTTCCCCTTTCAGGGCACGGGTAAGGTTAAGGGCATCCTGGCTCATCTGTTGGTTAAGAGAGGCAAGCTGCGTGATCTGCTCTTTCAGGGACGCGCTGTCTTTTAAGGTTTTCTCATAGGTCTGATCTACCTTGGCTTCAAATTCTTTGATGCGCTCCTTTAACGGCGACAGAATCCTCTCCAGGTTCTCGGAAGAGGCTTTGTTAAAGTGCTCGGCATTGGTCATAAGAACCTGGTTGGAGATGCTCTGGAACTGCTGCAAAAACTTCTCACGAAGCTGCTCCAGTTCTTTACCCTGTTCCTGCAGGCGTAACTTCAGATGTTCGTAGTCCGTCTCGGTTTTCGTAAGGGCATTCGTCAGTTCTAGCGTTTCGGTCTGTGCATCCCGCAACTGGCTTTTTAGCTGGTTCAGCTCCTCAGCTTTTTGCTTTGCCTGGCCCTCCAGCACGCCTTGGGTAACAGCAGCTTGATTTGCCGTTTGCTGCAAAGCATTCAGCTTTCCCTTCAGTGCCAGGAAGGCAACTACCAGCCCTCCCAAAAATGCGGCTATTCCTACGATCATCTCCATGAGGTAAAGGTAAAATAAATTAGCATTCACCCCAATGAATTTGCTAATTAAATTAGCTTTTTAGATGATTAGGAAGGAGCATTTGATAAGAAGAACATTAAAAAAACAAAAAGCCCGCTCTACTTCATATTATTGAAGTAGAGCGGGCTTCCAGAAGGTACT
>NZ_JBHULU010000021.1:678576-735899 GCF_042684605.1 Pontibacter locisalis
TCGTTAGCCTTTTCATCAATTTTAACAAGGATTGTGGTTCCAAAATAACCGCTTCCTCCATCACGAACCACGCGCCATCCCATTTTCTCGAGGTCCTGTTTGATATAACGATTCAGGAAGCCATGCGCCACTAGTACAGCTTTCGGATTCTCTTCTGTGGCTGAAGCCAATTGTTGAGCTGCCTTGCGAGCCCTCTCTTTTGCATCAGCAAAGGTTTCAATTCCCTGACGGTCTATCCCCAACATCCACTTGATCCGTGCTGTTGTAGTCCAGAATTTAATAGGCATGCGCATTTTCAAAGTACGTTTGCCTAACGTTCTCTCAAATTCTCTGAATTCCGGCGAAACAGTGATCATGGTATCCTCGCCAAACAAGTAGCTGGCAGTGGCACGGGCACGGTTGATGGAGCTGGAGAAAATAGAGACTTCATCCGGTTTGTCAATAGCCAGAAAGGGCTTGTCTGGCACCAGGATTCCTACGCTGTCATAGTTTTGCAGGTACTGCCTGGCCTCATCAAAAGAGAACTTTCCTGTTTTCTCCAGGTCCGGCTCCCCATGTCGAACCAAGGCGATCTGGCGTAATTTACTGTAATCTTCTACCACCTGATCCTCTGGTTGAATGAAGCGAGTATTTTGTGCCACGGGTACTCCATTCACTTTTACGAAATCAGCTTCGGTACTTAATTGCCGATATTTTGCCTCTATGTTTTCTATGGCTTGCGCAGCAGCATCTTTATACTGAGCACTGGCTGGAAAATTGGCAATAGATACGCAAAAAAAGATAGCAAAACACAATGTTCTCATAGTTTGACAAACTTATTTTTAGGAAGGGTGGTTCCCCAGTCTAAATTAATTTTACTATGAAAAAGCAAATGATTTGCCAACTATGTCCTACCAGGTAAAAAAAAGGAAAAAAAATTTACCTGACCAGATTCACCTTATACTTGCGCCCTTTTATCTTTCCCTCGCTAAGCTTCTCTGCAATACTTTTACTTTGCGCATGCGGCACGGCCACAAAGCTCATCCTGTCTTGAACCTCGATTTTACCTATCTGGTCAACCTTCAAGCCTGCTTCTGCTATGAGTGCTCCTACAATGTCCCTGGGACTGATCTTGTCTTTTCGTCCCCCGCTAATATGCAGCGTGGCAAAGGATGACGCAGCCGGTACAGCAGCTTTTGGTGCTTTCTCTTTTAGGGTGCTGGCGCTTAACCATTCATCCATTCGCACCTGCTCCCATTCGCGGAGCTGCTTTTCATCGCGGGGTGTGGCCAGCGTATATACTGTTCCGCTCTTCCCGGCCCGGCCTGTTCGTCCGCTGCGGTGCAGGTATGCGGCGGCATCTATCGGGAGTTCATAGTGGATGATGTTTTGTAAAGCCGCAATGTCCAGTCCTCGCGCTGCCACATCAGTGGCGACCAGCACCTGGGTGGTCTTGTTTCTGAACAGTGTCATTGTTTTGTCACGGTCTACCTGCTCCATACCTCCATGCAGGGCCTTTACTGCGATGCCCTGTTCCTGTAGCAAGGCAGCCAGTTCATCTGCTGCAATCCGGGTGTTGGTGAACACAACCGTGCCGGCAGGATCCACACTTTTCAGCAGGTTTACAATAACTTCCTTCCTGTCATGGTGTTCTACTTTTATGCCGACCAATTTAACCTGGTCCGGAATGGCGTTGGCTGAGGCTTTGACGAACTGAGGGTTCTTCAGTGAGTTAGAGATCAGTTCCTTCACATCATCAGGCATGGTGGCAGAGAAAAGGATGGTCTGCCTTTTACGTGGCATAGCAGCAAGCACCTGGTCTATTTCTTCTTCAAAGCCCATTTCCAGCAGTTTGTCGGCTTCGTCCAGCACCAGCTGTTTTACCATACCCATGTCTACTGTTTTGCGGTTCAGGTGGTCTGTAAGCCTGCCGGGGGTACCAACTAAAACCTGGGGGGGATGTGCCAGGGAAGCACGCTCCTGGGAGAAGGAGTGACCACCATAGAATGCGCTTATCTTCAGGTTCTCCATGTACTTGCCATACTTCTTAAGCTCCTGCCGTACCTGTACAGCCAGCTCGCGGGTGGGCACGATCACCAGTGCCTGTACCTGCTGCAAAGATGTATCAACGCCTTGCAGGATCGGTAGTCCGAAAGCTGCCGTTTTACCGCTGCCTGTTTCTGCCTGGCCTGCCACATCCTGCCCCTGTAGCAGCAACGGGATAGCACTTATCTGGATTGGGGTAGGGGTAGTGTAGCCTAGCTCCTCCAGGCTTTTTTGAAGGGCAGAAGATAGGTTCAGGTCTTTGAATGCAGTCATATGATTTTGTATTTCCGGTGTAAAGGTAGGTTATTAATTGCTTAACCCTGCTGTTAGTTGTTTTTCGTAATTTTTAGGGAATGTGTTCAGAAGGAGGCTTCACACCATTAAATCGGAAAGCCAGGTTTTATAACTCAAAGGGGTGTAGACACAGTAGAAGGAAATATGAGCAAAAAGATTGAAACTTTACAGAAGTTAACCCTCATCCTGTTATTTGGCATTTTGCTGGTTTATGTATTGGTAGAAGCCAGAGAGTTTCTGTATCCTGTCTTTATAGCTGTTTTATTTGCCTACCTGTTATACCCGGTTGAAAAGAAGATGGAGGAATGGGGGTTTCCCAGGATCCTGGCAAATTTCTTAACAGTTATCCTGGCGATGGCTTTTTTTGTGGGCGTGCTTATCCTTCTTTACAAGCAGTTGTCAGTTTTCATAACGGACTTCCCGGGTATGCAGGAAAAGGTACTCAACAACCTGGACCGCCTGCAGCAAACAATAGATAAGAAAGTAGGGGGCAGCAGCCCCGACAATGAGCACTGGTTGCGCACGCAGGTAAATGATGCGCTGGAGTTCAGTGGTAACTTCTTGAAGAACCTGCTTAAAGCGACCACGGACACGCTCGTGAAATTCGGCCTGATGCCGGTGTATATTTTCCTGGCTCTCTACTACCGCAACAAGATGGAGAACTTTATTTACCGTCAGCTGCCTTCTTATAAACACACAAGGGCAAAGCAGATTATAGATGAGATTTCGGATGTAACCAAGCATTATATGGCAGGCGTGGTGATTGTGATCCTCATACTTTGTGTGATTAATTCTACAGGTCTGCTACTGATAGGGGTGGAATATGCCATACTGCTTGGAATCTTATCTGCTTTCATGAACTTTATACCCTATTTCGGGACCTTAATTGGTGGGGCCATCCCTTTGCTTTATACTTTTGCCATCCAGGGCGATCCAAACAAGGCACTGGCAGTTCTGGGTTTCTTCCTGCTTGTTCAGTTCACTGAAAATAACATCCTTACCCCTAATATCACGGGCGGCAAAGTCAATATTAACCCCCTTTTTACAATCCTGAGTATTATTCTGGGTGGCATGATCTGGGGGATACCCGGCATGTTTGTCGCTGTTCCCTACCTCGGAATGTTTAAGATCTACTGCGATCACACAGACAGTTTACGCTCCTGGTCTTTTTTACTCGGAACAGAAGGTACAGAAGAGCATGCGCTTACGCTGGGTAAGATAAAACATGCCCTTGGGTTCGGTGAAAGGGATTCCGGTTAATTACCTTTATCTAAAGAGCAATTGGTTAGGCCAACGAAGGTGACTTCAAGTCAGTGCGCGACACTTTCTTTTCCATCAATGCTTTTCTTAAAGAGAACAGGTGCATTCCATAGGCAAGGGGTACAAGAACCGCAGGTAGCAGGATCACAGGGAACTGGGTCACCACGGTATTGGCAGGTTCGTTATAAAAGGTGCGGAAAGGTACCGGTGCAGAAAGGATGGAGATGACTACAATATTGATCACCAATACCAGCCCTGCCAGGTTCCAGATGATTGCCAGCCCCCGGAGGTGTCTGCCCTGTCCGTAACAGAGATAGGCAAAAACCGGAGCTGTTATACCTGTAAGAACATCCCAGTTAAAACCCTCAAACGTCATCTGAACCGGAGTTAGCCCATCCAGAAATTGCAGCCACAGAAACAGCTCTACAGGAACCCTGAATACCTGGAAAGCCATCATCCAGCCCGGAGGTACGGCTGCAAAGAATCTTTTGGTAGCTGAACTGAATGTTAGCCAAAGAATCACAATTAAGGGGATGATAATGGCAAGGAACATCTTTGGTGGCAGACTTTTGAAATCAGAGAATACTCCCATAAGGGATAAGGTACTCACACACAACAGCCATACCGTAAGAGCTGCGGTAATGATTGCCATCCGTTTATTGGCGACTGCTGCTGGCAAACCCATTCTGTTAAATGTTATCCGGATGCCGATAAGCAGGAAGGCCAGGCATATAGCAGTAAGTGCTATGTAGCCAGCCTGAACGAAAGTGAAATAGGTAGTTTCCATAGTTTTATCTTTTATACTGACAAAGGTATTGCCTGGAGCTTCCGGATGTTTAGCAAAAATTGCTATTTTACTTTCTGGCGGTATAACCCCGGGGAACAGCCACTGAACCTGGAGAAGGCACGGCTAAAGGATCCTATCTCCGGGAATCCACAAATTACCCCAATTTCACCAACTGGTAAATTTGTTTTGCGAAGAAGTCTCTGGCTGCGCAGTAATTTCTGGTTCAGTATGAACTGGTGTGGAGTTGTGCGGTAAATACTGGTAAAAATGCGCAGGAAATGAAACTTAGAGAGGCATGCCAGTCCGGCCAGCTCTTCCAGGCTTACCTGCTGTGTAGGATTAGAAAGGATAAAATCAGTAGCCAGAGCGATACGTTTGTGTAATTCTTCTTTAGTGCTTCTCTTAACCTGTGGTATCCGGTTTATAGCCTGCAACAACTCCTGCTTCTGCCATACCAGGGCCTGAAACAACAATGCCAGGTGCTCATCAAATTCTAAACTGGTATGAGCCGGCATCAGCGAGAGGGAGTAAAGCTTTTTCAGTGCCTCATGTATGCGCTGGTCTTTCTGCTGTAGTAAGTTAGGAAATTCAGAAAGCGAGCTGTAAGGACTGTGGTCCGGTTTATCTAACTGTTTATAGTCAGGAGTGGCACAGGTATGTATGTAATTTTCCCAAACATCCTGCCCAAGGTGCAGATTAAACGTTTCAACCGGCGAATCGCTCTCTATATCGAGGGTATAATATTGGGCGCGGTTACTGATGAAGAAACTTTCCTCTGAAACATTTACTCTTTTGTTGTCCACCTGTACAAATGAATTACCACTGATATTTGTAAAGATGGAGAAGGGGCCTTTTAAATCCGGACGGTGACAGAAGGTGGATTTGGCGTTCATGATGATAACAGGCCAGCCATCTGGCGCTTTTTTCCCCCTCTTTTCCTCATGCGGATCCTGGTAAGTCTTGTCTGTCCGCTCCTTCAGCCATTTATAATCAGGAAACTCTTTTATGAACATATGCCTCAGATCAAGAAACCTTACCTAATTTACGAGTATTAAACAACATTACTGCGTGTTAGCCCACTCTATTTATTGTAATTGTAGATAAATTTATGCCTGAAAATAATTATCATTAAATAAGATTACCCGGGCAACCCTTCTGAAGAGCATCTTGTCTTACCAGCAGAACCGAAATCAAAAGTGTTATGAAGCGAGTTTTATTGAAGACTGTTTTTCTGCAGCTGTTTATTGGTACCATGCTAATGGCAGGTTGCGATGATGCCATAGAGGACATTGTACCTGCTTCTTTTAATGATTTCAAGTTGTTCCCGGATGAAATTTATACTTTTAACAGTAATAACGGCTGGATACTTAGGCTTGACCCTTTAGCAAACGATAGCCTAAAAACAGAAGCAGTAGTAACCTACTCACAACCTGTAAACGGCGAATTGTTTCCGAATTTTGATGGACCGGGAACGATGGGCTATAAGCCTAAAAATAACTATTTTGGTTTAGATAGCCTGACCTATACCGTCTGTACAAAAGACCTCTGTAAAACCGAGAAGATTACGCTGATAGTAGAGCAGCCGTTTGATCCCGTCACCTGTGTGACAAGCCTTGCACCTGATTCTCTGGAAACTACCAGAAATACCCCTAAAGGAATAAGGATCTTCCTGAACGATATAGTTTGCTACAACGACAAATACGGTGGAACAGAAATTCGTAGCCCAGAAAAAGGCACCTTCAACACAATTGATTATTCTGGAAGCTATAAGAACACCATTTATATGTATTATCCACCTAAAAATTTTGTTGGACAAGACTCTTTTAGGTACAAGGTTTACACTAGCCGAGATCGGTCAACCTTTCAGGAGATAGTTGTAAAGGTAACGGTAAAGTAAATGAGGTTCACTAGCCTTTTTGACGAGAACAGGTCCGCTGGTATAAAAGCTGCAGGTTTACACTTGTGGCTTTTGGCGATAGTGGTTCCTGGGATGAGTGGCAGTAAAAGTACAGAAACCTTGTAAGCCTGCATGAAGTGAGTTCGGAGGAAGAGATCATAGAGGGTTGTAAAAAAGGAAAAGCTTCCTCTCAGGAGAAGCTGTATCAAACCTATTCGGGTCGTATGATGGCTGTGTGTACCCGTTATACAAGATCAAGGTTTGAAGCAGAGGACGTTTTTCATGAAGCCTTCGTAAAGGTTTTCCAGAATATTAATGCTTATAATGGGGGTTCTTTTGAAGGGTGGATGAGGAGGATTTTTGTAAATACAGCAATCAATCACTACCACAAAAACCGTAAATACCTGGACCAGCTGGATTATAGTGCTGTTGAGGAAAAAACACCCACTGACGAAGACATCATCAGTAGTTTATCGGGACAGGAATTACTGGAAGTAATAAACCAGCTGCCAGATGGATATAAGTTGATTTTTAATCTTTATGTGGTAGAAGGATACAATCATCGTGAGATTGCCGAGATGCTAAATATAGCAGAAGGCACATCTAAGTCGCAACTGGCAAAGGCAAAGAGCCATTTAAAGCGTAAGCTCCAAAAACTTTCAATTTCAGAAAATGCTGACTGATAAGGAACAGGAAGAAATAAGGCGTAAGCTACTGGGGCTCGAAGAAGCCCCACCCGCTGATGGTTGGAGTAAAATCTCAGCCCAGGTTCAGCCTAAGAGGCCACCGCAGTGGAAATGGTGGGTAGTCTCTGCTGCCTTGCTGTTGCTTTTAGCAACTACAGGTATCTATTACCTTGAAAAGGAGAAAACGGGTGCAGACTTGTCAGGAACAGGAGACAGTACGGAACCGCTAGAAGTAGCCACCTCTGTGGAGAACACTGGAAGCGATAAAGAAAGCAAGCTTGGTTTTAGTATTTCCAGCTCTAAAAAGTCGGAAGCAGGTATAGCATTACCTAACCCCCATAAAACAACCAGGAGTAGTGAGCCCACAGACAGAATTGAAAAGAAGCGGCAGATTTCCGAAGCGACTCCTGGTACTGGAAGGGTAGAAGCCTACATACCTGTACAGAAACAACCACAAAATTCTGAGTTCGAAAATAAGACCATTGTCGTTGCTACTGCCGAAGTGATTGATGAAAACGAAAATGACATCATAGATAAAATGCCAGGAGTAAAACCGGTTGTGGTTACCAGTGAAGAGTTCGTACTCCTGGCTTCCCTAGATTCAGTTAAGCTAAACGTTGGAGCAGCACAAATGACAACCAGAGCTGAAGCAGACACAAGCACTTCAGGAAAAAAGAAAGAGTGGTTTATTGGATCAACTTTCGCTTCCCGCTACGCCTTCAGGTCGTTTACTCCTACAGGAGCAGATGAGATCTATATTACGAACCTTAATACCAGAAACCAACTTGACCCTGAACGCCTGGGTTTTGAGTTTGGGGTAAACATAGGCAAGTCCCTCAAACCAAACCTGTTCTTAGAAACCCATTTATCACTGGTTCAGTTGCAGGAGAACGTTTCCTATTCCTTTACTACTGGTAAGGTGGACACATTGCTAAAAAGCGTATCAAGTGATGGGAAAGTGCTGGTTAAGCCTGTTTTGTCGGAGAGTGAACGGCAACTGAAAAGTTCTTTCACTTACGGGGGTATGCGAATGGGGGTAACCTACTATTTCCTGCAGAGGGCGCAAAGCAGGCTTAACCTTACTGTGGCCGGTGGGGTGAATGTACTTCTAAAAGGCCGGACCAAAGAGTATGTAGATGGGGAGTTAGCCCAGACCATTGTTTTTCCTACCGAGCAAAATCCTTTAGAACAAACTAATTATAATTTACTCTTAGGGCTGGGATATAATGTGGCAGTGCTGGATAAGTATGAGTTGATGCTGATGCCTAACCTCAACTACTTTCTGGCCTCCACTTACCAGAAGAGGGAGCCCTTCGGGCTAAAGCCATATTCCTTTGGGCTAAGCATGCAGTTTAGCAGACGGTTTAAGAAATAGCCTTAGTTTGAACCTAACTGAAGCTAAGGCTATAGGAAGGGTACTTAGTAGTTGCTGTATAATTATTAGCCCAACCCTCATAATGTCCTGAATCATAGAGGGCTGGGTTTATTAGTGTTTAATTGTGGTGACGTGTGGTTCTAGGGCAGGTGTTTAACCCGAACAGGGCATATAGTGGGCAGAAACCTACCATACTTGTGAGTACAAAAACTACGGCAACAACTAATAGTATGATGGCTACAGTGCCTGTTATTGTACCAGTGAAGTACAATACTGCAATAATGGCCGCAATTATCACCCTGATAATTCTGTCGGCATTTCCCATGTTCTTTTTCATATTCAAAGTGTTTCAGTGCTTTTTTTACTTTATTAGCCCTACTGCTTCTTATTCGGTTGGCTACCAGGGCAAAAAAGCAGGTTCAACTTCCTGCTTTTAAAAGACTAAAGGTACAGTGGTAACCCGCACTTAATCAGTGACTTTTGTCACATTTAAAGATGATCTTTGAAGATAAAAAAAGGCCTGCTCTAAAGCAGGCCTTAAAAGTTTGTTTAAATAGCTACAAAGCTTTTAATGTCCACGGTTTCCTCCCCATTCACGTCTGCGGTCATTATCCATAGATGGCGCAGCTCCTCCATTAAACTTGCGGATGTTATAGCTGAAGGTAACCATAAAGTAACGCTGTAACACCGTTGACTGCACATCCTCAATAAAGTCAGAGGCAATGTTACGCTGGACACTTACATTTTGCTCCAGGAGATCATTTACGCTTAAGCTAATTTCACCCTGCTGGTTCTTGAATACCTTTTTACCCAGGCTCATATTCCAAAGCAGGTAGCTGTTATCTACACCTGCAGTTAAACCGGAATTATACTGATGGCTTAGCTCTGTGCGGTATACCAAGCCTTTCCACATAATCCAGTTAAGTCGAACGTTGGAGTTCAGGTTGTAATAGTTGTTATTCTGATTCGTGCGCAGCGTGTTCTCTACAATGTTGTAGTTGAAGTTGGAAGAAACGTTAAAATCTACCTTCTCGCTGATATTGCTGCTGATGTTCAAGCCCGTTCCGAAATTAATATTATTAGCATAGTTGATCTGGTTATCAATCTTACCAGGAATTCTAGTATAGCCTGCAAAACCCCGGAAGTTAATGTTAGAGCTGATAACATTAAGTGGCTGACCATAGCTCATGAAAGAGCGCACATTCCAGTAACCGTCCATGTTAACTGGTATTGTTAAACGTGCTCCTGGCTGTAAGCGATAGCCGTTAGCATATTCCTCCGGCACTGTAGTAGTATAAACACTGTTGGCAATGTAATCCTGCGTCATGGTACCGAACATGCCTACAAAGAACATCCTGTTTGTTACCGGATCAAAGCTTCTGTAACGCAGGTTCATTCTGTTCTGGAAGTCCTGGTTAAGCGAAGGGTTACCTGCTCTTGGCTGCAGCGGGTTTGAAATATCCAGAACATCCTGCAACTGATCTACCGAAGGCTCATTTGTATTTGTACGGTAGCTGATGTTTAGGTTCTGCGTGTTCGAGAACTTATACTCATATTCTGCAGAAGGAAGCAGGTTAGAAAAATTCCTTTCTAATGAAAATGGCTTCGGAAATTCTCTGTCGCCCTGCAGGGTGGCGTACTGATACCTTAAGTTTGCCTGAAACCTTGTTTTATCGCTTCTGTACTGGTAGCTAGGTCCGGCGCTTTGTGTAATATAATCGCTTTTAAAGGTGTTGCTGAAAGGCGCATTAAAATCAGTGTATGTGCCGGTGTTTTCTGCAAAGTCAAAAGCCCTTCTGTCTGAATCGTTGATTCTGTTGTTAATGTTATACTCGAGTTGTAAACGCGACTTTTCTCCTAAACGCTGAGAGTAATCCACGTTACCAGACCAGGACATATTCTCTCTTTCGAGGTTGATGAACTGGTTTCTGTTAATGTCTCTTTCCGGGTTCTCAAAATTTTCTGTGTTTTCCAGCAAGTATGTTTCACCGTTCACATTGCTGTAGCTGGTGTTGAAATTTGCTGTCAAAATTCGCCCTGAGGTTCCGAAGCGGTGAGAATAAAGAATGTTGTTGTTGAAGTTGATGCTTGAACTCTCTGCAACATTTCTGTTCACTGACTCAGAAAGTATACCTGAATTATCAAGGGTACTTGCCTCACGCAGGGTCAGGGAATTAGTGTTCTGAAATGACAGACTCGGTGTGATAAGGAATCTGTTGTTCTCATTCATGTTATACTGCAACCTGAAGTTGAAACGGTGGCTTTCATCAGCATCTTCGTTCCTGCTTTGCTCTTTGTACTCTAAGCCTTCCACGTTGCCAATGTAGTCCCGGAAACGAATTTGGTTATTGATCAGGTCGCGATTGAAGTAGTTGTAATTTCCGCTTACTTCTACTTTTTTGCCCCACATGTCATTGTAGTTCACGCCGAAGGTATTGGTGTTGATGATGCCATTCGGAGATCCGCCACCCCAGCCTCTGCGGCCCCTCATGCCTCCTCCCGGTGTTTCACCCACCGAAAAGTCGAACATGTTGATGTTATTTGTTAAGCCGGTAACGGTAATTCTTCTGTTGTTGTTAAAGTAGTTGATAGCGGCTCCTACCATGTACCTGTCATCGGTACCATAAGCGGCAGAAACTTTCCCCATATAGCCCTGTCGTGCTTCTTTCTTAGTTCTGAAGTTCAGCGTCTTTACCCTGTTCCCATCATCGAAGCCACTAAAGGCTGCACGATCACTCTGCCCGTCAAAAACCTCCACGCTTTCTACCATTTCGGCTGAAATATTTCGGATAGCAGAACTTACATCCTCGCCGGTAAAGCGTTTGCCGTCAATCATTACCTGCTTAACGTCCTCGCCCTGAGCTTGTATTTTCCCGTCCTGCACTGTAATACCCGGCATTTTTGTTACCAGGTCCTCTGCACTTGCATCAGGGGCAGTTTTAAATGCTTTAGCGTTAAACTGAGAGGTATCGCCTTTCTGCTCAGCCATTTGTGCACGGCCAATAACCTGTACCTCTTTGATGGCTGTAGATCCATCCTGTAGAGACAAGGGGCCGAGGTTAACTGGAGCACCCTGAACCTGAACTGTTTTGGTGAATTTCTGGAAACCAATGTAATTGATCTCTACGGTGTACTGTCCATTGGTCACACGTTCAAAACGGAAGTTTCCGTCTCCATCGGTTACAGTAGCTGTTTTCGTAGCATCTGCCGCTTTGATCAATACCACATTTGCACCTGGCAAAGCTGTTTTGTCGCTGTTACTCTGGATTTTTCCGGTTACGGTGAAGCTCTGCCCATAAGCCTGAACGACGCCTAAAAGCAAGAGCAGGGGAAGTAATAGTTTCTTCATTTAAGGTTAAAATAAGAAAGGATCTTTTATGGTTCTATTGACTCGGAGTTGAGACAATGGTTTAATGTAGAGATGAAAAAATATAGTTATTATTTATATTCTGCTGTTGCAAAACATAAATTACCTGCAAGTCTGAACAAAAGCTTATTTTAAAGGTTACTTTATTCATATTGGGGTATCAATACGGAGCCTCAGAGAGGAATAAAATATTTTTTCTGCAACTGCGTTTTGGGTGCAACTAAATTCCGCTGCTCAGAGTCTATAGTGTAAATTACATTCCTGCTAATTCTTCCATACAAATTCTCACATGTCAGCTTACAGCGTAGTCAAAGGTTTTTTCAGACACAGGATTATACAGCCTGTGCTGAACCTGCTTAAGCAAGGAATGACTCCCCAAAAATTAGCAGTTACAGTTGCATTGGGAACTATGGTGGGTATAGTACCTGCATTAGGAGTAACTACCGTAATGGGTACGGCAATTGCTGCGCGCTTTCGTTTGAATATTGCAGCCACAGTTCTCATAAGTTACTTAGTTCAGCCACTCCAGTTACTGTTAATTATTCCTTTTGTAAGGTTGGGGGTTTTTATGTTTGGCCTAAAGGAACTGAGGCTTTCTTTAGAAGAGATGGTGGCCATGTTTAAAAATGACTGGCTGGAGGCGTTGGATTCCTTATGGAAGGCTAACCTCGCTGCAGTTTCCGCCTGGGCATTAATAGCTATGCCTATAGGAGGAGTTCTTTACCTGCTCCTTCTGCCCATCTTCAAAAAGTTTCTCCCTAGTCCTGTGCAGGCTTAGCTTTTTCCCTGGCCACTTCTGTGCCCGGATCCTTCTTCCTATTGTAGATTTACTCTTACTGCAGGTTTAAGTGCTGCGCATAAGTTAAAATGCCAGTAGTAACATACTCCCGAAATGTTTTCTAATCGGAATTCGGCAGACACAGTAGGAGAGAAGAAACTATAAAACAGAAACGCCAGCCTTAATATAGGCTGGCGTTTCTGTTTTATTAGCTAAAGCTTAGGTCGTCTCCAGGATCTGGAATAGCTCATCCAGCTTAGGCGTCAGGATAATTTCCGTTCGACGGTTCTTCTGGCGGGCTTCTTTCGTCTTGGCCTCGTCCAGAGGAACATATTTGGAGCGTCCGGAAGGTGTTACGCGCTGTGGGTCTACACCGGCATTTGTAAGTATGCGGGTGATTTCAGTGGCTCGTAATACGCTGAGGTCCCAGTTATCAGACATGCCTACAGTGCCTTTCGCAATCGGCACATCATCTGTATGGCCTTCTACCAATACATTTACATCTTTCTGATCTTTGAGTACGGAAGCCAATTTTCGAAGCGCATCTTCTCCTTTTGGATCTACTTTGGTAGAGCCGGAGTTAAAAAGAAGCTGCTCCGCCAGGCTTACGTATACTTTACCGTTACGCACATTGATTGTCAAGTCCTTATCATTGAAACCAAGCAAGGCATTGCTCACTCTGTTTCGCAGGTTGGCTACAGCTTTTTCCTTTTCGTCAAGGATACGCTGCAACTCTGCCAGGCGCTGCTCACGTGCTTTCAGGTCGGCATTTAGTCGCTCGATCTGGGATTTGCTCATGTTCAGGTTCTCACCCAGCGTTTTCCCTTCTTTCAGGGCCTGTGCCAAGCTCTTCTCGTACTCCAGCTTTTGTTGCTCCAGCTGTGCACGTTCATCTTGCAGGTTTGCTTTCTCTTTTTCCAGCAGCGCTTTTTGCTCCTCCAGGGTTAGCTTTTCCCGCTCCAGGTTCGACTTATCTATTTCCAGCGCATTTTTGCGCGCCAACAGGTCGTCGTATTTCTTTTTAGAAACTACACAGGACGTCATTGTCATGCTCCCTGCCAGCAGAATGACAGAGGCTTTTAGTAAGTGTTTTCTCATAAGGGTATTTACTTTGGCTGAAAGTGTACAATCAGGTGTCAAACAAATATAGCAAAATATGCATGGGCAGGAGAAAAATGGAACTTAAAAAATCTTTAGAAAAGGGGTAACTGCTCCGGTTCTACATTTTTACCTGTACCTGCTTTGGTTTTTGATGCTTCCCACCCGATCATAGCCATTTTTCGTTCACTGCCCCAGCGGTATTCTCCAATGCCCCCTATGCTTTTAATTACACGGTGGCACGGAATCAAAAATGCGACAGGATTACTCCCGATAGCCGTTCCCACTGCTCTGCTGGCAGTTGGCTGGCCTATTTCAAGTGCCAGGCTGGAGTAGGAGGTAAGGTGGCCTTCCGGAATGCGTAAGAGCGCTTCCCACACCTTTAGCTGAAAAGAAGTGCCTTTCAGGTGAAGCCTGATTTTCTGAGGCTCTTTCTGGTCTGTATTCAGGAACCTGTTTGCCTGTATGTGCAGCTCTTTCTGCGCCTCCCTTAGCTGCGCTTTTGGCCATGCCTTTTGCAGGTCCTGTAGCGCAACCTCTTCATTCTGGTAAAAATGCAGGTAACATATACCCTGTGCTGTAGAGGCAACCAAGTAATTCCCGAAGGGGCTGGTACCAGTACTGTAATGCACCTCTATTTGTTCTCCCTGTTGCTTGTAAGAGCCAGGGGTTATACCTTCAATGCTCAGGAACAGGTCGTGCAGGCGGCTACTGCCTGATAAACCACATTGCTCTGCAGCCTCTGTAAGGTTTGGGGCTTTTCTAAGAACAGCTTTGGCGTGCTGCAGCGTTAGGTACTGCAGAAACTTCTTGGGGCTAACGCCTGCCCATTCCGTGAACACCCTTTGAAAATGAAAGGGGCTCATACAAACATATGATGCTATTTCATCCAGGTCAGGCTGCCGCTGCACATTGTCCCGGATATAGGCCATTGCCTTTGCTACAATCTCATAATGGTTCATACCTTAAAAAACATAAATACTACCATCACTTCCAACCCGAAACTTGCTGTACATTCATGGCCCAAATAAAAAAAGCCTCCTGGTTTAGCAGGAGGCTTTTTTTATTTTACTTCTGTAACTACATCCGAAGACCTGAAGAAGCCCTGCGGGTCTGGCATTTTCTCCACCAGTTCCGCTATGAATGTGTAATCGATCAGTCTCATATCCAGGGCCCGGCTTTTATGCAGGTACTCCCAAGCTTCAGCGTATTTTTTGTTGTGGTACCTTGTTACTGAATACTTGTATAAAGCATAAGCATTTTCGGGGTCAGCAGCCAAAGCATCAGTAAGGTAATTTCCTGCCTTCTTCAGGTTCTTTTTCTTTGGCTTCTGCAGATACAGGTCCAAATAAGATGAGGCGATGTCAGCTAACAGAAGAGAGTTCTTTGGCTCCAGGGCCAAAGCTCTTTCATACAAGCCAATGGCCTCCTGGTTATTACCTCTTGCAGAGCTGATCAGGCCAAAAGCCCAATAAGTATCCTTGTTGTTTGGGTTTAGCAGCCAAGCAAGATTAAAACGGTACATGGCGGTGTCGACCTGCCCTTCATTATAATACTCCCACCCGCGCTCCATGAAAAATGAGCTGGCTTCCTGCCTGTTCGTAAAGCTTTTGTCGCAGCTGCTAAGGAACTTTTCGTCTTTGCGCTGCTGCTCCTCTGTTTTTGTTTTATTGCCAAACATGGGGAGCACCCGTAGGCTTTGCTCCTGTGGTTGTTCCTGTGCAAAACCAGCTGTAGTTGCTATAAGCAGCGCAACTGCTGCAAAAAATAATCTCTTCATGGTTAGTTAAGGTGTGTTTAGTCGCATGCCGGGCATGTAGGAGTATAAAAGTAGTTTAAGGATATTTTATTAGCAAACCTAAAGAGTCGAGGGCCTATCATAAATTCCCTGTGGGTCCTTCTTCTTGTCAAGTAAGGCTGCAATGAAAGTCTTATCTGCGATGTCTTTTTTCTGCTTCACACTCTTATGTAGGTACTCCCACGCCTTATTATACTCACTAAGGTAATAGCTCGTGATGGCCAGCTTATAGTAAGCATCCGCCTTTTCCTTGCTATACTTAACGGCTTCTTCCAATAGCTTTTTACTCTGTAGCAGGTCCTGCGGATTGTTGGCTTCATAAAAACGGTTCAGGTGACTGGTTGCTACATCTGTAAGCAGGCGCGGGTTTTTACTATCTTTCTCTAATGCTTTGTAAAGTATGAAAAGGGCTTTATCATATTCTTTCTGCTGACCGTATACTTTGCCGTAACCCCACAGTATGTCTGTATTGGTGCTGTCCATCAGCCAGGCCCGGCCAAACAGGTAGGTAGCGGAGTCCAGCTTTTGCTCATTGAAATTTCGCTGTGCCTGCAGTACATAATACTTGCTTGCCAGTTGCGGACTTTTAAACCGCTTGTTGCTTTCCTTCAGAAATTTTTGCTGCCGTGTTTTTTGCTCCTTTGTTTTTGGCACCTTTACAGGTACAACGTCTGCCATAGAGAGCAGGGGCTTATCCGGGTTCTGGTTATTTTCAGTTATTGCATTTTGTGAGTTACAGGCACTTATACCCACTACAAGACCAACAGCCACTATCCAATTTCGCATGTTTTTCTTTTGAGTTTTGGGTACAACGCAGGATAAGCTTAAATAGTGCAATCCTTTGCAGCGGATGTCTGCCTTCAGAAAATAATTTTACCTTTTATGTAAGTTTTTGACGCTGGCAACAACTAATAAAATAAATGCCCCAAAAGCAGCACTTGTATGAAAGATGTATTTCTTGATTTGATATCACAGCATCAGGGCCTGATACACAAAATCTGTAAGCTGTACCGTGACGGGAAGGAGGACAGGCAGGACCTGTTCCAGGAGATTGTTTACCAGCTCTGGAAATCTTACCCCCAGTTCAGGCAAGAGTCCAGCGTCACCACCTGGATGTATCGCGTTGCTCTTAATACAGCGCTTTCATCTTTTCGGAAACAGAAGCCACCTGTGAGCTACACCGATAGCTTGCCGGATACTGAGGCAGGCTATCCTGAGGAGGAAGGGCAGGAGGAGCAATTGTTCCGGGCTCTGAAACATCTGAAGGATGGGGAGAAGGCGATTGTTTCGCTTTTTCTGGAAGACATGTCTTACCGGGAAATGGCAGAGATACTGGGCATTAGTGAGAACAATGTGGGAGTAAGAATAAACAGGATCAAATCTAAATTAAAGGAAATCATTAAAGAACTCAGCTATGGATCTTAACATACTTAAAACAGAATGGCAACAGGCAGCTAAAGGCAAGGCACTGGCTGCTCAGGAACTGGAGCAGATGACAAAGATCAGCAAACACCCGGTTCTTGGTCGAATCAGGCTGAAATTAATTGTAGAAGCAGCAGCAATGTCTGTTTTGCTGATCACATTTTATGATATTTTTGACGGCCACCTAAAGCCTGCCTATGCTTCTGTTACGCTGGTGCTGGGAGTTGTTTTTTACCTTGCAAGTAATTTATACAGCTTTTTTACATTGCAGCATCCGGTAAAGCCCGGAAGTATTGCTACTTCCCTGCAGCATTATCTTTTGCAGTTACAGCGGGCAAAAGTTTTCTCACTCACTTCACTTGTTCTTTTGAGTGTGTCGCTGTGGGTGTTTTTTGTGTCAGGTGTACCTCTGGATTTGAAAAGAGTTTTACTGCTAATAGCTATGGGTGGTCTTACTTTCGTGTTTCTGTATATTTCCCTTCGCACCTGGACCCGGTGGATTAGTAGGATCAGGCAGTCTATTGATGAAGTAGTACTTTAATTCTCATTGTTACTTCTTTCAAACTTATTAAAGACAATTGACGTTTATTTAATGACAACTTTCGTATATTTGATACGATAAACCAGAATCATATGGGACAGGCATTAAAAATAGGTGACACACTTAGTTATAAATTGATTGACGACAGTGACGTGTTCATGCTTATCAGCACGGTGCGGGAGGGGATAAAATATGCATTGTTCCAGAGCATAGCTGATAAAAGTCCGTTCAGCACCACAGAATGGTCAGGCTTTTTGCATTTATCCGAACGCACTTTTCAGCGGTATAAGAAAGAGAAGCGCAAGTTTGATCCGCTCCATTCTGAGAAGATTCTGGAGATCACGCTTGTTTATAACAAAGGTGTGGAGGTATTTGGCGACAAGGCCAACTTTGACGCCTGGCTTGAAGCAAAAAATGTGGCTCTTGGAGGCATTAAGCCTAAAGAACTGCTGGATAACACTTTTGGTATTGGTTTGCTGAAGGATGAACTGATCAGGATAGAACACGGTGTGCTGGCATGATCGTTTACCGGCTTAGCAGAAAGAAATTCCGAAATGATTTGTCTGGTCGTGGTGCTGAAATGGCTGGCGGCCGTTGGAACAGCAAGGGTGTTGCTATTCTCTATACCAGTGAATCAATTGCTTTAAGTACGGTGGAAATTGCCGTACACATGCCCTTGGGAATTGTTCCCTTTGATTATTACCTCGTTCGGATTCAGATTCCGGATGATGCCTCTATAAAGGAACTAAGGATTGCTGATCTGCCAGAAGGCTGGAGCTCTTTCCCGCATTCCAATGCCACACAGGAAATAGGAGACAATTTTGTGCTTGAGGAGGAAGTACTTGTTTTTAAAGTGCCATCTGCCACCGTACAGGGTAATTATAATTACCTAATCAATCCCAGGCACCCGGACTTTAACAAAGTGACTGTAGTAGATGCAATTCCCTTTGAGTTTGACAAGCGGTTATTTGTAAAGGAATAAGCAAAGGTGTTTTTGAAAATAGTGCTGCGCCTAAAGAATGTCTAGAGCAGGTATGTCTTGTTCATTTCTGCAACGGTTACATCGAAACCTAATTTATCTACGATCTTAAGGCGCAGGTTCTCGCTTGCCTGTGCTTCTCCATGGTTCAGAAACACTTGTGCCGGCGCTTCTTTGAAGTGGCTCAGCCACCACAGCAGGTCTGCCTGGTCGCCATGTGCAGAAAGGGTATTTATCTGGCGCACCTCTGCCATAACTTTATAGTAAGCGCCGTGAATCTTTATCTCGCCGGAGCCATTTCGCATGAGGTTACCACGTGTACCAGGTGCCTGGTACCCTGCAAGCAACACCGTGTTTTTCTTATCCCCCAGGAGTTTCTCGAGGTAGTATAAAACGCGTCCACCAGTTACCATGCCGCTTCCTGCTATCACTATCTTGCTTCCATGCTGGTCCAGCACATGAAGGGTTTGCTCAAACTCCCGGATAACATGAACATTACGCATCATCGTCTCGCATTCTGAATCGGTCAGGTTATGCCAGTTCCGGTGATGCAGGTAAAGGTTCGTGACATTTATACCCATGGGAGAGTCGAGGAAAATAGGTATCTGCGGAATGCTTCTTTCCTCTTTAAGTGTGTTTAGCAGCAGCAGGAGCTCTTGTGCACGTTCCACTGCAAAACTTGGTATCACTAAAACACCTCCTTTTTCAACAGTATGTAGCACTACCTCTTTCAGCTCCTCATACACAGAAGTATTGGCATGTAACCTATCGCCATAAGTAGATTCCATTACCACAAAATCAGCCTCTTTCACCAAATAAGGAGGATGCATGATAATGGGTTTACGTCTGCCAAGATCACCTGAGAAAACAATTTTCTTGCCCTGGCATTTAAGCTCGACCAGGGCAGAACCAAGTATGTGACCGCTGTTCCTGAAGCAGAACTTGAAGTCTTCATTAATGATTACCCACTCTCCGTCAGCATGGGTCCTGAAAAGTGGCAAAGTGTGTTCAACTTCTCTTTCTGTATAAAGAGGCTTTGCCGGGTGGTGTACAGTATAGCCAGACCTGTTTGCCTGCTGGGCATCTTCCTCCTGAATTCTGGCGCTGTCACGTAAAATGATCTCTGTTACATCACGTGTTGGTTCTGTAGCGTAAATAGGGCCGCTGTAGCCATACTTCACCAGCACGGGAAGGTAACCGCAGTGGTCCAGGTGACCATGTGTAAGTATAACTGCATCCAGTTTATCAAGCTCAAGTGGCGGCTTATGCCAGTTGAGCAGGCGTAGCTTTTTTAATCCTTGAAATAGACCGCAATCAATCAGCACCTGGTGCTTTTCTGTCTTAATCAGTATTTTTGAGCCGGTTACAGTACCGGCTCCTCCTAAAAACTGAACCTGTATTGGAGAAGTTGTGGGATTCATAATTTATGTTGCGTTTGGGAGGCTGAAGGTATGACCGTAAGAAAGCAGGAACAGTGATATGCGTCAGTTATTTAAATGATGCTGCCTTTTTTACTATACAAAATGAGCCACTAAGTTGTTCTTAGTGGCTCATTTTGTAATTGCTTAATATTTACTTTATCGGCTATCTGCCTGGTAGATAGATCTGCAGGCCAAGACTTAAAGAAAGCCCCGTTTCAGAGCCACCAACATCAATGTTTGCACTACTTCTGATCAGGTTAAGCATACCCTCCAGTGCCACATTCGATGCAACGAAGTGAGCATAACCAGCGCTTACGCCATAAACTCTTGAGAATATGGCATCACCGTCACTATCTTCTTCGGAACTACCGGCAAAACCAACAACAACTTCACCAAACCATCTGTGTGTTGGTGCGGCTCCCTCAGGAAAATAATAACGGGCAAAAGGTACTAATCCGTAGCGAAATTCTTCCCCACCATCATAAATTGAAAGCCCTAGCTGGACCTGAGTACCGATGGCCAGGTTATCACTAAGAAAATAACCTGCCCGCGGATTTATGTCTAGGGTGAATGTCTCTGACTTAAAGTTGTGGCCGATATTAGCAATACTGGCACCTATCAGCCAGTTACCTTCCTGAATGGCCTCGCCGGCAACAGGGGCTGTTGTTTGTGGTCTGCGTTCTGTTATTTCATCTACAATCTGTGCAGAAGCATTAAAATAAAATAATGATAAGAATGCTGAAAGTAAAAAGATACGTTTCATAGTTTTATAGTCTTAAGGTTAAAAAAAAATTGCATAAAAATGCATTGGGTGCATCTCCCCTTCTTAACGACCTACCTGCTTATAGGTTATAAAAAATGGTAAACTAATAGCCTAAGAGGGTATTATGATGTTCTTAAGTGGTGTAGGCACCAAGACAGAAATTAAGGTGAAATTGCACCGATCTCCTGATCCTGCTGTAGCTGCACATCAGGGATCAGGGGGAGTAGCAGCGGGAGTATTTTATAGTAGGGTAAAATCTTATTTGTTGCTTTGATAATCAAGCAGAATGCCTTCACAAATCCAGTTTGCGAGCGCCTGACGATTATTAGGTATTACAAAGCGTCTTTGGTCCAGGTTATTTCGGATATTACCTAATTCGATAAAGACTGTTGGAGGATAACTGTACTTCACAACATACAAGCTGCTTCGGTGGGAAACACTGCCGAAGTAATCGCGGTTGGGCTGGTAACGGTTGTAATTTGAGGTAAACGTCTGATGTATGTTTTCTGCCAGCTTCTGGCCTGCGCTGCTATTCTCATGGTGGTAAAAGAAAACATCAATATTCTGGCCCCTACTGCGGCTGTCTACATGGATGGAAAGCATGCGCTGGTAAGCGCCCTTATTCTTGGCATACAGACTGTTGATGGCATCCGTACGCTGGCGTAGCCTGGTTACCTGGCTAAGGGATATTGGGTCTCCTGAATAGTTCACCTCATCCCTGTCTAGTTCTAGTATACTGTCATCTCTGATCCCGTCATTTTCATCCTGTATGATCATGTGCACAGTGGCACCGTGTTCCATCAACCGGCGGGCCAGGCGTATGGTTACGTCATAAGCATATTCATCTTCTGCTAACTGGTAAGGCCCGTATTTCCCGACTGCTCCGGGGTCTGGACCACCATGCCCGCTCACGAGATAGTAGACTGCCCCTTTTAACTTTTGATCCTTGATTTCTACTCGTGCATGTTTATCACCAAAAAGCGGAACATGAAGCACATTGGCAGATTCTTCCGGGGTATGAGTTGCCGGGGAGGTATGTACGGGCTCTTTGGGACCTGAGGGGGCAGGAAGGAGGTAAGTGCGACCAGCATATAAACTGTTGTCTGCACCCAAATTGTCCTTGTTTAATTTAATGAAGGAGTCAAAGTGTGAAAAGCTTATTCCATGTCGGCGCAGCAGGGTATAAACCCCATCACCCTGTTTTGCAATAACCTTTAAAAGAGTACTCTGGCTAAAAGCCTGTGTTGTTGTAACAAGTAAAATTAAAATCAATAAAAAAAATCGCACAGCCTAAGTTTTTTCAACACCAAACATCTTCCAGGCGATAATACTAAAAATGCCGGACCTGTGAAAGTAACAGAAGCATGTTAGCAAATTTTTTATGAATTTTCCCCTTTATAAAACATGAGGTTCTCAAAGGAGTAGCACTTTAAAAAGTGGCTAATTACAAGGAAAAAAGTAAATTACTGTACCAGGTAGCTGATTAATTCATAGCGCCGAAACAGAACGTCTGCTGAGCCAGCATAGAATCGATCTGATCTAACCATGCCCAGACCTGGGGAAATATAATCCTTTTGCCAGGTAGAATTTGTAGTAGGAGAGTTTGGCTGTATGTACTGACGCTCTATGGTAAAGACATAACTCGGGAAATTACCAAGTTGTGTGACTAACGGTGTAGTTTCATAGGTTCTCGTGGTCAGAAGCCACAGCTTGTAGTTTGGATACTCATACATATATCCTATGCCACCTGTAGCCGCATTCTGATAAAGTATTACCGCCTGATCCCCCGCTCTGTTAAACCTATTGAAGTAAACGTACCCGTCTCTGTTGTTTTGCACAATGTTACCATCGTTCAGGATATACCATTTTCCTCCATTTATAACTGTGTCTTTTACCACGGCCCTCGTAAAAGAACTATTGCCAACAACATTTCCTTCCGAATCATAGTCGGATACGTGGTAAATCCAATGGTTACCTACTTGAAGCGGCATATATTCCTCAATTGGCTCCACATCCTCATCCTTTCGGCAGGAAAAAAGAGCAACTGACAGGATAAAGAAGAAAAAAACCTGAAGTATACCTTTTGCTTTCATACAACGAGTTGATGCTTGTTACTTACTAGAGTCCTGCTTCAACTAAAAGGTTGCCTGCAGCTAAAATTATTCAACGAATATATATAAAAAAATTATATAGTTGGCTACCTGGCACATATACCACGGTATGCACACCACTGACACACATCCAGGTCGTTTGTTTTGCGGATTGGCTCCTCAGGGTCGAGCATGCGGAGTACGATCTCGGATAGTAGTTGCTCTGAAGCATCAATAAAGTTTTTTTCCATACCCTGCTCAAAATTGAATTCAGATGACAATACGCCAGCGTCAAGGTTACGAAAGGAAAGGATGCCGGACTTAGGAACGATTCTTTGGCGGTCTATGTGCTTGCCGTTGCGAAGAATGGTGTCTGGTGTTTCCTCCAGTACACGTTGCAGAATGTATTCGTAGAGCCAGAGCTGACGGGCTTTATCATACTTTGGATCGGTGGTAAAATGTAGTTCAACATCTTCCGGCTTTACGCGCAGCTGATTTTGCTCTACTTTTCCTGTTTTATAATCAATCACCCGTAGTTGATGCCCTGTCAGGTCAATACGGTCAGCTTTACCCGCAATACGGACATTGATAACTTCATCACCCAACTTCACAGGTAAAGTTGTAGCCAGTGTTTCTTCGAGGCGGAGTACGTACAACGGCAGCTCCTCTGAATCTTTAAGGTTCTCCAGGTATTTCTCCAAAACCTGCACCGCAACTTTGTACAACAGGTAATTCATTCCCCGCTCTGGTTTTGCACCGCGTGTTACTTTGCGGAACTCGCTCTTTACTTTACCAGGCAGCTCCTGCAGCATCTGTGTTACATGATTTTGCTCTATAGGATGACCGTCCTGTGCAAAAGGTTTAAAGAAATCTTCCAGTACCTGGTGCACAATGGTGCCAAACTTATCTGCTCCCAATTGCTCTTCTACCTCTTCCATCTCCTGCATTTTTGCAATACGGCTGAAGTAGTACTGCAATGAGCAGTTAATGTAGGTGTTCAGGTGAGAAGGGTATAGGCCCCGCTCCAGTTCCTTCTTTATCTGGGCAATTGTGTTTTCATCCTTCTGAATGAGTATATCTTCATTGTACTTGCGCGTTTGCTCCTGTTCAACGGCAGCGGTCATTTCACGAAACTTAATATTTGGGTTGCGCAGGGCCAGGTCGTTTTGTAGCTGAAGGATAAAGCGGCTTTTCTCACCAGAGCCATAGGTGTCAGAGGGTAGTACGTAAAGCAGGTTTACCCGCCTGGCCCGCTGCAGAAGCCGGTAAAAGTTGTAGGCCATAGCACCTTCGTTCTCGGCATAAGTCGGTAAGCCAAACTGTTTTAGAACATCAAAAGGCATCAGTGATTCATGCCGTTTTGGTGCTGGCAGCACGTTTTCATTTACGGAAAGGATGATCAGGTTCTCAAAATCAAGGGCACGAGTCTCCAGCATACCCATAATTTGCACGTCTGAGATGGGCTCTCCGCTAAAAGGAAGGCGGGTATGCCCAATTAGTTCATATAGAAACTTCTTGAAGCTGCGTACCGATATCTTCTGCTCACGACAATCAAAAATAGTGTCCAGACGCTTTACAAGGGTATAGAAAATGTACAGGTATTCTGTTTCAATGGTGTTGTGACCATGGCTGTATACTTCGCGCAATAGCTCAATCAGCCTGTACATGGCCACAATAATATCATCGCAGTCGCGCCAGGTGCGGAAAAGCGTTTCAAACAAGGGATGATGCTGCCCTAACTCCAGTAGTTCCTCTGCGCGGAGCAGTACCTTGTTTTCGTTCACCATTTTTTCCAGCACTGCCTGTATCATGCCATGATATTTTGCCTCGGCAGGATTGTCGTTCAGGTGAAGCTCATACCTTCGGATGAAAGGGTGGGTAAGCAGTTTTGATATGGACAGGTGGTGGTACTGGTGTACTTTATAGCCGGTGTCCTGAAGTTGGGTTACTCCAGTAAGGTGAACCTCGAACAGCAGGTCTATGAGGTTGAACAGGGGGGTACCCTTGAAGCTGAGGCCCATTGTTACATTATAGCTTGGAACCTCATCCGGAATGGAATGCAACACGGGGAGCAACAGTGTCTCATCGGGCAGTACAATGGCTATTTGCGCGTGCTTGTCCTGCTCCCGGATCTCCTGTAACAACTGCCCCGCCAGCTTCCCCTGCATACTTGCATTTGCAACACCAATCACATTTATTTCTTTTTCATCGGTGAGAAGCAGGTTCTGTTGCCAACGCCATTCCGGAAGCTTCCAGGTGCTTTTATACTTTCTGAGATAGCTGCCGGCTCTGTTTGGCGTTCCTTCCTCCATGTAAAATTCGTCGCTATCAAAAAGAACCTCTGCCTTGTCATGCTTGAGCAGCGTCTTGATGATCTTCTCCTCGGAAACTGTCAGGCTGTTCAGGCCTATGAAGATGAATTGGTGGCAGTCGGTTTCTATAGCTATCTTCTCGATGTTGCTTGCCACCCGGCGGAAAGCCATTCCCGTAAAGGCCTGCTTGTTTTCAAGGAGGCGCTTCTGCAGGTTGTGATATGTTTTTTCAATGTTCTCCCATAGGCTAAAGTATTTCTTGAGGGTAGGGGAGAGTTCTTTGCCAAGGTACTTTGGGTCCCATCGTTCCAACGCTTTCGCCTCGGTGAGGTACTCAAACAGCTTCCCTGTATCCACCAGGTTCTGGTCCATCCTGCTAAAGTCATCTAACAAGGTGCCGGCCCAGGTCACAAACTGGTCGAAGTCGAGTTTAGGGTCCTGTTCGCGCATGAGGTCGTAGAGCTCCAGCTGGAGATTAATTGGCTCCACCACATCCATTTTGGCCAACCGGCAAATAAAATCTTCCATAGCATAAACCTCCGGAGACCATATGGGTTCTGGGGCAGCCTGTGCCAAAGCAGTTTTAAAGAAGAAGCTTGCGCGCCTGGATGGTAGCACAATGCACAGATCGCTGATGTTCTCTTTATACTTTTCGAAAATGTATTTGGCCGTTAGTTCAAGGAAGGTTTGCACGTGGGTGTGAATGGGTGATTACTAAAATTTATTCTTTGCGAAAAGGCTTACTATTTCAGGGTTACTTAGTGAATTGAAGGCATCTTTGCATTTCCAAGATCATCCAGTGCCAGAAATGGATTGTAGGCAATTTCCCAGAGGTTATCATCCGGATCAGCAATGTAGCTGCTATAACCTCCCCAGAAGACCTTTTCAGGGCGCTTTACCACCTGAGCACCTTTCGCTTCTAATTGCGCCACCAGTTCATCGACTTCCTGCTCTGACCTTACATTGTGCGCCAGCGAATATCTTCTGAAGCCATTGCCCTGCGGGTCTACACCTGCATCATCTGCTAAGGATTCCTGAGGGAAAAGCGCTAGCTGTATTCCGTTCAGTTGAAAGAACACAACGCCTTCTGTACTGCTTTCAGTAGGCTTCCAGCCAAAAACGTTCAGGTAAAAGTCGCGTGAGCGTTGCAGGTTTTTTACGCCTATTGTTATGATTGTTAATCTTTGTTCCATGGATGCTCAGTAAATATCCTTTCTAACAGAAGGGATGTATTAGAAAAACAGGATTAGAGGTTCTAATCAGTAAAAGCCAAGATACTAAGAGTTAAGTTGATTTTGCTACTATTTCACTGAATGTAAAACAGAAAGTAAACCAAGTGAAGCAGGTTTAAAGTTTATTCCTTACTAACCGACTTAGGAAACGTTATGGTGAAGGTGGTGCCTTGGTTGACCTCACTTTTTACCTCAATCTTTCCACCTATAAGTTCAACCTGGGTTTTAGTCAAGTACAGGCCTATCCCTTTTGAGTCTTTGTTGTTATGAAAAGTATTGTAAAGTCCGTAAAGTTTAGAGCCCACCTTTTCAAGGTTGATACCTAAGCCATTGTCTGAAACAGCTAAACAAATGCTATGATCTTGTGCCCACGAGGAAATCCTTACGAAGGGTTTTCTGTCTTCTGCGCTATACTTTAAAGCGTTGGACAGGAGGTTGTGCAGTATACTTTCCAGGTATACTTTTGGAACGAACAACTCTTTAACTTTCAGATCTGTTTCAATGATGGCGTCCGTAGCAAGGAGGGATGCCTGCAGGTTTTCCTTCTCCTTATCAATTAGATCAGATATCTGCACAAGTTCCTGTGGAGTATCCTGTTTAATGGCTGATCGTAAAACAAGGTTCAAGTCATCAATTGTAGAGGACATATTATCAATCATCCTGCTCATTCTTGCCATTACCTCCTCACTTGTTTCCTGACTCGGCTCGGCCCGGTATAGGGCAAATAATCCGCGAATATTGCTTAAAGGAGATCGGAGATTGTGTGCAATAATCTGGGCAAAATCCTCAAGCTTTTTATTTTTTAGTTGTAGTTCCCTACCTGACTCATTCAGTTCCTCATTCAGTTCCTTGAGCCTGGCAGCCTGTTTTTTCATGAGCAACGCAAGCAGGTCTTTCTGAAGGACCTGTGCTATGGTTATCTCATTTAATGACCAGGGATGGGACTTGCCCTGAATAATTTCCTCCCAGTTTTGAAATGACTCTCTTGGATGAATTCTGGCATCCGTTCCGGGCAATGGTTTTTCAGGATTTCCCGCCCAAATTCTTGTTTCCTTAATTTCAGGCTTAAAGAAAAGGATGAATTCTTTGTTATATCTGGAAAGTTCAATAGCCAATAAACCACTGGCAACTTTTTGATAAACACTGGCTGCAGGCAAGTTCTCAGAGAGTTGTCGGGTTGCCTTTACTTGTTCAAAACTCTCTTCACATAACCAGCTAATTATTTCCATTAGCTGGCTTTCCTCGGGTGTCTGGCCTAGTGTGCTCCATTGTCCTTCCAAGAACATTGCTGCACCATGACCCTCGGTTAAGGAGAGTAAATTATGTGAATTATGAAACAAACCATTTGCCACATCAGCAGTGGTGGAAATTTGATGGATCAACTGTTTTTCTGCCTGCCTGTACAGGTCCATGACCTGCTGGTCAACTTTCTCTTGGTTAGCTAAAACTGCATTGGAAAAAGTTAAGGCTGCCACATGACAGATCTGGCGTTTCCAGAAATTTATAAATCTGGCAGATTGGTGATGGCAGGCAATGATACCCCATAGCTTTCCTTGCACTATGATAGATACTGAAAGTGTGGCACCTACTTCCATGTTTTTTAGGTACTCCAGGTGTATCTCCGATGGGTTTCGTAGCTCCGAAAGTATGATGTTGGTTGGAGCATTGGTTTTTGGATTGAAGTAGGGAATGATGTCTACAGCAGTTGCCTGAACATTAACTATCTGCCTCACACACTTTTTCAAGAGTAAGTCCCTTGCCTGTGCCGGAATATCAGTAGACGGAAAGTGGTGGTGCAGGTAAGAATGAATGCCTGGTCTGGTCTTCTCTGCAATTACTTCGCCGTGCCAATCCTGGTCGAAAACATAAAGCATTACCCGGTCATACTCTAACGTACGCTGTATATAGCTGACAAGCAGGTTTGTCTGATCTTCAAAGCAGGACAGCATATTAAGTTCAGAATGAAACTGTGAGAAGCTGAGTGTGCTTTGTAGCCTTTTTTCGCTTGCCGTATACTCCATAGGTTCAAACTCCAGAACCAGATTTTTCTCTGACTCGTGTATAAAGCCAAAAAACTGCTTTTCCTGTAGTTGGATTATTTGCGGGCTAACTGTTGCCTGTTCTGTCAGCTGCTTCATTAATAGCTTGTGCTCTTCCGGTGTGGTAAGGGCGGAAATAGGTTTGCCAGGCAGATCAGAAGGGTTAATTTTTAGAAAATTGCCAATGTTTTCACTTACCTGTATAACCTCTGAAGTAAGTCTGTCAAGTATGATCATAAAGCCGTGTGGCTGAATTCTCCCTATTATATGTATAGGTTCATTATCGCAGTTGCTGAGGTCAACTTTTATATTCTTATAATTTTGCATTTCACTACACACAGCGGATACTTCTGATCCTGATCAGCTGATTTTTTCTGAGTTTACGATTGATTGGACATCACACCCGCTCAAGCGAATAAGTAACTACTCGTTTACACAGGTTAAAAAGTAAGCCCTAACTGCTCGGCTGGCTTACTTCCGTAAGACCAGGATAGCACCTGTTGCGTGTCAAAATAATACAGGATGCACCTAACCTTCTTAAAGCCCAGTTGTCTGAATCGTACTGCATAATGATCCAGTTTGTTGCGGTGTTCCGGTTCCGGAGGAGGTGTTTTGAATTCGATTAGCACAACACTGTCACCCTCGAAAACGATACGATCTGGTTTGTACAAATAAGCCCTGGCATCCAATACCTCCTTCTCGTGCTCCACTGTTACTTTCTCAGAAAAATACCTTGAAAGCTCAGGCTGATTTAGGACTTCCTGTAGTCTTGTCCGCAGATCGGACTTATCCCGTTCACTGATAATACCCTCATAAATCATTTGCCGCAGCACTTTTTCCAGTTCCTGAGCGAATACGATCCGTGCTAGTGCATAGTGCAACTTCCTGTTAAGCTGGCGCTGCTTTGTCTGGGTTTCAAAATCGAATACGTTGTTGGCGTGCTGTTTAATTTTAAGGCGCTTCTCCCAGTCCGTTACCACCAGATGATCCAAGGGGTACGTATGGTTTAGATCCATGGCTGTATGCTGCAACTGTGGTTTACCTTTTGATAACTGGTAACAGTGTTTACCAAACTCCCACATCTCTTTGTGCGCCAGGTAGCGGTACAGCAAATGACTTACATTCTTTACCTGCCCATCCTGTTTCGGAGCTTTGCGTTCATCTAGTAAGTCCTTAGCGTTTCCTATCAGGTAGAGCCTGTCTATGGGGCGGGTAAGGGCAACATACAGCATATTCAGATTCTCGATAAACGTTTTTTCGATTTCGTTGCTGTACTGCTGGGTAAGGGTAGTATTCTCTAGTTTAGAACTTATGTTAACTGCAACGCTTCGAAGCTTTCCTGTTACAGAAATATCATCTGATAACTGGCTCCACATCAGCGAACCTCTCTTCGGTTCAGTGCTCCAGTCGGCAAAAGGAATAATAACGATAGGATACGCAAGCCCTTTGGATTTATGTATACTGGTAATTGTGATGGCATTTCGGTCTTTGGGCGTATTTATACTTAACTTCTCCTTTTGCACATCCCAGTATCCTAAAAAGTTACTAAGGTTGTTGCTGTGCTTTAAGCTGTATTCCAAAACCAGATCCAGGAACCGGAAAAGATATTCGCTCTCGTTGTTTTTACCCAGAAGGTTAAAAATGCGAATCAGCTTTTCCGTTAGTTCATAAATGGAGAGGTTACCAGTTTCCCGTTCCCGCACATCAAAACCAAAAACGCGTAGCTGGTCGAAGAAGGACTGGTTTTCATCTTCGTTGGCTATCTGGGCTATGGTTTGGGTCATGCCAACGTCCGGTATCGTTTCTAAGGCTACTTTACATACCAGGTATAATGCCTCTGATTTAGCAAGGGTGTCATTTGGTCTGTTAAAGACCCGGAACATAGCAATGATCAGGTTAATCACCTCTGCAAACTGCAGTGAAAGGGAATCCTGCGAGATAATATCAAATTTCCTCTCTTTCAGGAAATTGGCAATTAGCTTACTCTTTATATTTGTACGGCAGAGAATGGCCATGTCCTTCAGTTCATAGCCCTCTTCAATGGCATGTGTAACGATTTGCAGCACCATATTCAGGGTACTTTCATCGTAGGTTGTAACCTTTGGTTGTGTGTAGCCAAAGTAAAGTTCTTCCGTTCTGGAGCAGTTGTTCAGATCATACTTGTAATTTTCATCTTCATCATGTGTAAACATGATCTGTATGTGTCCGCCGCTCTTGTCGCTGCCGGTTGGTACCTGCTGTGTAAATTTTTCATCGTAGATAGACGTAAACATGCTGAATTGCTTATGGCCCTCGCTGATGAAGGTAAAGATCTCATTGTTGAAGTCAATGATTTCTGAGCGGCTACGGTAGTTTGTTTGCAGGTTCTCCGGTTGCAGGGCCTGATCCACAGATTCATATCTTTCCTTAATCAGTGGCCCGTGACGGCGGTTTTCGTACAGCTGCTTCGTACTCTGCTTATAAAGGTGCAGAATCTGTTCCATCTCGCCACCACGCCACCTGTAGATGGCCTGTTTCGCATCGCCCACTACCATGCTGAAATGGCCGGAGGCAAGGGCATTGTCTACCAGTGGAAGCAGGTTGTTCCACTGCAATACAGAGGTGTCCTGAAACTCATCTATCAGGATATGGTTATACTTCTCGCCCAATCGTTCATAAATAAAGGGAACCGGCTCCTGCAGCACAATATCAATGATACGTTTGTTAAATTCTGAGATATGAACCGTATTACGGTCACGCTTTATCTCCTGCAGGCATTTCTCCAGCTCGTTGAGAAGCGACACCTTATAAAGGTGCGGCACGATCTGCTGAATCAGCGAATAGGTGCTGGCGTAAGATTCCTTGATTTCCTCAACGTGATAGTATAGTGTAGTTAGCTGGTCTTTAATGCTGTCTATCTGGCTCTTAGTGTAGGCACTGGCTTTCCCGGCATACCATTTATCTTCCTCAATCGTTTTCTGTGCATTACTGTTGCCATAGTTGAGGTCGACTTCCTTTTGTGTCCATTTGTTAAAATAACTCCAGATGCCACGGTTTCCCTGATAAAAGTCGGAAGGGGAGAGGTCGGAGGCGGCTATAAGCTGCATGGCCTGTTCCCCTGGTTCCCTTACTGCTTCTTCTATCTTCTGCTTTGCCTCAAACAGCTGCTCTCGTATAAGCTTAAAATCCTCCAGGCTTAGCTTTTGCAAGTCAGTTATTGCTTCGTACACCTGCTCGTTCAACAGGTTTTTGGAAAAGTCCATGAGGTCCTCGGGGAGCATCGTCCAGCTCTTGCCTTCCCGGGCCTTCTCCAGTGCGTAGTGCTCAAGCGTTTGGGACAGCAGGTCATCCTTGGCGTCCGTTACTTTGTCCAGCAACAGGGACACAGCGGTGTTCAGCAAGGTGTTGGAATCCAGGTCCACTTCGAAATTGTGCGGGATGTTAAGTTCATGCGTAAAGGCCTGCACAATCTTGTTTACAAAACTATCGATGGTGCTAACACTAAAGTCTGAGTAGTTGTAGAGAATCTGACGAAAGAGATTTGCCGCACGTTTTCGCACCTCTTCTTTACTAAGCATTTCTACAGGATATTCTTCCTGCAACTCTGCGGCAATACTCTCCAGCAGTGCCTCGCTTTTTGCTTTCTCCTTGTCAGCAAGGCTCCCATCGTTAAAGCTTCGTAGGGCAGCCAGTATACGTTCCTTCATTTCTGCGGCAGCATCATTCGTGAAGGTAATGGCCAGGATGGAACGATAGTAGTCTGGATTAGAGGTGTGGAGCGCCAGTTTCAGGTATTCTTTGGTCAGGTGATAGGTCTTGCCCGAACCAGCGGAAGAAGAGTATATTTTAAAAACGGATGGCATAAGCAGGAATAACTTTACTTAAAGATACACTGAAGAGATGCCACTCCGCAACCGGTAATATAAAATAAAGTGTAAGAGTGTAAGTGCCATGTATATAAAAAGAAGAAAGCCACAATTCCGCTCCCGGTTGTGGCTTTCTTCTTATATCTTTCAGAATGGCAAACTAGGCATAAACAGCTTCTTCTGCTCTTGTCTCTACTTTATGGTTTGATGCAAAATCATTCACGCATACATGGTACATGATACGGGCCATAGATACGGAATAGTCTGTAATAACACAATGCTGCTGTTCCGCACTCATTAGGGCTTTGCTGCTGCCCAGGTTAAACTTGCTTAGCTCCATAACCTCATCGAAGTTCTGCCGCAGCATTTTCAGCGCTTTAAAAGAGGGCTCATTGTAGTACATAGGTATCACCTGGCAAACTGCGTAGCTGCCATTGGCGCGTTCCTTCTTAATCATCTGGCACAGTGCCTCTACATTTGTTCTGTCGAGGTCTGAAATAACCACGAAGAACACTTTTTTCTGATTAGGGGATGCAGCACGGGCTGAAGGGCTTCCCAGCAGCATGTTGCGTTGGATCTTTGTTCCCTGCTGAAAAGCTTCATCTTTCAATATCTTGTTGTGGATTTTGAATGCCAAAGCACCAGAAGCGATCAGGTTAAAATCTTTGCCTTGAGTTGAAATTTTGGAAAAGTGTAACATAATAAAATGGACTAAAGGGTTTAAGGATTCTTTAACTAGCTATTCAGATACAGGTATAGAATGACAATACCTGTGTTGTCTGTTTCTCATAGGCTTAGGTAAATGGGGATCGGCACACGGAAATTATAAAGTGGGGATACGGAGCGGCTTTTGTCTTTGTTTTGCTGTCATAAGGGTTTAAAAGTTTTTGTTTTTAGGTTCTGGTGGCTTATGGTGTCTATTACGTGGGTAAACATTAAACAATCAGAATATTCAGATCAATTTGGTAAACCCACCAATTTTAAGGGTGAATTGATGCTTTTAACGTGTAAACAATCTTTAAGTTACCTATTTCAATAAAAAATTTAATTATAATGTTAAAGTTATAAAATAAATGTTAGTAAAGTATAATATAACTGTTTTTCAAGTAAACGTGCGTTTTTTAGGGGTGAGCAGCTGTAAGAGAATGTAGAATCGCCCATTTTTAGTTTAAATAGCTAATGCCATTTATTATCCGTATCTTTGCGGCCGATTTGGATAAGTCTGATTTACTGTATAACTGGATGCACCATCTGTTGGCCCTAGTTGTTTTTAGTTTGTCGTGTCGCGCTCTCTCGTAGAGTAAGGTTGAATAAGCAGACTGCCTCCAGATGTGTCATAATAAAAGTTATTAAGTAATTAGATGAACAAGATCAAATTTGAAGAGCTTCCGCTATCGCCGGAAGTTCAGCGAGCAATCGCAGACATGGGCTTTGAAGAGGCCTCTCCCATCCAGACAGCAGCAATTCCAGTTGTATTAGAAGGAAAAGACATCATAGGCCAGGCCCAGACGGGTACTGGTAAAACAGCTGCCTTTGGTATTCCTACCATTGAAAGCATCGATCCTTCAGACAGAAGCGTACAGGCATTGATCCTTTGCCCTACACGCGAACTGGCTATCCAGGTTTCCGGTGAAATCCAGAAGCTGGCAAAGTATAAAACAGGTATCAGTGTGGTTCCTATTTATGGCGGCCAGCCGTACGATCGTCAGCTGCGTGCTTTAAAGCAGGGCGTGCAGATTGTGATTGGTACGCCAGGTCGTGTTATGGACCATATTGAGCGTGGTACGCTGGTGTTGGATAACGTGAAAAAGATCATACTTGACGAAGCGGACGAAATGCTTGACATGGGCTTCCGTGAGGATATTGAGTATGTATTGGAGCGCATCCCGGAAGATCGCCAGACTATCTTCTTCTCGGCAACTATGTCGAAGCCGATCATGGAAATGACCAAGCGTTACCAGACTGACCCTGTGTTGGTAAAGGTAGTGCACCAGGAGCTGACGGTAACGAACATTGACCAGGTATACTTTGAGGTACGCAGCAGCATGAAGCAGGAAGTACTATCCCGTTTGCTGGACATGTACAACCTGAAGTCAGTGATCATCTTCTGTAATACCAAGCGTATGGTGGATGAGCTGGTTTCTAACCTGCAGGCTCGTGGCTATTTTGCCGATGCACTCCACGGTGACCTGAACCAGAACCAGCGCTCTAATGTAATGCAGAAGTTCCGTAACGGAACACTGGAGATTCTGGTAGCTACTGACGTGGCAGCCCGTGGTCTTGACGTTGAAAACGTAGAGGCTGTAATCAACTACGACCTTCCACAGGATGAAGAGTCTTATGTACACCGTATTGGTCGTACAGGCCGTGCCGGTAAGTCTGGCAAAGCCTTCTCTTTTGTAGGAGGCCGCACTGACGGGTTCAAACTGAAAGACATCATGCGCTATACAAAAGCGAAGATCGTTTTACACCAGGTGCCTACATTAGAAGATGTGAACGAAATCCGTACTACCCTTTTCTTTGATAAGGTGAAAGAAGTACTGGAGAAAGGCCCTCTTGCCAAGCAGGTAACCCGAATTGAGCGTTTTGTAAACGAGACAGAAGGATATACTCCACTTGATGTAGCTGCTGCATTGCTTAAAATGAGCATGAAGGAGCAGAAAGTGAAGGAGAAAGGCGCCGAAGCTGAAAAAGGTATGCGAGCCACGCCAGAGGGTATGGATCGCCTGTTTATTACCATTGGTAAGAAAGACAGAGTACACCCACGTGATATCATTGACCTGTTAAGCCAGAACGCCAGCATTCCTGCTACAAGGGTTGGAGACATTGACCTGTACGACAAGTTTAGCTTTGTGGAAGTGCCTTCCGAATACACTGCAGAAATTCTGGAGAGAGTTGGCCGCATTGAAGTTGATGGCCGTATGGTGGTTGTAGAGAAATCTGACAAGAAAGGCACCAAGGACAAAGAACGCTCAGGTGGTGGTGACGATTTCGGCTTTGCCGGACGCTCTGGTGGCGAAAGACGCCGTAGCGGCGGCGGTGGCTCATTCAGAGACAGAGACCGTGGCGGTGACAGAGGAGGTCGCGGAGGCGACAGAGGCGGCCGTGGCGGAGATCGTGACAGAGGTGATCGCGGCGGTGACCGTGGTGGCGACAGAGGCGGATTCAGAAAGAGAAGATTCTAATTTTTTTCTTAAGACCTGTAACCTTCGCCCTTCAGTGGCGTAAACTATATTATACAGCTTTAAAGTGTAAAAAGCTTTGAAATTGTTAGAATAGGCTGACTTGAAACGTCAGCCTATTTGATTTTATGCCCATTCAAGAAAAGAAAAAAATATTTTGTCTCTTTTGTAACCATCCTTTAAATGGAGGCGTAAAAAGAGTATCATAAAAAGGTTGGAAGATTAAGCTGACTGTTTACGCAGTTAGATATAGAAGGGTGAGATCAGACGGATCTCACCCTTCTTGCTTTTTATAGCCCTCGGGTAATATCGGGCAGGCTATCAATTCCATATTTGATTTCTTTTAAAGTGCCTTTAAAATACTCGTAATCTCCCTCTGGCAAATGCCATACAGCTGAAAGTGTTGTCGGGATTCTATAGCCACTCACAATTTTATAGTCACGCAAGAAGGCAGACCATCTAGTGCGTTTGTAGCTCCTGCTGTTACTCGCATAATACCTATCCTCAGTCTGAAACTCATAAATCTCATTTTGGTCGTTAAAAAGAAACAGGCCGCTAACGGAAATACCAGCATGGTTTATAGTACCTCTTAAAGTTCTTGATTCAACTTCCTGCCATTTGATGTTTGGGTCAAGGATAGCAGAGGGTAAAAGTACAGATTCGGACAGATAAGTAACGAGTGCAGCTTTGTTCATTTCAGGGCCATTGGCATCACTTACTGTAAAACCAGCCAATTGTATCAGCATGTTGCCCTGGTTATTCTGGTATTTGTCCTTTCCCGAAAAAGGAATAATCTTAAACAGCTTGCTGCGCATTAATGCTATACGGGTTGTTGTTAGGGAAGAGTTAAATTGCTGGCAGTCCAGTTTTAGCCAATCCCGGTCTGGTTTTAGCTTTATTGCAGCATGGTCGTACAGAATGAAGCAGTTTGTAGCTAAAGGTTTTCCCAGATGCCCGCTTTGTTGCAGGTAATTCTTCATCAGGGGCGGCAGTTTTTCCAGATCTTCCGGTGTTAAGCTTTGTTGTAAGGCAGGACCTTTCCTTAGCTCTTCCTGCACTTCTTCCAGAAATTGATCTTTAATAGACATAGCCTCTTTTTAAAGTATGATATAAATGGAGCAGCAGTAGTGCAAATCAAAAAAAGGAGCCGTAGCTCCTTTTTAAGTTTATCATTCAAACAGTTTTTTTACTTGCCTTTAGCAGTGTCACGTAAAGAACGGACGTGGTCGTGAGCACTTTTTACGTCATCATACTGCTGCTGTACGATTGCTTTCAACTCGCCTGGCAAATCCTTTTTCAGGGCATCGCGGTAAGCTTCTACAGCATAATCCTCTCCACGCTCCACTTCTTCCAAAACACGTACACGGTCTTTAGATGACAAAGCTGATTTAAGATCGATCCAGGCACGGTGAATTGTACCTTCTATAGAGCTTGACTCCGGATCTGTTTTACCCATTCTATGGAGTTGATCCTGAAGTTCAGTGATCATGCTATCCCGCTGAACTGCATATTTTTTGAAAAGGTCTTTAAGGTCTGCGTCTTCTACATCTTCCGATGCTGTTTTATACCCTTTTGCACCATCTTTGCATCGCTCAATAAGATGGTGTACAGTTGAATAAACTTCTTTATTGATTTCCATAGTTTTACAATTTTTTATTTCTATATGCAAATGTACTGCGATAGATAAAAAATTGTTGCCTGACCAGGTGATTAGCCCATGTCCCTTTCTAATGCCATGGAGATTCCTGCCAGGTAGCCTGTAGTCCAGGCCGCCTGGAAATTGAAACCTCCTGTAATGCCATCAATATCAAGTACTTCACCAGCAAAGTATACCCCTGGCTGCACCCTGCTTTCCATGGTTTTCATATTTACCTGGCTAAGTTCAACACCTCCGCAGGTGACAAATTCTTCTTTGAAAGTAGTTTTGCCTTTCACCTCAAAAGGACCCCGATGTAAAGCCTCCACAAGCTTGTTGGTGTTTTTACCTGGTAACTCAGCCCAGATTATCTGTTCCGGAATATCCGCTAGTATGGTCAGGGCTTTCCACAGGCGCTGTGGTAAACCAAACAGGGGATTGGTGCTCACAACCTTTTTAGGATGTGCCATTCTGTAGCTCTGCAGATGCTCTCGGAGTGACTCTTCAGTATGTTCTGGCACCCAGTTGATGAGAGCAGTGAAGTCATAGTTTTGCTCATGGAAATGCCTTGCACCCCAGGCTGATAACTTCAGCACTGCAGGGCCGCTGTAGCCCCAATGCGTAATAAGTAATGGCCCTTCATACTCCAGTTTCTGACCCGCAATTCTTACCCTTGCGTTTGGAACAGAGATTCCCTGCAGTTCTTTGAGGGCAGATTCCGGTACATTAAATGTAAAAAGGGAGGGGACAGGTTCCTGAATGGTATGCCCTAGTTCCCGTAGCCAGTTGTATCCTGTTGCCTTAGGGTTACCACCGGTACTAATTAGGACCTTATCTGCCTCTATACTTTCTCCATTGCTTAACTGAAGTATAAATCCTTCGTTTTTGCTGCTGTCTTTTTTAACTCTTTCAACACCGGAACCAGTGCGGATCAGTACGCCGGTGCGCCGGGCTTCCTGCATCAGGCAATCAATAATTGTCTCGGAATTGTCCGTAATAGGGAACATCCTGCCGTCAGATTCTGCTTTCAGTTCCACGCCCCGCTTTCGGAACCACGCTATTGTTTCTGAGGCACCGAACTTTTTAAAGGCTTCTTTCAGCTGCTTTGCACCACGGGGATAGTTCTGGGAGAACACGGTAGGTATAAAACAATGATGGGTAACATTACAACGGCCACCACCGGAAACCCTTACCTTTGCCAGTAACTTGTTAGATTTCTCCAGCAGCAGTACATGGGCCTCCGGATTTGCCTGTGCACAGGTAATCGCTCCAAAAAAGCCGGCTGCACCACCGCCTATAACTACTACTTTCATTTTTTGTGTATTACTCTTGCAAGGGTATAACTCCTTTGAAGCAGGTATGATAGAATACTTAGACTTCAAAGGCTTTATCACCCAACAGCAAAGATACTAAAAGAACAGCATAGGGTCGGGATGGATAAACAGGTAGGACAGATCGTCTTTCAGTTTTTTGTTACTGATCAGTTTAAAGTGCGTTTCCTCCATATCATTAAACTCAGGAGGAGTAAGTCCAAGGCTTTCGGCTGCTTTTGTAAAAAATACTTTCCGCATAGGATGCTTATCGGCGCAGGCATTATAAGTCTTTCCCCATTCTTGTTCCTCTATAATCCGCTGAAGGATGGCGATACAATCATCCAGGTGTATTAGGTTTACAGGAGCATCACCATTGGGCAGGTTCTTTTTACCAGCTAAAAATTTCCCCGGCTGTCGGCTCCCACCTACAAGTCCCCCGAAACGGACTATGGTTGTAATCCATTCCTCCCGCTCAGTAAACATGTCTTCAGCTTTCAGGAGCATGTTGTCAGAGTCCGCTTCCTTCGTAAAATGTATATCTTCTTCAGTTACTGTTCTGTTAAGGTCTTGGTAAACAGACGTGGATGATACAAAGAGAAGCCGGTTAACAGGTGAATCGAGAAGTGCTTTAAGTAAAATATGCATCTGATGGAGGTAGCTTTCTCCGCCATCTGAGCGAAGCTTTGGAGGGATGTTCAGTACGAGTAAATCTGAATCCAGAAAATCGGCTAAGGTTTGTTTCTCAAGATTTTCATCCTGCAGGTTAATCAGGAATGGCTGTATATTTTTTGCCTGTAGAAGTTCTAGTTTTCCGGGAGAAGTAGTAGAGCCTTTCACAGTATAACCTGCGCTTACAAGCTGTTCGGCAAGTGGCAGACCAAGCCAGCCACAGCCTAAGATGCTGATCTTTTGTAGTTCTCCCATACCTCGGATGCTGTAGTTTCTGATGTTTTAACAAATATAAGCTGTAACGGTTTAACCTAACAGTAGTTTAATTCCTACAGTAACAAACTAGGCAATTGATGGAGTATGATGTTGTTTTGGTAGGCTCAGGTTTTGGCTCTTTAACTGCGGCCGCTTTACTCGTTAAAAAAGGGCTGAAAGTATGCGTACTGGAACAGGCAAAATACCCGGGTGGGTGTTCTTCCTCTTTTAAACGAAAAGGCTACTACTTTGAAACCGGTGCCACGACTTTAGTAGGACTGGATCACCACATGCCTCTGCGTTATCTGTTAGATGAAACCGGAACAGACATACCTTCCAGAAGGTTAGAACCATCTATGCAGGTTCATTTACCGAACGGGAGAACAGTTACCCGCTATGGGGATCTGGATAAATGGATAAAGGAGGCTGAAAATGCGTTTGGAGAAAAAAATCAACGCCCTTTTTGGGAGCACTGCTATCAGATCAGCAAACAGGTTTGGAGAACCTCTTTGCAGCAGCGGAGCTTTCCTTTTTCCAATACAGAAGACCTGTTATTCTCAGCTGTGCGAGTCCGGACTGGGCAGCTAAAGCTTATACCAGGTGCTTTTCGGACCATGGAGGATGTGCTGCGAAAGTACGATTTGCTGCATAACAAGCTATTTACACAATTTGTGAATGAGCAATTGTTAATTACGGCACAGAATTACCTGCATGAGGTAAACGAATTATTCGGAGCTACAGCCTTATGCTATACTTTGTTCGGTAACTACTATATAGATGGCGGATTGATCAACCTCGTGAATCCGGTTGTGGAATACATCAGGAGGGGCGGTTCAGAGGTTAAATTCGGGCACCATGTACAAAGGATAAAGGCGGCAACAATTGGCTACGAAATAGCCACGAACAAGGCGGTTTTCAGGAGCAGGTTTGTGATCAGCGGAATTCCTTTGAACAATACGCTGGAGATTTTTGAGGATGGGGGCTTGAAAAACAAGCTGCAAAAGTATGTGCTACCTTCAGAAAAGCTGAACGGTGCTTTCACGATGGGATTGGTCTTGCAGAAGATGCCTCCTCCAAAGGTACTGCATCACCAGGTACATGTTCCCGAAGGACTTCCGGTGATTGGCAGCAAAAGCATTTTTCTGAGCTATAGTCATCCGGAAGATAGAAGTAGAGCCGGTGCTGGTGAAATAGTTGCCTCGGTCAGTACTCACGTGCCACATCCGGAAGAAAGCCTTATCCAAGAAAAAAGTGTAATAGAAGCAGCTATTATAGAGGTGCTGGATAGCAAAGGGCTGATCAACAAAGAGAGTATTATTTACAACCAATCTGCCACACCGGGTGCCTGGATATTCTGGACCAAAAGAGCTTTCGGCGCTGTAGGAGGCTATCCCCAATACAGAGATTTAAAGCCCTGGCAGATGAAGGATGCAAGGCTGGACCATAATGGGGCGTATGTCTGCGGCGACACGGTGTATCCTGGTCAGGGAATACCGGGTGTATGCCTGAGCGGGATCATAGCTGCAGAGAAGCTGGCACAAGACCATCTTTAACAAACCAAATGTTAATTTATAACGCGGATTAGTAGCACTTAAACCTTCTGGTTTATAGTTGTTTAAAGATTCTTTTAAAACGCGTAAAATTTAATTCTTAGATAACATAAATCTCCCAGACACTTGGCATATTTGAAGTATATATAAAACCCTATATGTCCATGTTAAAACAATTACAACGCATGATGTATCTGTCCGTGGTAGGATGGATGCTTGTTTCCTGTTCTAAGGATACTATAAAACCTGATGGTGCTACGCAGCCAATAGCAAGCATTACTGAGGTTGCTAACGCAACGGCTACAAAAGATGGCAACATGGCGTTGGGTAACCCTAGTGGCGCTGGTACGAGCTACGCTAATTATCTAGTCAACAAAGCACAGTTTTCCATGTCGTACAACAGTTACCGGGGCACCCCAAACTGGGTAAGCTGGCACCTGAGCAGCGCCTGGCTTGGAAGCACTCCCCGCCAGGATGATTTCCGGGCTGATAATTCCTTACCAAGCAATTTTTATAAAGTAACTCCCAGTGACTATACAGGAAGCGGCTTTGACCGTGGTCACAATTGCCCCTCAGCAGACCGTACCTTAACTGTAACAGATAACTCTGCTACCTTCCTGATGTCGAATATGATCCCGCAGGCACCAAACAACAACCAGCAGACATGGGCAAACCTGGAGAACTACTGCCGCACGCTGGTGAGCCAGGGCAATGAATTGTATGTGATCATGGGTAGTTATGGAACTGGTGGCACTGGCTCAGCAGGATATAAAACTACGCTTGCAGGAGGTAAGGTAACTGTTCCGAACCGTATCTGGAAGGTAATTGTGGTACTTCCTGTTGGCACAGGCGATGCTAGCCGCGTTACCAGCAGCACCAGGGTAATTGCTGTGGACACACCAAACTCTACTTCTATCAGCAGCAGCTGGGGTACATACCGCACTACTGTGGATGCCATAGAGGCGAAGACCGGTTACAATATTCTTTCTAACGTCTCCTCATCAGTGCAGAGCGTTATTGAGGCGCGTGTTGATAGCGGACCAACCAATTAATACAAAGTTTAGCTGATTTGGAAAGGCGGACCTGTTTTAAGGTCCGCTTTTTTCATGTTTCCACAACAAGTGTTTTAAGACCTGCATAGTCTCCGTTCTCCGTTTGACCGATAAGATATACAGGCATTGTCATGTCACTTACCTTATAAGCCTTTACGTCCTTCAAAAGCTCCTTTAGTTTTGCCTGTAGTTGTTTGAAGCGTGCAGCATTTTGCTTTTGTACCTGGTCTGCATCAGGATGTGGATTGGTCATGTTGCGGAAGAACTCTTCCAGCGTTAGTACCTGCACCTTTGTGCCGCCGGGTTTACCATCCCATTCCACTACCGTCTCCTCATCAAAAGGCTTATCCGGTTTCTCGTGATAATAAAACTCAAACGTTTCATCTGTCTCACTCAGCATCTGCAAACCTTCACTGGCCTGCATCAGCTCTTTTTTTATTTCTTCGGTGTTCATGGCTTCAAGTAATATTTTTGTAAAAGGTGCTCTCCATATTATATATAAATCATCTATATACTTATCTTTATTATTAGGGGGCCGTAAAGTTAAGCCTCACCTAATCACAAACTACTATACGTATGATCAAAGCAGAACCAATGTTAAAAGAGGGAGCTCTTAAAGATAAAGTTATAATTGTAACTGGTGGTGGTACGGGATTAGGCCGTTCCATGGTAAAATATTTCCTTGAGCTCGGTGCCAATGCCGTGATCTGTAGCCGGAAAATGGATGTGCTGGAGCAGGCGGCAAAAGAGCTGGAAGAAGAAACAGGAGGCACGGTGTTACCCATCGCCTGTGATGTACGGAAGTACAATGAAATAGAGGCCATGCTGGAGACTACTTTAAAGCGCCTGGGTCGGGTGGACGTGCTGGTAAACAATGCGGCAGGCAATTTTGTCAGTCCTACTGAGCGTTTAAGTCATAAGGCCTTTGATGTAATAACCGACATAGTTTTAAAGGGGAGCTACAACTGCACGCTTGCCTTAGGAAAGCACTGGATCGAGCAGAAGCAGGAAGGAACCATCTTGAATATTGTTACTACTTATGCCTGGACTGGTTCCGGTTATGTAGTGCCTTCGGCCTGTGCCAAGGCAGGTGTGTTAGCCATGACACGCTCACTTGCATCGGAGTGGGCAAAATATGGCATCCGTTCCAATGCTATCGCGCCGGGCCCTTTTCCAACAGAGGGAGCCTGGACTCGTTTATTCCCGAAGCAACTTGCAGATAAACTGGACCCCATCAAACGTATTCCCGTAGGTCGCTTCGGAGAACACCAGGAGCTTGCGAACCTTGCTGCCTATCTGGTCTCAGATTATGCTTCCTTTGTAAACGGAGAGGTAGTGACCATAGATGGTGGAGAGTGGCTGCACGGGGCCGGAGAGTTTAACAGCTTTGATCAGATTCCGCAGGAAATGTGGGATGCAATGGAGAAGCAAATGAGGGGCAAAGGGCAACAGTAAAAATTTATTGGTGTAACTGATTGATAGTAAACAACAAAGGCTTTGTTGAAGTATACTCTATAGAGATTGTTCAATAACCTAAATGTATAACTATGAAAGCAACTACACATAAATTGGGAATGATGCTTCTAAGCTCCAGTAAGAGAATTTTCTATGGAGTACTTTTCTGCAGTGTACTTTCCGCTTGTGCCGGGGGAGAGAGTACTGATGCCAGCACAGTAGAGGGTGTGGAAACCACAGAGAGTACAGAAATGGTAAATGATTCTGGGATGGACCAGGCTACTACCTCTGCACGCCTGGAAACAAGAACGGCAGAAGGGCTCGGTACATATCTCACTGATGCGAGTGGTAGAAGCCTGTATATGTTCAAGGCAGACTCAGCCATGAACAGTAACTGTTATGATGCCTGCGCACAGGCCTGGCCTCCTTATATGGCACAAGGCAATCCGGCTGCAGGTGAAGGTGTGGATGCCTCCATGATTGGAACTATCCAACGTAAAGATGGCGGCATGCAGGTTACATATAATGGATGGCCGCTCTACTACTATGTGAAGGATGCGGGTGCAGGCCAGACAACAGGGCAGGATGTTATGGGTTTCGGCGCTGAGTGGTATCTCGTAACGCCTGAAGGCAAGGAAGTACATGGCGAAGGCCATGAGCATTAATACTGCAGTGGGCTCACCTGGAGTAACATATCCGGGTGAGCCCACTGTTTATTTCTAGTCTTTGTACCCTTCTTTTGTTGTGTTCGCTTTGAATACACGTAGCGTATTTTCCCCCAGAATTTTTTTAACATCTTCTTTGCTGTAGCCACGTGCCAGGAGCTCCTTTGTTATAACCGGAAAATCTTCTACTCCATCTATTTGCTGTGGAAGGGATGTAACCCCATCGAAATCCGATCCTAACCCTACATGCTCAACTCCCACCAGATTTACTATATAATCAAGGTGGTTCAGTAGTACAGAAAGGGGAGGGCGCAGGTCCTGAACTTCTTTTGGATATCGGGTCTTCATTCTTTCTGTAATTCTAGCGCCTGACCAGCCTTCTGCTCTTAAGGAGTCAATCTCTGGCTTATGCTTTGTCATGAACTGTTCCTGACGCTTGCTAAATGAGAGATCAAGGAAGCCGGAGTAGAAGTTAAGCTGGATAACACCTCCGTTTTCTGCTACTGCTTTTATCTGTTCGTCTTTTAAATTACGTGGCACAGGAGCAAGTTTGTACACATTGCTGTGCGATACAAGAACAGGTTTGCTTGTAGTAGCCATGGCGTCCCAGAAAGTTTTCTCACCCACATGGCTCAGGTCAACCATCATGCCCAACGCATTCATTCGTTTCACTACCTGTTTCCCAAAATCGTTCAGGCCTTCCTGCGGGTTTGGAACAGTACCTCCTGCTTCGTCGGCTGCCGATGATGCCCAGGGAGTAGAATTGTTCCAGGTGAGCGTCATGTAGCGTACTCCCTTCTTGTACAGGTTATCCAGCTTATCGAGATCACTGTCGATCATATGTCCTCCTTCCACACCCATAAGCACAGCCAGTTTTTTCTGTTTTACCGCTTCCAGTATCTCCTCATAGGTCGTAGCCAGCATCATCTGTTTCTCGTTTCGTGCTACCACAGCTTTCAGGGTATCGATTTGTTTCACTGCAAAAGCGTAATCGCCTGTCTCGTCACTCCAGACAGAAAAGAACTGTGCGTCTACGCCACCCTGTTTGAAGCGTGCCAAATCCGAATGAGTCTTTCCCCTAAGGTCTTTACTTATGTCCATTCCCTCCATGATAGATATAAGTACATCATTGTGCGTGTCAACTACAATAGCATCTTTGTGTACCTTTTTATAGGATTGAGCACCTGCAAACTGCCCAGTGGCAAGCAGAGAGGAGAGTAAAATGCTCTTAAGTAGGAGAGAGGTTTTTTTCATAAAGTTTATAGCCTATTAATAAGCAAGGTGTAGTTGGAAGTTGATATTCTTCACCGGATCTTCTTTGTCTATTATCACAATCCCTTGTTCATATAGATCAATGGAATAGTTTACGTTATTGTCCTTTTTGATAATATCCCAGGCTTCTTTCATGCCCTCGCTCCAGTTGATATCATCAAAGATGAAGATTGCTGATGATGCTACTTTTTTCTTCAACTCTTCAAAGTATTCCAATGTTGGATCTTTTTGATGGTTACCATCAATGAACAACAGGTTGAATTTAATATCTTTCTTTAAAAGAATCGGAAATGTAAAATCATACAGGCCTTGCAACACTTCGAATTTATCAGGGGAAACAATAGAGGAAAATTGCTTTGATGAAATTTCACAAAGTTGAGGAAGACCCTCCATGGTAATAAACTTGCTGCCTGTTTTATCTTTGATTGCTTCCAGCGTATAGGATCCGGAAACACCAAGGTTCGTTCCTATTTCCAAAATGGCAGGTTCATCTGTTTCTTTAGCGATAAAATACAAGAATTGGCACCACTTTTCGCTAGAAGCGGCATGTTTACAGATGTCTTTGACAAGAGCCGTTTTATCCAGCCCAAAAATTTCGTAAGTAATCAGAGTATCATCCTGAAGTAATTTATTCCGATAAGCCTCACATGCCTTAAAGGCTTTTTCATCCGCTCTAGAAAACCTGGATTCTTTGACTTTAAGAAATGAATCAACTACCACCTTTAAAAGCGGATTTTTGTAGCTGGACATATTCTTTAACTCTTTTTCTTGTCCTATCCTCCTTTGGAGTATCAAAGAGTGCTTTTCTATCTTCTTTAAGATCATTAGATTCATTATTTGTACAAGAGGCCTCTACTATACATTTCCAGGCTAAGCCAAGTCCGAAATTACAAACTTTGTTACACACTGTAGCTTTAAAAATAAACCTGTAAGTTCGATCCTGCAATTCAAACAGTTTGCTTGCTCATGAATATACTATAAAAACAAACACCCCACCTAAAGTGAGGTGGGGTGTTTGTTTTACGAAAGGGTATAACCTTCGCTTAGTTAGCTACAGCTGTGGTTTTGTCTTTCTTTCTATTTTTCTGCTTTTTACCTTCTTTGTTAGATACATCCGCTTTTTTAAGGCGTGCATCAACCTGTGGTAAGCCGGAAGTGTTGTCAGTAACAAGTGTCATTTCCTCTACCAGGTGACCTGCTCCCGCAAACTTATCAACTATGAACAGCATGTAACGCACATCCACGGCAATGTTACGCACCTGGTCGGGGTTGTAAACGATGTCGCTCATGGTGCCTTCCCAGTTACGGTCGAAGTTAGTGCCAATCAGCTGCCCGTTGGCATTGATAACCGGGGAGCCGGAGTTACCACCTGTTGTATGGTTGGAGGCGATAAATGCCACCGGCAGTTCACCGTTCACACCGTAGCGGCCATAGTCCTTATTCTCATACAGTTCCTTCAGTCGGGCAGGAATAGCATAATCTTCGGCCGCACCAGATTCAGCTTTTTCGATGATACCTTCTAAAGTAGTATAGTGTTTATACTGCACACCGTCTACCGGCTCATAAGGCTCTACTTTACCATAAGCTACACGCAGTGTTGAGTTAGCATCCGGGTAGAACTTCTTATCGCTCTGCATCTCACGCAGACCTGCCACATAAGTTCTGTACAGCAGGTTAAGGTTATCATTAACCTCATTGTAAGTCGGCATTACGTTTACCCTGTAGTAATCAGAGATGCTGGCAGCTAATTGTAAAGCAGGGTCATCCTTAAGAACATCTTTCTTACCACCTTTGATATCTGCCAGTGCTTTGGTTACACCAGCCTCCGATGTGAACACAGATTTGCTGAATAACTCATCCGCATACTTGTTAAAGTCTCCTTTATACTTGCTGCGGACCATTTTAAATACCTCCGGGTGCAACTTAACGTCGATGTTATTGTAGTACAGGCTCAGGAGAGCTGCGAATACTTTCTTATCACTTGGTGCATTATAATCTTTGTAAAAAGAAGGTATAGTTTTTTCCAGCCGCGCTATCTGCGCATCAATTTCATTCTTAGGCGCTTTTGCCTCCAGCATTTCCTGAAGTTTAGTAAACGTGTTCGCAAACTTCACGATCTCCACGCCATAGGCTGCTTCGGTAATGTAGTCGCGGGAGATGGTGATGCCATCCAGCGCCTTGTAGTTCTTCTCGAAGTCAGCCAGTACAGTGCCATACTTTGCCTTTCGGGCAGGGTCAGCGGCTACCCAGGAGGCAAACTGCTTCTCCAGTTTCTGCTTTTCTTCAATGGCATTGGCCTTGCGGATTCCACGGTTCTCGCCGATCCATTTCTTCCAGTAATTGGCAATGCTGGCATACTTGGCTGCATACTGAATACGCACCGCATCAGAAGCTTTCATATCCTTGTCCAGGATGTTCAGCTTTGTTTCGCGGATGTTGATCTTGGCAGGGTTTGATACCTCGTAAATTTCCTGTACAGCCTGTGATGTCAGGTACTCGTTGGTACGGCCAGGGAAACCAAAAACCATGGTGAAATCACCTTCCTGTGCTCCTTTCAAAGAAATAGTCAGGTGGTGTTTTGGCTTGTAAGGCTTATTGTCCGGCGAGTAATCAGCTGGCTCATTGTTTGGTCCGGCATAAACACGGAACAAGGAGAAGTCACCGGTGTGGCGTGGCCACATCCAGTTATCTGTGTCACCACCGAATTTACCAATTGATGACGGCGGAGCACCTACCAATCGCACATCACGGAACGTTTCTGTAATGTACATATAGTATTCGTTTCCATAGAAATACGGCTTGATAACCGCATCGTAATGTGTGTTGGCTGTTGCCTCTTTACGAACCTTTGCCATGTTGCGCTGAATAATCGCTTCACGTTCAGCCTCCGTTTTAGCACTAGCTGTACCATTCATAATCTGGCTGGTAACATCTTCCATGCGAACAATGAAAGTGGCAGTAAGACCCGGGTTTGGCTTCTCCTGATCCCGGTTCATAGCCCAGAAGCCGTTGGTCAGGTAATCATTCTCCACAGTACTGTGCTGCTGTATCTGCCCATAGCCGCAGTGGTGGTTTGTTAGCAACAGACCTTCCGGTGAGATCATTTCGCCGGTGCAGAAGCCCCCAAACGATACGATGGCGTCCTTAAGGCTGGACTGGTTTATACTATAAATGTCTTCGGCAGTGAGCTTCATGCCCTTTTGCTGCATCTCCGACTCATTAAGCTGCTTTAAAAGCATAGGCAACCACATTCCCTCATCAGGACGGGCAGTAGTGATACCTAAGCTAATGCATGCAGCCGCAAAAAAGGAAATTATGCGTTTGCTGATCATGGATTAGTTAATTGAAAGATTAATTAGCGCCTGAAGTTACGCAATTTTGCTTAAGACAAAGCAATAACAGGGCCAGGATAGGGAGGTGAAACTAAGGTTAAAAATTAGGCTGCCCCTAATTTTAGAAGCAGCCTAAAAATCCTTTCCGGGTTTATTTTTAAATCATTCGTAAATTAAAAAGACCCGATGCGGTAATGGTCAAAGTGCTGGTCAGCTTCCCAATTTTTAAATTTGCTTATTTCTGTTTGGAAAGAGTTGATGAACCAGGCCATCAGGCTTAAATCGTCTAACAGACCTATACCTGGAATAAAATCAGGTATAATATCCAATGGTGTTACCAGGTATAAAATTACAGCCACACCAACAATCAGCGATTTTCTGGAAACATTACGATAATCACCATTGATGTAAGCTTTTATAAGCCGGATCAACGTTAAGCCAGCACCTTTCAACTGCTGAAAGCCACTTTCTTTACTTTCAGCATCTACTAATTTGCTGTAGGCTGTAGTAAGTAGTAGACCCAGTTTTACAGGCTTTGTGAGCAGGCCACCTGCTTTTCCCATAAATTTTTTAAAAAAAGGATTTTGTGAGAACAGAAGTCCTTTATGTATCCAATCGTTTATCATGTCATTTATATATTTTAGTCTCAATATCTAACTCTACGGTAAATTCGGCTACTAGGCTGTCTTTTGTTATAATGCTGTTCTGGAAGCAAAAATACTATCAAAAATAAATAGCTTCAACCTCTTGTTTCATAACCCAAAGGTCCTTTAAATTGGTGCACTTTATCCTGCTAATAATACAAGCCTGATTTTAAAGCTTATTTTAAAGATATGCGCCTGTTAATGAAAGTGCTGTTGTCTGTTGCTGTTGTGATTGTGGTTACACTTGGCATTTCCTTTCTGTTACCAACTCACTTGCTGTTGGAACGGTCTGTTGTGCTAGACGCAAAGCCAGCGCAGGTATATTCGTTGCTAAGTAACCCGACTGAGTGGGAAAAGTGGAGTCCTGTGAACAAGTCAGTAGACCCAACCATGATCAGGTTATTCAGTGGGCCTATGTCTGGTGTAGGTGCCAAGATGCAATGGAGCGGTGACGGAGTAGGTAACGGGGAGGTCGAACTGGTGGAAGCCACCGCAAATGAAAAGATAATTTATACGGAAAGAGATACCAGCAATGCGTTAACGATTGAAGGAGCTTTTCTTTTAACTGCAGCGGAAGGAAACACAGTTATTTACTGGAGCCAAAAGGCACGCATCGAAGATAATCCTTTCGAAAGGCTAAAAGGCCTGTGGCTGAAGTATAAAAAAGAAAATGAACTGGAAGAGGGGCTGCTAAGACTGAAATCTACCTTTGAAGAGTCAAACCCTAAGAAACCTGGCCGGAGAAAGTTAGCCCAGGCTCTTTGAAGCGTAAGGAACAGAACGCTTTCTGTTCTTATACTTGTAGTGTTAATTTTTTGAAACTCACCTTACCTCAACCTGAAGTAGATTCAATTTATTTAATCACACTAATCAAAAATAAAAGGCAATATCATTTAAACTTTTTTTATATATTTGAACAACTGTTTAATGAGTTTATGTCACAGAGGCAAGAGGCAAGAGATTTAGCTGAAGAGCGTATTTTTGAGGCTGCAGTAAAGATTTTTAGCCAGTTTGGTTATGAAAGTAGTTCTGTACGCATGATCGCTAAAGAGGCTGGTGTTTCTCCCGGGCTTCTTTACAACTATTTTAAAAATAAAGAAGAATTACTGGTACGGGTGTTTGAAGAGGGGTTGAAGGATGTACAGGCAACCTTTCGTGATCTTCCGGACGATGGTCAGGTAAAGACTTATCTGCTCCACAACTTCCGTATTATGCAGGAGAAAAAGCAGCTGTGGAGGTTGATCTATCTTATCAGGATGCAGCAATCTACTTTGGCTATTCTCGGTGAAAGAATCAACAGGGTACAAAAGCAGGTGTTAGATCGCCTGGAGGCTCGGCTCCGATCATCTTTGGGGGATAAGGCCCGTGCTGAAGCAGTTTTGCTGAATGCTTCTTTAGAAGGTGTAGTCTTTCATTATTTATTTGACAACAGCTTTGAGTTTGAACTTGCTCAGCAAGCTTTGCTGACGAGGTACAGTTAATTTTTTTTGTCTTTTTATTAAACGAATGTTCAATGAGTGCTACTATGAAAAAGCTTCTCTATCCAAGCGCCAGGTTTTTATTTGGCTTGACCATGTTTGTCTTTGGTCTGAATAAATTGTTCCTGTTTATTCCCGTACCTGAGCAAGATCCTTCAGGTGCAGCCTTAATGGCAGCTATTATTTCCAGTGGCTATATGATCCAAACAATAGCTGTGGTGGAAATATTTTGCGGCCTGCTCATTTTAGTAAAACGATGGGAAGTGATTTCCTGCCTGCTTTTGGTGCCAATCACAACTAACATTCTCCTCTTTCATCTTTTTGCAGATCAAAGAAATATAGTGGCAGGACTGCTGGTTTTCGGCCTTCATGTATATCTACTTTACAACCATCGCCAGCAGTATGCCTGCCTGTTAAGAAAGTATTCAAATGCTGGTTAGGTATTGCTATAGCAACTCATTTGCAAGGTTCGCTAATTCAGAGCGCTCTCCTTTTAGTAGCGTGATGTGCGCGTAAAGTGGATGATTCCTAGCCCGGTCAATTAAGTAGGACAGGCCGTTACTCTGCGAGTCCAGGTATGGTGTATCAATCTGGTAAATATCACCTGTGAAAACAATCTTTGTGTTTTCGCCGGCCCGTGAAATAATTGTCTTTACTTCGTGTGGGGTCAGATTTTGCGCCTCATCTACAATAAAGAAAATGTTAGACAAACTCCTTCCGCGGATATAGGCAAGGGGTGTAATTACCAGCTTCTCCAGATCTACCATGTCTCTAAGTTTCTGGTATTCCTTGCTGGTTTCTGAGAACTGATTCTGTATGTACTTCAGGTTATCCCAGAGCGGCTCCATGTATGGGTTCAGCTTTGACTTGATATCTCCTGGCAAATACCCGATATCTTTGTTGCTCAGTGGCACAACAGGGCGTGCCAGGTAAATCTGTTTGTATTCTCTTCGCTGCTCAATGGCAGAGGCCAGAGCTAACAACGTCTTTCCTGTACCGGCCACACCTTGCACAGAAACTAACTTTATCTGTGGGTTTAAGAGCGCGTGTAAAGCAAAAGCCTGTTCTGCGTTACGTGGTTTGATTCCGAAAGCAGTAAGCTTGTCTACACGTTCTAACTGCTTCTCAGCGGTGTTGTAAAAGGAAAGGATGGAGCTTTTAAAACTTTTGAGGATATAGAAATGGTTATCTGCAGGTGGAGCCTTTAATACCTGGCCTACATCACACTGGCTTTTCTCGTAAAGTTCGTTAATGATATTAGGTGCTACATCTTCTATGGTGTCGTTGCCTGTATAAAGTCCCGCCACATCCTGAATTTTTCCAGTTTCATAATCTTCTGCAACGAGGTTCAGGGCCCGTGCTTTCAGGCGAAGGTTTATGTCCTTTGTAACTAAGACTATCTTGTGATCAGGCTTCTCCTGTTGTAGCTTAAGTGCTGAGTTTAGAATCCTGTGATCGTTTTTGTCACCAAATATCTGAACAGCATCGAGCATTTCTGTAGAATCATTCATCAGTACCCGGAAGTAGCCTTTGTTCTTACCGTTCAAAGGCAGCCAGTCCTGCAGTTTATGCTCTGCTGATAGTTTATCTATAAAGCGTATGAACTCCCGCGCCTCAAAGTTTTTGATGTCGTTACCTTTTTTAAAATTATCCAACTCCTCCAGCACGGTGATAGGTATGGCAACATCGTGTTCCTGAAAGTTTTGGATGGCGCTGTGGTCGTAAAGAATAACAGAAGTGTCCAGTACAAAGATCTTTTTCTGGTTGGTGTCCTGGTTTTTCTTTTTGGGTGCTTTAGAAGTTTTGGGTTGGCTGCCGTTTTTTGATGGCTTTGCCATGTCTGATGCTTTGGCTTTAGGGGATAGGGTGGCCATAGGCTTTGGGTTTAGGGTGAAACCGTTTGTTTACAGGATTATGGGTGCTTAAGAGTTCCTGTTTTACAGGAGTGTCTACATGATTTTACGTTAAAATCCCGGCTGCGGCCATTAATTTCATGGTCCTATCCAGTTCAGGACATGAAAAAATTAACATATCAATTTAAATCAATTTAGTAGAGCCTTGATTAGTAAAACATTAAGGATAAAAAATATATAACTAAAAACTTAGTTGTATGGGAAATATTTTTTATATTAGCTTCCGATACAACAGATCAGACTCTACCGACCCAAAACAAAACTATGAAACGTTATTTGCTTTTTTCCTTCTTTTTAATCCTCCCGCTGTTCTCCATTGCGCAAAAAAAGAAAGGGTTTCTTTTCTTTAAGATCAACCGTTTTGACAAAGAGGGGAAATACCATGGCCGCTGGAAGGTATACTTTGGAAAAGATGATGTGCTGATTAGAAACGGCAGGTTCAGGCATGGGAGAGAGGTGGGTACCTGGAAGTATTATTATCCTGATGGGACTCTTTATATGAAAGAAAAGTACAGCCGAAAGTCTGAAATGATTAAGGTTGAGAAGTACCACGAGAACGGTGCGTTAGCCAGAAAAGGGAAGGCTGTGATGGCGCGTACCTACACCATAGACCGCTATTATTGGACAGGTGAGTGGGAGGTTTATGATGAGAAAGGAAATTTTAGCCATACCGAATTGTACTCCGGCGGAAACCTGGTCGGCAAAAAGTGAATTGCTTAAAAATCAGCTAAGCGTATAGTACTCTTCTTTCTCTTTATCGTGAAGGCGTATGTACCCATGGATGACTAACTTTACCAATGTGCGGTAAGCCCTGCGATGGGAGAGGTTAGCAAGCTTCATATACTGCTTTAAGGTGATTCTGGGATGGTCTTTTAGGAAATCAAGTACTGCGTTTTCATGTTTGTCCAGTGGTATTTGCTCAAAATGTTCAGGCTCCTGCTCCAATACCTTGTTCACCATTTTACTTGTCTGTACGGTAGTGTCTTTCACACGCACATAGCCACGCCAGTCATCCTCCTTCACCTTTGCAAAATGTGGCTTTAACTTGCTTTCAGGTACTGTTACAAGTAATACGGTACGATGGTCGCTTTCCACTTCATCATAATGTATTGTCACGGGAGGGCTACAGTAATGTTCTGCTGCCAGGTTTAAGGTATGCTTTTCTTCTTCAGGGTCAACACCACAGATATAGCCACTGTCTTTTACCCCAACAAGTAATACGCCGCCACGGGTGTTGGCAAATGAAACTAACGTTCTGGCAATTTTCTGCGGCTGTGTTACCCGTTGTTTAAAATCGACGGTATCATTTTCGCCTCTGAGGATCATGCGTTGCAGCTCTTCGAGTGGGTTGTATTGTTCGTAGTGCATGTGGGTGGCAATAAGCTCTGACAAGTTAGGGTGCTGATAGTCATCATTACGCCAGGATGAGGCACAAAGATATGCCCGGACCTGTAGGACGGGCATAAAAAAAGCGAGCACAGGCTCGCTTTTACTATGATAGACTATTTGATTGCTTAGAAAGGCAAATCGTTATCTGCATCGCTGCTGTAGAAAGATGGCGCATCCTGCTGCTGGGGAGCGTCTGCCGGACCACCAAAGTTGTTAGCCGTCGCTGGTTCCATTCTCCAGGCCTGCAGGTTCGTAAAATACATAGTTTGTCCGTTTTTGGTAAACGGTTTACCAGTTAAGTTAAAAGTAACTTTTACTTCGTCACCGTTTTTATAGGAGTCCAGCAGGCTACATTTGTCCTGCGTTAACTGAAACTTCACATACTGGGTATAGGAGCCATCAGGAATCTCCAGGACAAATTCACGCTTCTTAAATTTATCACTGATTTGCTGCTCTTCAAATACCTCGTAAAGCTTTCCTTGGATATCAAACGACATAATTCTTCTTTTACTATTTAGTTATAACGATAAGAACAAAGATAACTATTTTAAATCTGATTTAGGTCCTTTTAAAGCTACTAATTCGTACAAAAAACACAGGTTCTGCATTAAATAAAAACAGCTGTTTAAGCTAAGGCGTAGACAATTCTAAAGATTCAAGCAAGCACCTAAAGACATGAAAAATATATCGATAGCTATACACGGCGGGGCTGGTACCATTACCAGAGATTCTCTTACAACGGAGCAGGACCGTGCTTATCGTGCGGCTTTGGAAGAGGCTGTAGAGGCGGGGTACCGTGTTTTAGAGAAAGGAGGGACTGCAGTAGATGCCGTGGAGGTAGCCGTGCTATACCTGGAGGATACACCCTTGTTTAATGCCGGGAAAGGTTCCGTTTTCACAAAGGAGGGGAAGCATGAAATGGATGCCTCCATCATGTGTGGTAAAACCTTAGGGGCAGGAGCCGCTGCAGGTGTGCGCAGCATCAAAAATCCTGTTAAGTTAGCCCGGGCGGTAATGGAATTATCTGACCACGTGATGCTCAGCGGATATGGAGCGGAAGAGTTTGCTATAAACCATGGGCTGGAGTTTGCCCCGGAGAAGTATTTTTTTGATGCCTTCCGGTATAATCAATGGGCAGAAGTACGTGACTCAAACATCTTTATGCTGGACCACACAGAAAATGTGGACGAGAAGTTCGGAACCGTAGGCGCTGTTGCTCTGGATAAAGACGGGAACCTGGCCGCTGCCACCTCTACAGGAGGAATGACAAACAAGCGCTACAACAGGATAGGAGATACTCCTATCATTGGCTCAGGTAACTATGCTAACAACAAAACTTGTGCTGTGAGCTGTACGGGCCATGGAGAGTACTTTATGCGTGCCGTGGTAGCTTATGATGTCTCCTGTCTGATCGAGTACAAAGGCTACAGTCTACAGGAAGCATGTGATGAGGTTGTGATGCAGAAATTAGTTGCCTTCGGAGGAGAAGGTGGTTTAATAGCTGTGAACACAGCAGGAGACATAGCGCTTCCTTTTAATTCTGAAGGAATGTACCGGGCATGTATGAAAAATGGTGAGCAACCTTTTGTAGGAATATATAAGGAATGGAACAAGGCGAATTAGCGCCTTTTACCTTTCCTGAAGCCGGGCCTGCTTCAGCGCCTGCTCGTCTTTAAAGAAAAGGCGCTCCTCAATGTCATAGATGTTACCCTTTGCCAGTACATGCATAACAAGATGCTCAATAGCTACTGGTCTTCCTTTCTCTACTTCATCTATGTTGGTATAGCCTACTTCGTGGCTGTCTGCAATTACGACCAGATTAGAACCTATCGTTTCTACTATATGGCCTTCTGTTATAAGAATGCCCGTATCTTCGCCTAGGCCAATCCCTACCGTTTTAGGGTGAGTCACGACAGCTTCCATCAGCCTTCCAAAACGGCCGCGGGTAACAAAGTGGGTGTCAATAATAACTTCATCAATAAAATTCAGCCCTTCCCCGATTTTTACAGAACCACGCAGGAGGGACTCAGGTGCTGAGCCGCCTTTGATCATCGTTTTAGACATGGCCATTGCACCTGCGCTGGTTCCGGCAATCACGAATTCTTCGTTCTGGTACCGGTGCTTCAGTATGTCAAGTATCTCTGTATCTCTGAACATGCGTGTGATCCTGGACTGGTCCCCGCCACTGAACATCACACCATCTGCTTTTCTTATTCTTTCGATGTATTCAGGTAGATGCGCATCCTCTTCTTCTCTAATGTGCATCATGTTAGCACACTCACAGCCTAAAATTCCAAAAGCACTTGCATATCTTTCACCTACCTCAAATGGAATCATGGAGGCGGAGGTAATCACCTCTATATGGGGGCTTTTGTTAGGTATCTCCTGTAAGAATCGTTTTAAAATACCTAGTTCGAAAAAGTCCAGGTAATATTTCTTTTTAGATTTAGGGTTTGGATAAGTGCCTTTGTCCTCATTTCCTCCAACTGCTATCAGTTTTCCTTTTGGTGTGTTCACTTTTGGTCTATTCTTTTTCAGGTGCTTTAAGAAATATTATTACGTAAAACGTTTACCACCATTGAGGGGCAATCGTTACAGAGTCTTAATAGGACTACAAATTTTATTTGAAATCGTTTCAATAATAAGCTGAAGCAACTCCAGTTTGGCAATGAAACTATGTGAAGATACTACTATAGTAGCAACAGAGCAAGTTAATATAATATGTTATATATTATATACTGTAGCACTACACTGAAAAATAGAGTATATTCACCTAATTAAATTAATATTTTATTAAACCCGCCGATAACCCTGTCGTATAGATAGCCACAAGTAAATAATGATTACATTTTAAACGCGTAACCTTTCCAAGCTATGAAACTTAATAATTTAAAAGACCTATTTATCCACGAACTTAAAGACTTGTATAATGCAGAGCATCAGATCATGAAGGCAATGCCTAAAATGGTAGACGCTGCATCATCAGGTGAGCTGAAGCGGGCGCTTCAGGACCACATGCGTGAAACAGAAACGCAAATTGAGCGCCTTGACAAAGTATTCGGTATGTTGGATGAAAAGGCAACAGGCGAGAAGTGTAAGGCAATGGAGGGAATCATCAAAGAAAGCGAAGAGATGATCAGCACTCGTGCGGATAAGAACGTTATGGACGCTGCACTAATTGCAATGGCCCAGCGTGTGGAGCATTACGAGATTGCGGGCTATGGCACCGTTTGTACCTATGCGAAGCAGCTAGGTATGCAGGAGGTGCTGGACCAGCTTCAGATGATTCTAAGTGAAGAAAAGAAAGCTGATGAGAAGCTGACTTATATTGCCGAGCATAACATCAACGTGAAAGCTGAACACAACGCAAAGTAGCCTGGCTGCTTTGTAAGCGATACTGAAAAAAACTCTGTACTTTCGCCTGGCTTACCCAAGCAGGTTATGAAGGTGACAGAGTTTTTCGCTTTTATACCAAATCAAAAGGGCCGGCTGCGTTTGCAGCCGGCCCT
>NZ_JBHULU010000021.1:736051-805750 GCF_042684605.1 Pontibacter locisalis
CTTTTTCTTTCCTTCGGGTGTAGCGATAAGTGCTTTGTAGATAGGTACTAAGAACTTGCGGCGACCTACGTTTGTCAGGAAGGTTTCCAGTGCTTGATCAGCAGTAGTATAGTTGTTGCGGATGGCATGCAGAAGCCATGCAGCAAGCACTTCCGAATTTCCGGATTTGGTGAAGCTAAAGGCTTTGTCCAGCTCAGCCATTTGTTCCTGATTCATGTTCTCAGGCAACATTCTGATAAAGTGTAACCACTCGTGGCTAGACCAGTCTTTTGTGCTAAGCTGAGCGGCTGGTTTTCCGCCCTTCCAGGCATTAAAAGCTTCCTCTACTTTCGCAAAGCGGGTAGAGGTTGGCTTCACAAAGTCCTCAGGCAGTCCCGGAGAAAATACCCAACCTTCAATGTTTATCTTTTCAGCTAGTTCTTCATCACCTTTAATTAGCTCCTGACGCAGGAAGTTCAGGAACTTGTCAGTGTTAGTGCTTTCGAATGCAAATGTGCTGAAGTATTTATTAAGGAAAGCATCAAATTTCTCACGGCCTACTGCACGCTCTATGTTAGCTAAAAAGAAATTTCCTTTCTCATAAGCAATATCAGTCAGACCTTCGTCTGGGTCACGACCTTCCAGATCCAGTTTAAGGCGCGTATCTTCACTGTCCGCTCCAAGGTCGTTTATGGTGTTGGTGAGATCCTGGTAACCCAGAACCTGAAGCATATCGGCATATTCTTTACCATACAGCTCTTCCATAATGCGACGCTCAAAATAAACAGTAAAGCCCTCGTTCAACCAGAAGTCATCCCAGGTGCCATTGGTAACAAGGTTTCCACTCCAGCTGTGTGCCAGTTCATGGGCAATCAGGCTGGTAAGGGAACGGTCTTTTGCCAAAACAGTTGGAGTTACAAACGTCAGGCGCGGGTTCTCCATGCCTCCGAAAGGAAAAGAAGGAGGCAACACTAGCAGGTCGTAGCGGTCCCAGCGGTATTTACCATAGAGTTTCTCTGCGGCAACAAGCATTTTGTCCATTTCGGCAAACTCATAGGCTGCTGCTTCTATGGTAGGGGGCTCTGCATAGATACCAGTCTGTGGTCCAATTTTGCGGAAGGTAAGGTCACCAACCGAAAGCGCCATAAGGTACGATGGGATAGGCTGCTTCATCTGGAAAGTGTACACACCGGTGTCATTCTTTTGGATCGGGTTCTCTGCACTCATTACAGCTAATAGCTCCTTTGGTACTTTTACCTTCGCATTATAGGTGATGCGAATGCCGGGGCTGTCCTGGATCGGAATCCATGTTCTGGCCAGAATAGCCTGCGACTGTGTGAAAAGAAATGGATTTTTTTTGCCTGCAGTCTGCTGGGGGTTAAGCCACTGAAGGGCTGCAGCATCAGGAGAAGTTTTGTATTTGATGGTGACTTTTTTTGTGTCTGGTTTAATTTGGACAACAAGCGGCTGACCCAGAAATTCTTTCTCCTCGCCCAGCTCAAAAGTTGTTTCCTCCATTTCCTCTCCCAGATACACTTTTTCAATCTGAAGATTTCGGGTGTCAAATATTATTCTATCAGTACCTGTAAGGTTTTCAATGTTATAAGACGCAGTGCCGCTAAGTACCTTCTGGTCAAAATTTACATCAATATCCAGATCCAGGTGTTTGGCAACAGCCTCAGCAGGCTGAGCATAGCTATGCACATCTCCTGACATACGTTCCAGTGCGGATTGTTCTGTGGTCATGTTCTGATCATCTTTAGTTGGTTGTGATGTGCAGGAGGCAAACTGAAGACTGCCTGCCACACTTAAACCAAGTAAGCAACGTCGGTAAAGTTTCATAGGTTTTGTAATGTCTTTTTTGGTAAGATAGGAATTCTTGTGCAATACAGGAAACGCAGTTGGCTTGCAAAGATTAAGAATTGTGACATGATTTTTGAGAGATTTAAAAATATGAGAGGCTGCAGATACATATTGATGGTATTAACACAGGCCATATATGCCTCAGTTTTGAGAAATGGCGCTTTATAACTTTTTGTACTGTTTTGAAGTACATAAAGCAATAAAGCCTTATAAAACAATATAGCAGCTTTTTATTTGTAATAAACTAAGAATTGTATTGTGCTGAAAATACTTCTTGTCCGCCGAGATGGAGAAGGTGTGTTTTCACATTAAGAAATAAAATTATGATGATCCCTTATTTTAAAAAATGCATTTCTGTTCTGGCAGTAGCTTTCCTTATGCTGAATGTTAGCTGCAACCAAACGGGAGGTGAGACACAGGAACAGGCTACTGCCAGCAGTGGTGGCTTCTTTAACATGGGCAAGGAGCTTCCACAGCCAAACACAGATAGTGCCTTTGTGGTGAACTACATCAGTGACAAGCCTGAGTTTAAAGAGCAGGAGGAGTGGATGTTTAAGTTTTACGGTGACAGGGACTACAGCCTTGCCTGGTTCCGGGAGAATGAGTTGGTGCCTGAAACGGAGAGGTTCCTTACTGTGATAGATAAAGCGGCCAAAGAAGGGCTTGATCCGAAGAAATACAGGATAGTTGACATTAACAAGATGCTGCAGGAGTATAAAGCTCTGCCTTCTCAGGATTCGGCAAGGTTGGAGCTTCAGCAAAAGATAGACCTGGCTCTTACAGCTTCTTATTTTAATTACGCTTCTGACTTCTATAGAGGCCGTGTAAATCCTCGTTCACAGAATGCGGTGAAGTGGGATGTGAAAAAGAACAAGATAAAGCTTCACAAAGCCCTTCAGACAATTTTACAGGAGCGGGAAAGTACTTACCCTTATTATGAGTTCGAAGCGCTTCATGCAGGCTATGTAAAGCTTAGAGATGCTTTACAGGAGTATCGTGAGCTTCAGGAAAGAGGAGGCTGGACCAAAGTGGAACTGGCCAAGAAAAAAATGCTTCAGAAAGGAGATACTGCCAAAGCCGTTGTACAAATCCGTCAGCGCTTAAATCCCGATCAGAAGTATGATGTAAATGATAAAAGACTGCAGTTATTTGATGAAGACTTACAAAGTCAGGTGAAAAAGTTTCAGCTGCTACATGGCCTTAAAGAAGACGGTGTGGTTGGAGGAAATACACTTGCTATCATGAATGTGCCCGTAGAAGACCGGATTAACCAGATCATGATCAACATGGAGCGGTGGCGCTGGATTCCTAAGCGAATGGTGCCAAAAAGCCTCGATCAGAAGTATATCTGGGTAAACATACCTGAATACAAGATGTACATCTATGAAGACCCGGACAATGACCCGGAAGCTGAGAGGGAGTATAAAGAGGTAATGAACATGCGGGTGATTGTAGGTAAAACCATGAACTCTACCCCAATATTCAGCGACAAGCTGGAGTATGTGGTAATGGCGCCGTATTGGAACGTGCCGAATAGCATCGTGGAGAAAGAAATTAAGCCGAATATCCTTAAAAATTCCAACTGGCTGGCGAGTCAGAATATGGAAGTAGTAACCAAGGAGAAAAACCCGAAACAGGTTTCACCTTACTCCATAGACTGGGCAGGTGTTACTGAAAAGAATTTCCCCTACATGGTGCGCCAGAGACCAGGCCCGGACAATTCTTTGGGTATGATCAAATTTCTTTTCCCTAACGAATATGCCGTTTACTTACATGATACGCCGGCTGATGCTTTGTTCAGCCAGAATGATCGTGACTTTAGCCATGGTTGTGTGCGTGTAGAAAAACCTGTTGAGTTGGCAAAGTATATTTTACGGGATATGCCTGAGTGGGATGAAACCCGCATCAGACAAACAATGAAGGAAGGAGAGGAGAAGTGGGTGACATTACCGAAGCGTGTGCAGGTATACCTGGTGTATTTTACAAGCTGGGTTGATGATCAGGGTAATGTTCATTTCAGAGAAGACCTATACGGGCATGATAAAAAACTTCAGAAGGAATACTTTGGGTAAGGCTCCTGTGTGTTTTACCCTATAAGCTTTAACTATGAATAAGATACTTGGGATATGGCTCTTTTGCCTGGCGTTTCTTACTGCTGGCTGTTTTGAAAAAACTGATCCTGCTGGCGGTGCTACCAATGAAATAGATGCTGATACAGCTGTCGCAGCCAGTGCCCCTATCGTTGAAATTGCGGACACTACCTTGCAACCAGTTCAGCAGTTAACCCTTACTGCCATTGGTAATACCCTTGAGGAGATTGCCTATAAAGAAGACACATTGTATGCACAGGCAGGTGCACTGGTAAAGCTTTCACTGGTGAACGAAGGTATAGACATGCCCATGGTTCATAATGTAGTAATCACAAAGCCGGGGAAATATAAAGAAGTTGCCTTAGGTGGAGCTGAAGTAGGAGCACCGGGCAATTATGTTCCAGAAAGTCCTGAAGTAATTGCGGCTTCAACTATGGCCTTGCCAGGACAAACTGTTGAAATGGAATTTACTGCTCCCGCAGAACCGGGGTCATATGATTTTGTTTGCACCTACCCGGGGCATTGGAAAAAGATGAACGGGGTATTCATAATCAAATAAACTGTTACTCCGAAGCAATGGCTTTGCGCGATACTTTCAGATTTCCTGAGGCTGGTCCCATCAGTAAAAACCATTTAAGAATTATAAAAAGTACAAAAATCAAAGATTAGAGAATGCTTTGATCAATATATGATTTTTTGCACAAACAAAACTCACTTCCTTCAGCCCGATTGGCAGGTGCAATAAAAAATTAACAGCAAAGGTTCAACTGGTTTAGAAACAACAATTTAAGGCATTGTGGATAACTCAAATTATCCACAATGCCTTTTTGCTTGTATGCCACTATGGCAGCAAGTATGTATACTGTCTTTTTTGAACCAGCCTGTTATACTTCTAGCAAACAGAAAATATTGATAACTAAAAATCAACTTTAAATATGCTTTGTGATGTTGTATACAAATGTATATACAAATGTATACAGTGATGTGAGTTTTGAAATAATCAGATGATAATATGCTGTATATAAATAGATTGTATTTGTATGATAAATTAATGCTTTAATAATGTATGTGGCGATAATTGGTTTTGTTTGCAGTGATTGCTAATTTGTGTTACATTTGTTTATAGTAGTTACAGGTTTAAGTTTTCAGTATAAATGGTTGATAGAATTCGGCAATTAATGGAGTTCAAAGAGCTTTCTTCGTCACAGTTTGCAGATACTGTGGACGTGCCTCGTGCCGTGATCAGCCATATTATCAGTGGCAGGAATAAGCCAAGCCTTGATGTGATCATTAAAATCATTTCTGCTTTTCCTGAGGTAAATAAGGACTGGATGCTTATGGGGGAAGGCAATATGCTAAGTGGCTTAGTAAAAAAAACTGATTCTGAAATGGATCCCAATACTGCTTTTGTCGCTAAGAACGTTGAGCCAGTTCCGAAAGAAGAGAAACCTGTTGATACTGAAAAAGTGCAAGAGCCATCTAACTCTTCTTTACCAATTCCTGCTGTGGAATCACCTGGTAAAAAGATTGAGCAAATCGTAATCTTCTACTCTGACAAGAGCTTTGTTGCCTACAAACCTTAATCTCTAATTTCCTTTTTTGGTTAGGGCTGCACTTTTTGTGAGGCTGGTTTTCTACGAAGGGAAACTTACTAAGGCAGGTGTAAGTACATTGGCTAAAGCAGCTACCTTTGTGGGTAGAATCAACAGACCTTTAGCGAATGGAAGAATTATTCAGCAGAATAAAATTTGGCTTTAAATACATTGTATCCAGTATTGGTTTTTATCCAACTGTAATTGCCCTCCTGTTCTTTGTTCTTGCAATCCTAATGCTTTACCTGGAGGCAAATGGGTTAAGTGTAAAGTTTAAAGATAATCTGCCATTCATGATCATTACAGATGGTGAAACAGCCCGACTTGTATTAAGTACCATCGCGGCAGGAATAATTTCCCTTACTGTCTTTAGCTTTACTATGGTGATGTTGGTGCTGAATCAAGCCAGTGCTAATTTCACACCCCGGGTTATTCCTGGTTTAATATCTTATAAATCTAATCAACGGGTATTAGGCTTGTATTTAGGGGTCCTTATTTACACGCTGGTGATCATGGTAAATGTGCGTTCAGAGTATTACAATATTCAGTTGCCGGGATTTTCTATTTTCCTGGCGATGTGCTTCACCATCGTTTGCCTAGGCTTTTTTGTTTATTTCATTCATTCCATTTCGCAATCTATACAGATAGAGAGTATTCTGGAGAGCATATTCATAGTAACCAGTGATACCTTAAAACAAGAGATTGAATGGGATAAAGGATCTGAGGTGCCAAATATTTTTTCTGCGAAAAGTGGTTGGTACAATCTGGAGAGTCCTGAGACGGGCTATCTGCAAAGCCTCGATAATGATGCGGTGTTAGCGATCTGTAAAAAGCATGATATTGTTGTTTACTTTGATCAACCCTTAGGGGCTTTCCTGGTGAAGGGGGTGCCGTTCGCGCGAATAAATAAAAACCTTGAGAATGAAGGCGATTTTGCTAAAAATTTCTTCAAACATGTAAATTTCTACAGAGAAGAGCGGCCAGATGTAAACTACCTTTTCGGATTTAAGCATATAACAGAAAGTGCAGTAAAAGCTTTAAGCCCCGGCATTAACGATCCGGGTACAGCAATAAAGGCCATTGATTATCTTACTGCTCTCTTTGCGCTACGCATGCAGTTAACGGATGAGAAGATTCTTTATGATGAGGACGGTGCGGCCCGTATACGTTTTGAGCATGAAACCTTTGGTGTACTTTATTCCATTTCTCTGAGTCCTATTCGCCATTACGGTAAGGGAAGTAGTGTTGTAGTATTAAGGCTTCTGTACCTGTTGCGAAGCCTGCTCTTCAAAGTGCAGCCGTATCCTCACCTGATCCCCATTTTAAGAAAGGAAGCAGAACTGCTGATCTTCGATGCAAACGAAGAAATAAAGAATCCGGGCGACCGTGAGAAGATAAACAGTCAGATAATGGAGGTCAACAAAATGAACGTTTTATTTGAACCTCTTACCCTGTTAAGGAGTCAGCAGTATTAATGTCTCTGTAAATGATAAATTATGCCTAACCTTCCATTTGCAGAATTTTGCGTAAACCATACCTGATTCATAATAAACTGATGTATGCCTATGGCAGAAGTGTTGAAGAATACTTTTCGAGAAAAACTATACAGGGTCATCTTTGAGGCTGAAACTGCCGGAGGAAAAGTGTTTGATATTATCCTGCTTGTTCTTATAATAGCAAGTGTAGTCGTTGTATCCCTGGAGAGTGTTGTTGAGCTCAGAAGGGCTTACTTGCCTTACTTTCAGGCACTGGAGTGGGGCTTTACAATTCTTTTCACCATAGAATATTTATTACGCATATACAGTACGCCAAAACCAATCAAGTATATTTTCTCCTTCTTTGGAATGGTTGATCTTCTCTCAATCATACCAACATACTTGAGCCTGATTATTGCAGGCTCGCAGTACCTGCTAGTAGTAAGAGTGCTGCGTCTGCTTCGGATTGCCCGTATCTTCAAGCTAACACGTTTTATTAATGAGGGGCAGGTGCTCTCCAGGGCCTTGAGAGCAAGCGTAACCAAGATCCTGGTGTTTATAGGTACAGTTCTCACAATAGTAGTTATTGTAGGGTCTGTGATGTACATCATAGAAGGGGCAGCAAGTGGTTTTACGAGTATACCGAAAAGCATCTACTGGACAATAGTTACACTAACTACAGTTGGCTATGGAGATATTGCACCTGCTACTCCTCTAGGCCAGATACTGGCAAGCTTTGTTATGATCATGGGATACGGCATTATTGCGGTGCCTACCGGAATTGTTACCGTAGAGATGACGAGGAGCCAAAGAGAAGCAGAACATACAAGGGTCTGTCCCAATTGCCATCAGGAAGGGCATCCTTTAAATGCTAATTTTTGTTTTAACTGTGGTTATAAATTGTAGGTCTTCTAATCTACAATATAGCGGGGAATATTAGTAGGGAGTCGTGTGAGCAATTCGTAGTTAAGCTGTGTGCTAAGTTCTCCAAAAGAGGCAACAGTGATACTCTGATCTTTCTGTTTGCCTAATAATACCACTTCGTCGTGTTTCTGCACATCCTTAATATTTGTAACGTCTACCATCATAACGTTCATGTTAACGATGCCGACCACGGCTGCTCTTTGCCCTCTGATCAGTACCTGACCCTGGTTACTCAGGCTACGGCTGTATCCCCAGGAATAACCAACCGGAACAACGGCAAGAACCATGTCGCGTGGAGCCTGGTATGATGTGCCATACCCAATGAAGTTGCCCTGAGTAACTGACTTAAGGCTCATAACGCGGCTCTTCCAGTTGATCAGTCTTTTGAGAGGATCTGTTTTGTCCCCGTGCTGACCTATGTATTGGCTGTAAGTTTCGGGACTTGGCCATAAGCCATACTGCATTATACCTATGCGCACCATATCCATTCTGGTTTCAGGATAGCTGACCATAGCGGCAGAGCAGGCGGTATGAATCTGGGTGGGGGTGATGCTGTTCTTCCGTAACTGCAGAAGCATTTTGTTAAACAACCTGTATTGGGAGAGGACTCTGTCATGGTTCTGAAGGCTTTCTGCTCCGGCATAGTGGGTACAAATCCCCTGTAGCTCTACATGTGCAATGCACTGCTGTAAAGTTGCTTCAGCCTGCTCTAAAGCTCCTTTATCAAAGCCGGTTCTGTTCATGCCCGTTTCAAGCTCCAGGTGTATTTTAGCTCTTTTGCCCAACTTCATTGCCACCTTTGCCGCCTCTGTTAGCCGGTCTAATTCAAAAACAAAAAACTCAATGTCATTTTGGATAGCCCACTCCAGTTCAGGGTTATCTATGTAACCCATAATCACTATCGTTGCTGCCTTTGGAAGGCTTTCCAAAAGCCGACTGGCCTCATCAGCACTGAAAACAGAAAAATGGTCCACTCCGCTTTCCTGCGCAATTGGTGCAAATTGTTCAATGCCATGCCCATAGGCGTTGCCCTTTATAACTGAGGAAAATCTTACGTTTGGGCCTATTTCTTTTTTTAGAAAATTGATGTTATTCTGAAGAGCTGACTTACTTATTTCTATATAGGAGCTGTGAAGCATAAATTATTTTCTATTCATTAATTCCTGGGCGATGGTATAAAAAAGTGTGCTGCCGGTGGGTATAAGGGTGTCCGGGAAATCATAATCTGCATGATGCAGCTGTGCCTGGTGTATACCCGCTCCCAAACCAAATAAAGCACCTTTATAAGCATGGGTAAAATGGCCAAAGTCTTCTGACCACCTGAAGGGGTGTACGGCTTCCTTTACCTCTAGTTGAAGAGACTGTGCCGCCCGTTCTATCATATCTACAGCTTCATCGTTATTTACAGTGGCCGGAAATTCTTCTACAAACCTGATTTCATACTTTAGGTTAAACTTATTTGCTATGGACTCTGCTGCTGTACTTGTAAGTTCTTTTAAGAGCTGTAGATCAGCTGGCTGGTAGGAGCGAAGGGTAGCCATCACGGTAGCAAAGCCAGGATTAGTTCCGAAGGCAATTTCCCCAAGGCGTGCGTGTATCACAGTAAGCAATGTAAGGTCCAGGAAATTTTCCTTTCTGTTGATTATTTCCTGAAAGGAAAGAATGAGTTCAGCCATGGCTGCACCTGGGTTCAATCCATTTTCTGGTTCAGCTGCATGCGATGGTTTGCCATGAAGCTCTACGATCATACCTGTTGATGCGGCTGCAAACACATTATGTTTTATGATAACCTTGTGCAGCGGTACCCCTGGCAAGTTATGAAGTGCAAAAACATAGTCAGGCGTTAAGCCTTGAAACTGCTTATCCTGCAGTACATCCCATGCACCAGTACCAGTCTCTTCAGCAGGTTGAAAAAGCAGTAGTACCTTTCCTCTTCTAAGCGGGTTCTGGTGGAGTAGGGAAGCAAGACCTGCAAGAATGGCCATATGCCCGTCATGGCCGCACTTGTGCCCTATACCTTCTTTAATGGAAACATAAGGCAGCTTATTTTTCTCTCTGATGGGTAAGGCATCCAACTCTGCTCTGAAGAGAACCGTAGGGCCCTCTGCATTTTTTCCATTAAATGCTGCCACCACGCCAGTACCGCCTATTCCTGTGTACATATTGTCTGGCTCGTACTGCTGTAAAAAGTCTGCTATGCGTGCAGCCGTAGAGAATTCCTGACCTGAAAGCTCAGGGTGTTGGTGAAGCGTCTGGCGTAAAGATGTTATTTCTGGAAGAGAAGTAAGAGAGGTGGGTTGCATTTTTCCTTTGAGTATGAGTTATTACAACGTATTACGAACAAAAAGGCATAAAATGTTCGAATGCCACTCTTTCTCCTGAAGGAGTTTAAATTAAAAAGCCATGGAGCTTATTGGGCTTCCATGGCTTTCTTTAAAGAGCTTACAACATTACATATCCGATTTCATCTGTTCTATTACCTGCCCCATAACCTTCTGAACATACCCTACATGATGTACCACTACATCCAGGTTCTCCTGCTTCTTAGCATCTGTTTCAATGGTCCGTACAACCTCCCGAAGTTTCTGTATCCGCATGGTATCTACAGTTGACTTCAGCTTATGAGCAGCGGCGCTAACACCTGTCCAGTCTTTGGCCTGCTTTCTTTCTTCCATGTCTGCCAGGGTTAGAGGAACAGTTTCTATAAACAAAGTTTTAGTCTTTTTTATAAATGCTTCGTTGCCCCGAGACATCTTATAAAGCATGCTCAGATCATACAGCGGTTCTTCTTTAACTGGAGCTGCTAATGGAGGAGTTTCTGCCTCCTCTTTCTTGACCAGTTTGTGCGGCAATACAGCGGCAATTTTGGAGAACAGGCTTTCCTCCTCGAAGGGTTTTGATATATAAGCGTTCATACCCACGTTCATATATTTTTCTGCATCTCCTTTAAAGGCATTAGCAGTAAGAGCAATGATAGGAATTCCAGCTTTAGCCTTATCAGCATGAGAGCGAATAAAGTATGTCGCATCTATGCCACTCATCTCCGGCATCTGGATGTCCATCAGAATAACATCGTAGTTATTCTTGTCCACCAGCTCCACTGCCTCCCGACCATTGTATGCCACATCAACTTCAAACTTCCAGTTCTCCATAATGGATTTAGCCAGGAAGACATTTATCTCATTATCCTCCGCAAGAAGTACCCTTATTCTGCCCAGCCTTGAATAATCAACTTGCTCTTCTTTATCATCTGGCAACACGGCATCCTTGTATTTCTGGTAAGTCAGTTTAAATTTAAAGGTACTGCCACTGTTCTCCTTACTTTCAACCCATATTTCGCCGCCTTGCATCTCAATCAGATTCCGGCAAATACTAAGACCTAAGCCGGTGCCGCCGTATTTCCTGGTAGTGCTGGAGTAAGCTTGGGTAAATCCTTCAAAAATAATGTTCTGCTTATCAGCTGGAATGCCAATGCCTGTGTCAATTATAGCAAATTCAATGGTTACTTTCTCATCATCTTCTTCCAACACATGGCTCTGTAAGGAAACACTGCCTGATTCTGTGAATTTAATGGCATTGTTTAACAGATTCAGCAGCACCTGGTTCAACCTGTAAGGGTCCCCAACTAAGGTAGGGTGCTCAATCTCCATAGGCTGGGATACATAAATGAGCTCCTTCTCTTCGGCTTTATAGATAAGCGTTTGGTAAGCAGTCTTAATAGTGTCAGAAATGTTAAATGGTATTTCTTCCAGTTCAACCTTCCCTGCTTCTATTTTAGCTACGTCCAGTATATCATTTATAATCACCAGCAGGTTATCAGCAGATTGCTTGATAATGCTCAGGTAGTTCTGCTGGGCATCGTCTAAAGTACTTTTACTCAATAGCCCTGCCATGCCAAGGATGCCGTTCATGGGAGTCCTGATCTCATGACTCATGTTGGCCAGGAAGTTTTCTTTTACTCTCGCAGATTCTTCAGCAGCCTCTTTTGCCTGCTTCAGTTCCTGCTCTGCCCGCATACGGTCAGTAATATCCTGTGCTATGGCAATCACATAAGGCTCTGAGTTAGGCTCCTGTACCTTGTAGTTTTTATACAGCAGTGAGCGCTCCTCCTGCTCCTTGTTTAAAATAGTTAAGACACCTTCTGTTAGCTTCTTTGTCTTAAACTCATTGAGGTAGGCTCTGAAACTTTTCTTGTGGTGAACAGGAATAAAAGACTGGAGGTATTTACCCATCATTTCGTCTGCTTTATAATCAAGCATGTCAAGAATGTGCGGGTTTACAGAAAGTATTCTCCCTTCCATATCATGGGAACAAATAAATGCCTGGCTATAATTTATCAGCTCCCGGTATTTACGTTCACTGTTTCTTAAAGCCTCTCCAACCTGTCGCCTTTGGGTAATATCACGGGAAGAAGACTGCAGTCGTACTACTTCTCCATCTGCATTAAATAAGGGCTTTAAGATTGTCTCAACCCAAATATACTCTCCGTCCTTTTTACGCTTCCTGTGTTCAACTACAACATTACACTTTTCTCTTATGGCTTTATTCTGGCCATTCTCCAGTACGTGCGCTCTATCGTCCGGGTGTAAAATTGGGTATGGCGATGTTCCTAACAAGTCCTCTGGTTCATACTCCAGCATTTCACGGACACCTTTCGAAATATAAAGATAGGTGCCATCCAGATCATGCAGGCATATCAGGTCCCGGGAGTTTTCTGAAAGCAGGCGGTGCAATTCCTCACTTTCCTGCAATTGCTGCTTTGCAATGCGCTGATCTGTAATATTTGTGGCTATACCCAGCACATGCACTTGCCCGTCTGCAGTGGTGAAAGGCTTTCGGATAGTGCTGTACCACATTTCTTCGCCACTGGCATTTGTGAAACGCTCCTGTACAAGTACTTCTCTGTTTTCCTTAATCACCTGCCGATCCATCTCAACGTAGAATTCAGCCTCAATAAGAGATGGGTGAATATCCTTTATATTAGAGTTGATCAATTGATCTACTGTGGAATTGAAAAGCTTAGCAAACTCTTCATTAACCAGTTTAAAATTACCATCCCCGTCTTTTACAAAGATCAGGCTAGGGCTCGTGTCAATAACCTGACGAATGAACTGGTTTTTTTCTTTAACTTCCAGGGCTGCCTTGCGCTCTTCTGTTGTGTCCCGAATAATAGTAAGCACCTCGTCTGCATTATACTTGACAACACGACCTTCGAAATAATGTGTCTCACCGTGCAGTTCCAGTTCATACTCCAGTTTCTCATACTGACCCGAAATAAGCACTCTGGTTATACAAGCAAGGAACTGTGTTGCCAGTTTTTCCGGAAGAAGGTTTTGAACACTGTTTCCAATTATTTCCTGTTCAGGAATGGAAACCTGGCTTTCAACCACATTCATTGCATCCAGGTATACTCCGTCTTTATCTACAATGAACATTAAGTCTGGAATAGCGGCAAGTATAGCCCTGTTCTTGGCTTCGCTGGCTACTATTTCTTCCTGTGCCTGTCGGAGCTCTGTTATGTTAAGGCCATGGCCTACAAGAAGTTGAACTTCATTGTTGTCATCAAGCACAGGGTTAAGCCTTCTTATATGATGAGTAACTGTGCCATCCTTCATTTGAAGAGATTCCTCAAATTCTACCTGGCATTTTTCCTGCAGAACCCGGTTGAGGTGCTGCGCCCGGTGCTGCATTCGCTCAAGAGGTATCCCTCTGTGTAAACTGTAATCCTCGTTTGTCTTGCCGACAATCCATTGCCTTAACTTCGGGTCTTTAATGGCAAAGGGGTTTACAAAAAGGTACTCCAGCTTATTGTTGTAAACAGCTATATCAGAAGAAATGTGGTTTAAAACAGACTCGTAGAATTCCTTCTGCTTTAAGAGCTCCTGGCTCTGTTGCCTGAGAGTAGTTACATCCTCTGCTGACCCGATGATCTGCACAGGCCTCCCTTCTGAATCACGGCTGAAGACACTTTCACGGCAATAGAGGCTTTTGATTGAACCGTCTTTGCAGCGAACCTGGTATTCCACTTTACTTACCTCTCCATCCTGCGCTTGCTTCATGCGCACTACCTGCTTTTGTATCTTTTGCAGGTCTTCTTCTGAGGTTACAAAGGATTGAAAGACATTTCCGCTCATGGCATCAATGTCTTCATTCGTATATCCCAGTACGTTCCTGATCTGGTCGTTCAGGTAAATGCTTTTGTCTTTTTCAACATCATATATGTAGATGATGTTTGGAATGGTATGCGCAAGATTACGAACAAAGATCAGATCTTCATCCTGCAAACTGGCTTGTGCCTTCAGATCTTCTGCCAGCTTCTCAGCTGCCAGCCTTGCTTCCCGTTCTTCTTGCAGTTGCCTTTTTAATTCCGCAACTTCGTTTACAACTTCCATTTAAAAGACATTCTTTGAGATAATAAAGGAAAGGAGATGAATAGCTTATTTTTCTTTTTACCGAGGTAAAAGGTTCATCTCAGAGAGACTTTGTTTAATAAGTTGTTAATTCTTTGTTCTGAATCATGCGGTAAATGGTAGACTTACCAATGTCCAGCTTATCGGCCACATACAAGACATTGTAATCATACTTCTCCAGGTAGTACTGAATGATTTCTTTTGTGTATTCCTTAAGAGTCCGCTCTGTAGCCAGAAAATCTTTATCTGAGTTGTTTGCAGTAAAGTTGATGTCCTGCTCCTGAATCGTTTCATCATCTGAGAGAACAACCGCAAGCTCCACCACAGCCTTCAGTTCGCGGACATTACCGGGAAAGGAATAGGAGAGAAGCTTTTCCTGGGCTTTTTCAGAAAATGTTTTTCTGCTCATTCCGTTCTCTTTGGAAAAGGCATCTGTAAAATGCTTCGCCAGTACCAGTATGTCACTTCCTCTTTCTCGGAGAGGGGGCAGGTTTACAGGAAGGCCAAGCAGGCGGTAGTAAAGGTCTTCTCTGAAGTTCCCCTTCTTTACCTCTTCAGCAAGGTTCTTATGTGTAGCCACAATGATGCGTACATCTACTGGTACCACTGTGTTTCCTCCAACTCTTGTAATTTCTTTCTCTTGTAGTACGCGGAGTAGCTTTGCCTGAAGGCTAACGTCAAGTTCTCCTATCTCATCCAGGAAGATCGTGCCTTTATTTGCCTCTTCAAATTTGCCGATTCTGCGGGCCAGGGCACCTGTAAATGCACCTTTCTCGTGGCCAAACAGTTCACTTTCTATTAATTCCCCTGGTATAGCGGCTACGTTTACAGCTATATAAGGACTGTCCTTTTTTATTCCGTTGTAATGGATGGCTTTGGCTACTAACTCTTTACCTGTGCCGGTCTCTCCTGTAATTGAAACAGTTATATTTGTCTTGGCAGCTTTGTCCATCATGGAAAAGACACGCTTTATGGCTTCGCTGTTGCCAACAATCAATTTGCTGAAGTCATACTTCTGACCGATTTGCTCACGAAGCTGGCTTATCTCTTCGCGTAAGGAGGCGTTTTCACGGATCTTATTTATCGTGTTCCAGAGCCTTTCCGGTGTGTCCTCGTCTTTTACAATATAGTCATATGCCCCCTTCTTCAGGAGGTCTACAGCAGTGGCTACATCCTCCTGGCCAGAAATGATAACAACCTGGGTGTCTGGGTTTAATTCCTTTATCCGCTTTAGCACTTCATCACCATTCTTATCTGGTAAGGAATAGTCGAGGGTTACCGCGTTAGGGCGCTCGTGCATACAGGCAAGGCAGTCTTTCGCAGAATGGAACTTCTTAAGCTCGTAATCGGGATTCAGGGACAAATGGTATTCCAGCAGTTCGCTGTACCAAACATCATCATCCAGAATAAAGATTTTAAAAGGGGTGTTTTTCATTAAGTTAATGTTCCAAAATCAGGCTCAGTTCATTCAAAGATAGTATATAAAATAATTAGCAGAAAAAATATTTTGAACGACCTGAATAGTAACTTTTTGTAAGCTGTTTAAGCGGTTGTTAACTAGGGTGTTATTGTGTTAAATGTGAGGGTTTTCAGGAAGGTTTTAAAATAGCATTTTACGTATAAATTTTTAACTTAGATTTATACCACCTTAATCTTGTCACTCCCTTTTCCTGCTATGTCCTTTTTTAGAAATATAATGCCTAATGTAAGATGCCTGCTCTTTAAAGGGAAACAAAAAAGACCTGCCTGTAAGCTACACAACTTACAGGCAGGTCCTCAAAAGTTATTGATTCCTGATTATCTTACATTGATAGGCTGGTACTTGGCCCGCATGAACATGAAGATGCCGTAGAAAACCAATCCAATTGCCACAGCTCCCAATAAATAGGATCCATAGGAGGAGTTCTCAAGGAACCGAAAGGCACTGCTGCTGCCTCCGGCCTGTTGCGGATTTGACTGAAGTGCAGCCTGAAGAAACATATATCCGATTACAATCCAGACAATGCCCCTGGCAACATAGCCAATTTTACCCATCCGGATCATTTTTTCCTCGATATCGTGTTTTAATCCAACCTGTTGCACTTTCTTCTTATACTTATCGGAAAGGCCATAATAGATCTGGTACAATCCTGTTGCAATAATAGCTACTGCAACGATACCGGCTAACCACTGACCAAAAGGCTGCTGTAGTAGCTGGCTGGCAAGTGTCTCACGGGATTCTCCGCCGCCACCGCTGCCTCCGTTTCCCAGAGCCATGTTTGCTGCCAGGTAGGCAAGGGCACCATATACTAATCCACTGAAGATATAGCGGATTCTTTTGCCAATGCCTTTTGCATCATGGCCTTCATTTTCTGTGTCTCTGAAACCCTGAATAAATCGCCAGATGGCATAGCAGGCTAATCCGAGTGCAACCGCACCAAGCAGCCACTTGCCAAAGGGCTGCTCCAGTATAAATTGAAATACTCCTTTTTTACCCGCACTCTGGGATGAGCCGCCGCCTAATTCAAAAGCTGCCATAAAGGCAAGGATGCCAACCAGGCAATAGACCACTCCTTTGGCTGTTAACCCAACTTTAGCAAAATTTTCGACCCATTTTGGTGGTGGGGCTGGTACGTGAGATGAAATTGTATCCATAGTCTTATATATAAGTTCTTAATTTATTTTTCTCTCATACACGTAAAACGCACTTTAATAGTTGTAAATGAGCCTTTTTGATAAGTCTGTGGTATTTCAGGGTGCTTCAGAAGCTGTTGCGACAGCTGTAAAGTATAGAATGGGAGGGATATTATTTTTAACTTGCCACTACAATCAATAAAACTGGCATTAGGTCTGATTTTGCTTAAGCCAACTAATGTATAAACTTAAACATGCTTAATAAAAAACTTCTTTCTCTGTTGCAGTTGCTGTTGTTGCCGCTTTTTATGTGTGCCTGTGTGGTGACATCTGGTATCAAAAGCACAAATGCCATATCTGCCCCAGGAGCAAATCTTAAGCGCTACAAAACTTATAGCTGGTATCAGCAGAAACCTGAAGCTGCGGCAGAATATGATCCTGGCTTTGGTTCAGGATTAGACGAGAAGTTACGACGTGCGGTAGAGGAGGAGCTCGAAGAAAAAGGCTATCTGAAAGTGACAGAAAATCCTGATTTACTGGTGGCTTATGATGTCAGTGTTTCAGTTCCACTTGAAAAGGACAAACCCGAAAATTTCCTTCCCGGCTTTGGCTATAGCTACGGCTATATGCATGGTTATCGTTACGGCTATAATAATGCCGGTTTGCCTGGCTACAGGTCTGTAGATTTGTTTAAATCAGGTACGCTCATCATAGATCTTATCAATCCTAAAACAAATGTCCTGGTTTGGCGTGGCTGGACGGAGGGAGCGATAGAAAACTTCAATGCCGGCTATAAAAAGGTTCACCAGGAAGTAGAGGAGGTATTGAATAAACTGTAGTTTTAATCAGCTCTTAAGTAATTATTGAAACGCATGACATCGTCTGGCTTGCCTACGACATAAATTATATCACCTTGGTTTATCATGGTTTTGGCATTAATGTCCAGAATTGTTTTGCTTTCCCGCTTGATGGCAACTATGGTGATGCTGAACCTGTTACGAACGTCTGCCTCAAGTAAAGGCTTATTGATGATTTCTTTGTCATCTGTATAAACCCGCAGGCTGGCAACTTCTATATCCGGCAGGTCTACCTCAAAGCTTCCCATATTACTGTTCCGCCCGGTCATGCTTCGTAGCATATCATAATTGTCAGATCGGATCATGGTTGTGAAGCTTTCAATCTGATCGCGGGGCATTAAGTACTTAGACAGTACCCGGGTAAAGATTTCTATGGAAGTTTCAAACTCCTCCGGAATAACTTCATCTGCCCCGATACGATAGTTTTCTTCCATCTCCTGTAAGAAACGCGTCCTGACAATGATGTGCACCTTATCGGAAATCTGACGAATACCGGCGATGATTCTCTTTGTGGCTTCCGGGTCTGATATGGCAATAACTGCTACCCGTGCCTTTTGTGTGTTAACATGAGTAAGAATGGTACCATGTACAGCATCGCCATATAAGATAGGTTCGCCTAAATGCCGTTCATGTCGAACAGTTACGGCATTCAGTTCAATGATCACATAAGGAATATTCGCATGCTTGGCTGCCTTTGCAACATTTCGGCCGTTGATACCAAAACCTATGATCACGATGTGGTCATTCAGATCTGAAAGTTCTCCATGTTCTTGCTCCTTCTGGTTCTCAAAGGGCATTGGATCTCCCCCTTTAAAAAGCAGGGAATCTACAGAAGAGGCGATACGGTGGTAGTATTGTATCACAAAGGGGGTTACAGCCATCGTTAGCAACGACACTGAAAGAAAGTATTGGTACGTCTCAGCAGAAAGCAAACCATAGGTAATGCCTGTATTGGAGAGTATGAAGGCGAATTCTCCTACCTGGAACAGGGAAAGGCCAACCAGTATGGAAACGCGCATGGGGTACTGCAGTATTCTTGCCGCTACGGTGGCTACAAATCCTTTCAGAAAAAAAGTAGCTACTGTGAATAACAGGATGACAGGCAGGTTTTGCAGCATAAACCCAAAATCCAGGAGCATGCCAATGGATACAAAGAAGAAACTGGTGAAAATTTCCCGGAATGGTAATATGTTACTGGTAGCCTGGTGACTGTACTCTGACTCAGAAATGATAAGCCCCGCCATAAAAGCACCCAATGCCAGGGACAAGCCTAAGCTGGAGGTTAACCAGGCAACTGCAAAGCAGATAACCACAATGCTCAGGATAAACAACTCCTTGCTTCGCGTTTGTGCAACCTGGTAAAGTAGCCTTGGAACCAGGTATCTGGCACTCACCAATACAAAAAGAATTACCAGTACCCCTTTAGACACCATTAAAAAGAGTTCCCATGCTATATTCTGCGTACCGCCAGCCATTAATGGCGACAAGAGCATCATAGGCACTACTATGATGTCCTGAAATATCAGAATCCCCAGTACTACTTTTCCCTGCGGACTGTTTATTTCTGCTTTATCCTGCAATAGCTTGAGAACAATAGCCGTGCTGCTCAATGCAATCAAAAAGCCCATAAAAACCGCCTCGCCTTTTGTGAAATTTAGCATTAGCATAATACCCGCTACCAAAACTATCGTGGCCATCACCTGGGTAGTGCCTCCCAGCAAAACGGTCCGTTTTATCATGGCAAGCTGACGCAGCGAAAACTCCATACCTATGATGAACAGAAGCAGGATCACGCCAATCTCGGCGAGTATTTCAATATCGTGGGTGTTGTTTATCAGGCTGAGTCCATGGGGACCGGCAATAACACCTGTTGCAAGAAAACCTAAAATGGTAGGAAGTCTGAACCGCTGGAAAAGCAGTATCACAACTACAGCCAGTCCAAGTATGATTACTACATCTGAGAGTAATGGTATCTCCATGCTTTAGGTTCTATGGGCAATGAGGTTTAAAATCTATAAGAGTGGTTTATGCTTCTCCTTCCCATTCCCTGTAAAACTGTTTTAAGAAGTTTTCCATGTAAAGGTGCCTGTCTGCTGCTATTTTTTTAGCGGTTTTAGTATGCATACGGTCTTTTAGCAGTAAAAGCTTTTCATAAAAATGATTGATGGTAGGAGCTGTGCTCGCTTTGTAGGCTTCAAACGAATCGTGCAGCACAGGGTTAATTTCCGGGTTGTACAGTTCCCTGCTTTTGTGACCACCATAGGCAAAGGTGCGGGCAATGCCAATGGCTCCAATAGCATCCAAACGGTCCGCGTCCTGAACAATTTGCCCCTCCAGGCTATGCATGGCTGAGGAAGTGTTAGCACCTTTAAAGGAGAGGTCTTTTATAATTTGGCAAACGTGTTGAATTGTCTTTTCCTCTACCTGGTGCTTTTCCAGCCATGCCCGTGCCATTTTAGGTCCTACGGTCTCATCGCCATTATGAAATTTATGATCACCAATGTCATGCAGCAGGGCAGCCAGCTCAACCACAAACATATCAGCCTGCTCATGCGCTGCTATACTTTTAGCATTGTTCCATACACGAAGAATGTGCCACCAGTCATGTCCTGATCCTTCGCCGGAAAGCAGTTGCTGCACATAAGTTGCGGCGGCGGCAACTGTTTCTTCTTTTATCATAGTTGAGAATTTAGCTTAGGTTCCCAAAGCTAAAGAAAAGCAGCTGTGTTTAGAAGCAAAACCGTTTTTATGCTTGACTATACCTGCACCTTTTCAAGGTCTTTTTTCAGTTTGATTTGTGGAAGCAGTTGTGTCTCAAGTAGTTTTGCCCAAGTGGTTAAGTATAGTACCACGTCATCGCGCTGGTTGTGTTTTAGATGTCTTCTTTCCTGTGGCAGATTGTCAAGTATGATGGGGTCGCTTAAGGTCTCCAGGTGGGCAAGTTCCTGCCTGGTAAAGCCAAAATCAAGCATCTGGTCTATCACCTCATCCATAGGTAAGCCGCTGTGCGGGCAGTAATCGCGTAGTTGTTCGCGCCAGTCGCCGTAGCGCCACATGGCTGCTCCATGAATCTTGCCTTTACTGTACTTTGTGATAGTCTGTGCCAGGTGGCCGCAGTTGCAACTGCCCATATGGCCCCACTGGTAATTAGCTCCTTTATGCAGGCGGCTGGCAGTCTCGCGCAGTGCCTCTATCATTTCTATTGAACATCTTGCCATGGCTCATGCAGGTTTATTAAAAATATGTTGCCCGCTGATGCTTATCTAAGCTTTACAGGCTTGCACCTTTTTATTATAAGCGTTAAAATTGACAGAATGTTTACTTTTGTGACTCTCAATACCTGCAGAAAAGCAACATCATCATTTATGCACAGTAAAACTTTAATCTCTGCTCTTGCTATACTACTTATCTCTTTATTATTCTTTACAGTCATTCCTGCAAAAGCACAGATACTGAATATTGAAAGATCCAGGGTGGACCAGGATACGGTAAACTACCTGACAGGTAAAGCCGGAGTTAACTTTTCTCTTTTCAACCGTAATGCAGGCAAAAATAATCCTAACAGCTACCTGCAGTTGACATTCAACGGTGACCTGGCTTATATTTCGAATCAGCACAGTTATCTGCTCCTGAACTATTATAACTACCTGTTGGTGAACTATGATTCGGAGGAGCTGCGAAATACCGTAGCGAGTACCGGTTATTCTCACTTTAGGATAAACTTTTTCAGGCGTAGAAAGCTGTCTTACGAGGTTTTTACACAGGTGCAGGCGGACAAGGCCCGTGGGCTGGAGCTGAGAACACTGGCCGGTGGAGGACTAAGGATTGCATTGCTCCGGGAGAAGGACGTGAATGTGTATTTTGGAACAGGTCTAATGCATGAACATGAGGAGTGGGAGAACCCAGAGCAGGAGAATAGGCTGGTTACTTCGGACCTTCTGAAGTCTACGAACTACATCAGCACCAAGGCTAAACTGTCCGATAATGTTAGTACGGAGGGAATCGCTTATTGCCAGGTTGGGTATGACCAGGAGGCAGAAGTGTTTCGTAACCGGGTGAGCGGGGACGTTTCTTTAAGCTTTAAACTCACCAACAAGCTTTCTTTTCGCACCAATTTCAGCTGCACTTACGAGGATGAACCCATCGTGCCCGTAACAAAATTTGTGTATGCTATTACAAATGGAATTCAGCTGGCTTTTTAAGGGTTTGTTAAATTTTAGCTCCTGCAGTGGTAGTAAATAAGATTAATTTTATAATTTGATTCTTTATTGAAGGTTAAAGCTTAACTTTAAGTTTTAAATAAAGAAGATTTGGAGAGTACGAAGCCAATGCGCAAAGCCCTGATCGCATTTCAGATACTATTTGCTATGATAGTATTTGGTTCCTGTGTTCCGCAGAAGAAGTTAATGCTCCTGCAGGATGAGTCCACTGTAAAAGATCAGGGGAGAGCTGATGAGCTGGTGAAAACTTTTGATCTGAAGCGGACAGTATACACCTTGAAGCCAGGTGATGTGATTTCACTACAGGTACAGAGCACTACGCAGCAAGAGTATAATTTTCTGGCTTCTACTTCAAGCGAGGGCTCCGGAATTAACCCGAAGGAGAAAGGCTACAAACTGGATGCTGACGGGAACATCCTTCTGCCAACCATTGGGCAGGTATCTTTAGCTGGTCTTACCATTGCAGAGGCCCGCACTAAACTGACAGCAGAAATCAAGCCTTACCTGTCTCAACCCAATGTTTTTGTTTCCCTGCTTAACTTCCAGTTTACCATTTTAGGTGAGGTTGGATCACAGGGTAAGATCACAGCAGATCAGGAAAACCTGAATGTGGTGGAGGCCATAGCCCTGGCAGGTGGTTTCAGCCCTTTCTCCAACCGGGGTAAAATCAGGCTGATGCGCTACGAAGGCGATAAGGCAAAGCTTTATACCTTTAGTATGCTGGATGATGACATTATTACCAGTCAAAATTTCTACCTGCAACCTAACGATATGATCGTGGTGGATCCTTTGCCAGCTAAATACTTCAAGGAAAGTATAATTCCCACGCTAAGTTTAGGTATCTCTGTACTTACCGCACTTACTTTTATAGCCCTTCGGGTAGCCCAGTAAAAGCAGACTCATAAATTGGAAAAGAAGCACGCCATAAAAGAACCCGGACTGGATATTCAGAAGCTTCTGAATAAAGCCTTGATGCATTGGTACTTCATTGCTGCCTCTGTACTTATCTCTTTAGTAGGGGCCTTCCTGGTAAACCGGTACACCATTCCGCAATTTGAGGTGCAGTCTACGGTGATGATCAGCAGGCCTGTTGATGAAGGTGCGACTGCAACAGCCATTTTGTACGGCTCAGAGGTTTTTAAAGGCTCCAAGAGTTTTCAGAATGAAATTATGCTTCTGAAAACAAAAGCACTTGCTGCTAAAACCCTCCAAAAGCTAAACTTTGGGGTTAGTTACTACCAACAAGGCAATGTAAAGTTAACCGAGACATACAATACCTCTCCAATTCAGGTTGTTGTAGACTCTGCTACAGTTAATTTTCCTTATGGTGTACTGTTCAAAGTTGATTTTGCCAACGATAATTCTTTCAAGATAAGCACAGAGAATCCGGGTTGGAAACCTTTATTTGACAATAAATTATTTGTTACCGGCAATACCTATAACATCAACGGATTTTTCTTTACTGTAAAAAGCAATGGCGAGGGACTGGCTGCTTATCAGAACGAGATCCTCTTTATTGTAAATGATCCCGAGCAGCTGGCAGGTTATTATGCTTCGGCTTTAGATGTGTCGCCTCTGCCCGGAGGTGCCTCGGTAATGGCTATGAAGCTTAATGGTCCAACACCAGCAAAAGACATGGATTTTCTCAATGCCCATATGCGGACCTATGATGAGAATAACCTGGCTATCAAAAACACGAATGCCGTAAATACGCTAAACTTTATCGATTCTCAGTTAGCAGAGATAAGTGACTCTCTGGCCATCATTGAAAACAGGCTGGAAATGCTCAAGAAGAACAATTCAAGCCTTACCGCAGGTAATATTGCGGCAGGTGCTGCTTCAGGAGCTTTGGAAGCTATACAGAGTGACAGAGCTTCCATCCTTACAAATGACAAGTATTACAAATACCTGAAGAATTATATTGTTAAAGGGATGGAACTGGAGCATGTAGTGGTGCCGTCCAGTCTTGGTATTAATGATCCGATTCTGAATGGTTTGATCGCAGAGCTTATCACCTTGCAATCAGAAATAAATGTGCTTCAAAAGAACGAAGTGCAGGCGAATCCGAGGCTGATAAACCAAATCAAACTAAAGCAGGATGCCTTGGCTGTACTTAAAGGAAATATCCTTGAGAGTTTGGCGAGTATAAAGGCTACAAATGATATGGCAATTAAGGAGCTGGATCAGAAGATCGCTAAGACGCTTTCTGAACTCAGGCGCATTCCAGCAGAAGAAAGGAAAATGCTGAATGTGAAGCGCCTGTTTGATATCAGCGAAGGACTCTACGTGTTCCTGATGGAGAAACGAGCCGAAGCTGGTATTGCCAAAGCAGCCAATGCTTCTGATGTAACTATATTAAGTGATGCCTATGTTGCCAGGCAAATTGCTCCAAATTCCTCCAAGAATTACTTTACTGCCTTTCTACTGGGCTTAGCGATTCCGCTCGGTCTCATTTTTCTAAAAGAGTTCTTTAATAATAAAATCACCACCGTAGAGGACCTCAAGGTTTATACTACCATTCCGGTATTAGGAATGGTGGGGCATAACAGCCGGGATAGCAGTAATTTAATTAACCAAAGTCCAAGGTCAGCTTTAGCAGAAGCTTTCAGAACTGTACGTTCTAATTTGAAGTTTATGGTGGATACCCCAGCTGAAGAGGGTAAAATCATTGTGATTACTTCTTCTGTAAGTGGGGAGGGAAAGACCTTCTCTGCGAAGAATCTGGCTTATATATTAGCTATCTCTGGTGAGCGTACCTTACTGGTGAATGCCGACATGCGTAAGCCAAACAATAATGTTGACTTTGGGGTAAACAGTAACCATGGATTAAGCAATTACCTGGCAGGCCATACTTCCATAGAAGATGTTATCCATACCACGATCCAGGAGCATTTATACATTCTACCTTCGGGAGAGATTCCGCCGAACCCCTCTGAGTTGTTGTTAAGCCAGCGGATGAACGTATTGGTGCAGCAGTTAAAGTCCAGCTTTGATTACATTATAGTGGATACACCACCGGTAGGTATACTCTCAGATGGTATGGAACTGATGCAAATAGCGGATGCCAGTATTTACATGGTTCGTCAGGACTATACCCTGAAATCTTTCCTGATGAACATTCAGCAGCAGTATGAGGCTGGTAAGATAAAGAATACGGCTATTCTTTTTAATGATGTTGATTATAAAAAACTAAACTACGGGTATGGCTACGGTTACGGGTACGGTTACTATGCCGAGGATCAGGAGCTTCAGCCATGGTGGAAGAGGTTGACGAAGGTTTAAAGTCAGAATAACTTTTAATTTATAATCCTTCCTGAGGATATGCAAAACTAAATATAGTAGGGGAAGTATAAAGCCAAGTAGATTTCTAGCAAACTAGGTAAGGGTTTTCTTAACTTGTTTTAAAATAATAGATAAGCAGTAGTAATTTAAAAGCTTTTAACATTTAATAGGCTTTTCGCCTTGCCGGCTGGGCCCTACTTTTCTCCTTGATGGGGGTAGGGGCCCTCGATTAAGAGAAAAGTAGGCAAAAGAATCAAGACGATTTTGAACTCGCTGATCGCTCAGACAAAAAATCGTCGGTAGTGCACTACGCCAGCTGCCTTGGGTTGAAATTCATACTAACTGAGTAGTTACATTTACATAAACTATGGAATTAAATTCTAGAATATACGTGGCAGGGCATAGAGGTATGGTGGGCTCTGCGATCGTTAAGAAGCTGGAGGAGAGTGGCTATACCAACATACTCACACGAACATCTAAAGAACTGGACCTGCGTAACCAAAAGGCTGTTTTTAATTTTTTTGAAGCTGAAAAGCCTGATTATGTTTTCCTGGCAGCTGCAAAAGTGGGAGGAATCCACGCGAACAATACTTACCGGGCAGATTTCCTTTACGACAACCTGATGATTGAGGCGAACCTCATTCATGCTGCGCACCTCTTCCAGGTTTCCAAACTCATGTTCCTGGGATCTTCCTGCATTTACCCGAAAATGGCTCCACAGCCACTCAAGGAAGAGTACCTGCTAACAGGGCCATTGGAGCAGACGAATGAGCCCTATGCCATTGCTAAAATTGCGGGCATTAAACTTTGCGAAGCTTACCGCGACCAGTATGGCAGTAATTTCATCAGCGTAATGCCTACTAATCTATATGGCTACAACGATAACTATGATCTGAACAACTCGCACGTGTTACCGGCCCTCATTCGAAAATTTCATGAGGCAAAGGAAAACAATGCACCTGCTGTAACCGTATGGGGCACGGGTAGTCCAATGCGCGAGTTCCTTTTTGCCGATGACCTGGCAGATGCCTGCGTTTTCCTGATGGAGAACTATGGTGAGCGTGAACTGGTAAACATCGGCACAGGAGAGGATATTTCCATCAAGGACCTGGCGCTATTGATCAAAGATGTAGTGGGCTTTGAGGGTGAGCTAGAATTTGATACTTCAAAACCCGATGGTACTCCACGAAAGCTTATGGATGTAAGCAAACTCCATAGCCTTGGCTTTAAGCATAAAACTGAATTGAAAGAAGGTATTGCTCTGGCATATGCCGACTTTAAAGTAAAATACGTAACAGCATAGGTAGAAAAGTCCCCCTTTGAAGGGGGTAGGGGGATGCCAATCGTTCTTAAGGTTTTCTTTAAGATCTTCAGGTGTAATCATCCCCCAGCCCCCTTCAAAGGGGGACATACTTGAAAGATAAATTACAATAAAGCATTTATTAAAATTCGATAATGAAGACAGCCCTTATAACCGGAGTAACAGGCCAGGACGGTGCCTATTTAGCAGAACTACTATTAAGCAAAGGATATAAAGTACATGGTGTGAAGCGTAGAAGCTCTTTGTTCAACACAGAGCGTATCGACCACCTGTACCAGGACCCGCACGAGAAGAACATTAACTTCAAGCTGCACTACGGAGACCTGACCGACTCTACCAACATCATCCGTATTATCCAGGAAACGCAGCCGGATGAGATATATAACCTGGCTGCCATGAGCCACGTGAAAGTTAGCTTCGATACGCCAGAGTATACAGCAAATGCTGACGGTTTGGGTACGCTACGTATCCTGGAGGCTATCCGTATTCTTGGGCTGGAGAAAAAGACAAGGGTGTACCAGGCATCCACTTCTGAGCTTTACGGTTTGGTACAGGCAGTGCCGCAGTCGGAAACAACCCCTTTCTACCCACGCTCTCCTTATGCGGTGGCCAAGCTTTACGCGTACTGGATTACAGTTAACTACAGAGAAGCTTATGGCATGTTTGCTACCAACGGTATCCTTTTTAATCACGAGTCTCCGCTACGTGGTGAAACGTTTGTTACCCGCAAAATTACACGTGCTGCCAGCAGAATCGCTTTGGGTCTGCAGGATGATCTATACCTCGGTAACCTGGATGCAAAGCGTGACTGGGGCCATGCAAAGGACTATGTAGAAGCTATGTGGCGCATTCTGCAGCAGGACGAGCCAGAAGACTTCGTGATTGCTACAGGTGTTACTACTACGGTTCGTGACTTCGTAAAAATGGCTTTTGCTGAAGTAGGTATTGAACTGGAATTTAAAGGTGAAGGTATTGAGGAAAAAGGTTATATTGCAGCATGCAACAACCCTGAATATCAATTAGAGATAGGTAAGAATGTTGTTTGCGTGGACCCTAACTATTTCCGACCAACAGAGGTGGAGCTTTTGATTGGTGATGCTACCAAATCTAAAACGAAGTTGGGCTGGGAGCCGAAGTATGATCTTCCAGCACTGGTAAAAGATATGATGCAGGCAGACCTGGAGCTCTTCAAGCGTGATACTTACCTGATGGAAGGTGGACACAGGGTCTTGAATTATCATGAGTAAAATTTAAAGATTGTGTATTTATTTTGGAAGCCCCTGAATAACTTTTCAGGGGCTTTTGTATATTTAACACATATTAACACTTTTAACATGAGTTTTGGGGAAACATTAAATGCCTTTTTTGACAATATTTTTGTAATTACCCTTTCTCGATCAAAAGATAGGCATGAAGAAATTGCGCGGGAACTTAGTAAGTATAATATTAAATATAGCTTTATTGAAGGTGTTGATGGTTGGAAGTTAGATTTAAATTCTATTGGTACCGATGTGCTTGATAAAGAAAAGAATCTAGAAGTTACACGAATGCCAATTGCACCAGGAGAGTTAGGTTGTTCTCTTTCAGTATTGAAAGTTTGTAAAAAAATTGTTAAAGAGAATTTACAAAGGGTACTTATACTTCAAGACGACATTAGAGTTATATCAGAAAATATAAAACATACAGAAAGCCTTCTTTCTGCTGTTACATTTCCTTGGGATCTTCTCTATTTAGGACACACTAATATGTTTATGGAGATGCCTATTGGAATAAAATTAAGAATGTTAACTATATACCCCTTACGTTATCTGTTAAACAGAAAGAAACATAAAAAGCCATCAGAAATCCGCAATACATTCAGGAGACCATATAACAAAAACTGGTTTATTGCTGGTGAGCACCATGGAGGGTATGCTTATGGAGTTTCTTTTGAAGGTGCTAAAATTTTAATAGATGCCTTTAGTCCGGTTTTTGCTCCGGACGATCTCACATTTAGGTACTATATAAAAAAAGGAAAAATGAAAGCTTTTAGTCCAAAACACTTTCTTTTTGATCAAAGAAGTGATCTGCAATCTGTAGTAGGTGACAGACCTTCATGGAAAGTTGATTGGAGCAAAAGTTAGAATATTAAACTTATTATAGAAAGTTTTTAGATGGGACAAAGTGTTTTATTACGTACCCAGTGCTCCAGTTTATCAAGGGCACGAATGTGTTGGACTGGATACAATTTATTTCTGTCCTACCTAAATAATGCTACTATTAAATTTATATTAATTGATTAAAATATTTTAGAAACCGCAGTGTTACCTGCAGGGACTAGTGATAGATATAATGCAGATTGACATAGAACTCTTTCAGCGTGCCACTTATTTGCTGGAAGTTGATCACAGAAACTGGAATTACCATGAATAATAGATTAGTTATACTTTATGCAGTCTCAATTAACAGAAGATGAAGATTGGGACTTGGTCATTGTGCCCAAGTCCTCTTTTTTAGATTTGAAACTTAAGGAGCTTTGGCTTTACAGTGATCTCCTGTGGCTTTGGGTTCGGAGAGAATATATCGGAGCGTATAAGCAAACCATAATGGGGCCGCTGTGGCATTTCTTTTCCCCTATAGCCGGGACACTTACTTTTATGCTCATCTTTGATAAGATAGCCAATATATCTACGGGTGGAGTACCATCTTTCTTGTTCTACAATGCAGGGCTTGCCATCTGGAACTTCTTTAGCGGGTGCTACAGTAGTTCTTCTGGTGCTTTTGTAAGAAATGCAGGAATATTTGGTAAAGTGTACTTTCCCAGGCTCATAATGCCTTTGGCAAGTATTATTTCCAGTCTAATCAAATTTGGTATTCAGTTTAGCCTATTTGTGGTGATTTATATGTATGTAATTGTCGCACAGGGTTATGAGCCTGAAATAGGTTGGGGGCTTTTCTTTATTCCATTATCACTTTTTTTGTTAGCCGGTATAGGTTTTGGGTTTGGAATTATTGTATCCGCCATCACCACCAAGTATCGTGATCTTAATATGTTGGTAGCTTTTGTGATGCAGTTACTGATGTATGCTACCCCTATTATCTATTCCTACGATTCCGTAGATCCAGGGCTAAAAAAATACCTGGCATTAAATCCTTTAGTTGCTCCTGTTGAGACATTCAAATTTGCTTTGTTTGGTATTGGAGAATTTTCTATATTTTCTCTCCTGTATAGTTTTTGTTGGATGGTTTTTCTATTATTTGTTGGTATTGTGATATTCAATAAGGTAGAAAAAAACTTTATGGACACCGTCTAAAAAGACTTATTAAATGAGAATATTAAATTTTTACTTTAATCCAGGTAGATGAGTGAAGTTGTCATAAAAGTCGAGAATCTCAGTAAGCAGTATCGTTTAGGTGAAGTTGGAACCGGAACATTAAAAGATGATTTTAAAAGGTGGCGTTACCGGATGATGGGTAAGGAAGACCCTTTTTTAAAAATCGGAGAAGTAAATGATAGAACAAGTAAATCAACATTAGACTATGTCTGGGCTTTAAGAGATATCAACTTCGAAGTTAAGAAGGGGGAAGTGTTAGGTATAATTGGTCGTAACGGTGCTGGGAAGTCTACACTTCTCAAGATTCTTTCACGTACCACTGGCCCTACAATAGGATCTCTTAAAATGAAAGGCCGCATTGCCAGCCTGCTCGAGGTTGGTACAGGTTTCCATGGGGAGCTATCAGGAAGAGAGAATATTTTCCTGAACGGAGCTATCATGGGAATGAGTAAGGCAGAAGTAAGGAATAAGTTTGATGAGATTGTTGCCTTTGCAGGTGTTGAAAAATATATTGACACGCCTGTTAAAAGATACAGTAGCGGCATGTATGTGCGGCTTGCCTTTGGTGTTGCAGCTCATCTTGACCCTGACATATTAATTATAGACGAAGTTCTTGCAGTTGGAGATGTAGAGTTTCAAAAGAAAGCTATTAGTAAAATCCAAAATGTAAGCAAAGGAGAAGGTAAGACAGTTTTGTTTGTTAGTCACAACATGTCTTCGATTAGAAATCTATGTAGTACAGGTATTTTACTGGATAATGGTACAATTATTTTTTCTGGTAGTAGTAGTGATACTGTTTCTAAATATATCCAATTAAACACTACAGTAACTAATTCTAATCTAGATACTAGAGTTGATAGAGAAGGTTCAGGAGAATTAAGGTTTACAAAAGTAAGGTTGCTGAACACGGCAGGCATTGAGTCTGATATTTTTACCCAAGGTGAAGATGTTACAGTAGAACTGGAATACGAAGTCTTAGATCCAGACTTCAACTTTTCCGGTGGGCATTTCTCTGTTAATTTATTTGATACACAGGATAATCACTTATTTTGTCATCAATCGTCCCTTGATGGATCATCGCTATCTAATGAGAAGATAGTGAATAACAAAAAGGTATGTTTTGTTCTAAAAGGTTTCCCCTTTAAAGCAGGTGAGTATAAATTATCCTGTGATTTAGTTAACAGCGGTTTATATGTTGATGCATTAGAGAACATCATCTCTTTTAATATAATAGAAGGTAATATATACAAACATATCCGTCCTATTTCTGCTGGTATGGTAGCAGTACAAGGTGACTGGTTAATTTAAGAATATGTTTGCCATTCCTATACTATTTATAGTTTTTAACAGGCCTGACACTACCAGAAAGGTTTTCGCTCAAATCAGATCCATAAAGCCTTCTAGACTATACATAGCTGCAGATGGACCTAGAGCAGGGAGAGAAGGTGATTTTGATCTCTGTAGTGTAACCAGGGATATCGTTTTAGGTAATGTTGATTGGGAATGTGAGGTTAAAACGCTTCTCAGAGAAGACAATCTAGGTTGTGGGGTAGCACCCTCATCCGCTATCACTTGGTTTTTCGAAAATGAAGAAGCTGGTATTATACTGGAAGATGACTGTTTGCCGTCTCTTTCCTTTTTCAGGTTTGCTGAATACTGCCTGCAGAAGTATAAAAATAACCCAAAGATAATGCATATCGGGGGTAATAATTTCCTTGGCAGGGGGTGGGGGAGTAATTCCTACTTTTACTCTGCCTATAATCATGTTTGGGGATGGGCTACCTGGCGCAGGGCCTGGAATCTGTATAACTATGATCTACATTCACTGAATAAAAATGGGTTAGTTCACTCACTAAATTTATACTTCCCTCGAAAAATAAGTGAAAGTTGGTTTGATTACTATCAATCCTTATTTAGTAGAAGAGCTAATCATCCTGAACATAAGTGGGATTTCTGGGATTACCAATGGACATTCAGTATATGGCTTAATAAGGGTCTTTGTGTTTATCCTAATGTCAATTTGGTATCAAATATAGGTTTTGGTCCTGATGCCACGCACACCTTTGATGTAAATAATAAGTTCAGTAATCTACCAGTACAGGAACTCAAGAGCATTACTTCTCCCCGGATCTTGAAAAGAAATAAGAAAGCAGATTTGCATACAAGCAGGGTCGTGTTCAGTTTGAATACTGATGAACCAGTATTAGCTCTCATACAAAAGTATTATAATGGCTTGACTTGTAAATCTCGGCAGATGCTTTTATCATCCAAAAAACTGATCCCTCAGTCAGCAAAAATACTAATTAAGAGATCTTTAGGATCTGGAGAGGTAAACCCGTATTTAAAACCTGATCCAGAACAATATGAATTGGAGCGCATTAAAAGCATACCCAGGTATGTACCTGGTGTTACAAATCTTCTAAACAGGAAGCTAAGGTTTGTCGATAGTGCATCATTTCTTTTTATGTATGATGAGATTTTTAAGAAGAAGATTTATGCTTTTAGGAGTACAAATAATCAACCGTTCATAATTGACTGTGGAGCTAATATAGGTTTAAGTATTTTATACTTTAAGCAATTATATCCAGGAGCCAAGATGTTAGCGTTTGAGCCAGATCCTAAAGTATTCCAGGTGCTGCAGGCAAATGTCAGTGAATTAGAAAATGTAGAGATTAAAGAGAAAGCATTATGGAATGAAGAAACTAAACTGGAGTTCTTCTCTGAAGGTGCAGATGGGGGTAGCGTTAATGCTTTACCCACTAAAGTAGAAACAAATGAGATTCTTACAGAAAAATTGTCTCATTATCTGGACAGAAAGGTTGATTTTCTAAAAATTGATATTGAAGGAGCTGAGGTGAAAGTTCTAACTGAATGTGAAAGCAAGCTACATTTAGTACAGAATATTTTCGTAGAATATCATTCATTTGTAAAAGGCACCCAAGATTTAGCTACTTTACTTGGCATTTTGGAGCGTAATAACTTCAGGTACCACATTAATAGTCCAGGTTTATCTTCTGCCCAGCCATTTGTAGGCTTGAATACTTATAATGGGATGGACATGCAGCTGAACATTTATGCATTTCAGGAATGAGAATCCTGCATATATCTACTTATAAAACTGGCGGGGCCGGTATAGCTGCTTTCAGGCTTCACAAAGGGCTGGAGTCTCTTGGAGTTGAATCAGAATTTCTATATCTGAGCGCTGATACAGCGGATATTACAAGAATGCCTGAGCCTGCACCGCGACCTCCTTTACCTTTTTATAGGAGAGTTTGGTCAAGAGTTATAAATAAGATCTTTAAGACATCTTCTGAACGGAAAGAAAGTCAAAAGATCGAGATATCTGTTGATGGAAATTTTGAAGCTTTCACTTCACCTATTTCTGTCTACGATATAACATTACATCCTGCCTATCAGAGGGCAGATATCATTAACGTGCACTGGGTGGCAGACTTTTTAGACTATCCTTCCTTTTTTGCCAAAAATAGAAAGCCTATTGTCTGGACAATGCATGATATGAACCCGTTCCAAGGTGGTTTTCATTATCAGGGCGACGCAAATGCCAATCCACATTTAAATGACATTGACCAGGAGTATTTGAAAGTGAAGATTGCTGCTCTATCATCAGTAAAGAGTCTTCATATTGTTGCTTTGTCTAGATGGCTATTAGAGGCTTCATCAAAAAGTGCTGCCTTAAAGCCTTTTCCACATTACTTGATACCAAATGGAATAGATCCTGAACTTTATAAACCTTTGGATAAAGCTTACTCAAGAGAAGTATTAGGTCTGCCGCAGGACAAAAATATAATTTTATTTGTAAGTGAAAAGCTAAGCGTCTTTAGAAAAGGATTTGATCTATTACTTGAGGTTGTAAAGATATTCCAGGGCTATGAGGATGTATTGTTCTGTGCTGTTGGAATAAATAATTATAATGCGCAAAGCAATGTTGTCTACCTGGATATTATCAAAGATGAGCGTTTAATGCCTATTGCTTATTCAGCTTGCGATGTTTTTGTAATTCCGAGTCGTGAGGATAATCTGCCAAATGTTATGCTGGAAGCGTTAGCTTGTGGAACACCTGTTGTAGCAACTCCTGTTGGTGGTATCCCGGATGCAGTTATTCAGAATTTCAATGGTGTACTTGCAAAAGACACTTCTCCGGAATCTTTATTTGAAGCACTCCGGTTATTTTTTGACCGGCATGACTCCTGGTGTGAAAGTAAGATAAGGGATAGCTTTTTAGAAAGCTATTCTGCAAATAAACAGGCCTTAGCATACCTGGACTTGTATCAGCAGGTGATGTCTTCCATTGAAGATTTACCGGCTATACATAAAAGCGCAGTGGTATGAAAATAAGCATTCTTACAATCTGCTATAATTCAGAAGCCTATATTGAGAGGGCGATCAAGTCTGTGCTAAAGCAGAATTATACTAACTGGGAGCATATTGTAGTAGACGGTGGTAGCACTGATGGCACTGTAGCTATTTTAAATAAATACAGTCATCTTAAATGGATCTCTGAGCCAGACCGTGGTCAATCTGATGCTATGAATAAGGCTTTTGCTCTGGCCACGGGAGATGTTATTAGTTACCTTAATTCAGATGATTATTATAGCATTAATGCGTTCGAAGAAGTAATCAAATTATTCAGTAAACCCGATTCACCAGATGTTGTATGTGGGAAACTCAAAATACTTTTAGATGATAATATTGTATATAGAGAGCCTATAGATGACTATACTTTTATTTCACATTTTTGGCTACATAAGTTTCCAGCTAATCCTGTAAGTTATTTTTATAAAAGAGGATTACAAGAGAGAACAGGTGACTTTCCCATTCATAATCATCAAACCATGGATTATTGGTTTTTGTTGAGGGCATTCAGGGGAGCCAAACTTATGAAGACCCAAAAAGAGCTAGGTGTATTTGACTTACATACAGATACAAAAACCTATAAAAGGATGACTTGCGATAATTTAAATGATGACCTTCAATTTGAGTATTTAAGCTTTGCTCGAGATTTACCTAAACTTAAAAGGATTGTTTTCCTCTATCCGTGGTATCGGCTAAAGTATAAGATTAAATTTAAAGACTACCTTCAGAAGTATGGTTTAAGAGCCAGAAGGCTGATTCCAAATAAGATACTTGATGTCAGATAAAGCAGTCATATCAGTTATTATCCCCTGCTATAACTCAGGGGAATTCTTACCTGATGCAGTAAACAGTGTGCGTCAGAAAACAGGTGCACATCCATATGACATAATCATAGTGGATGATGGGTCTACTGATGAGGTTACTAAAGACCTTTTAGAGCAGTACAAACGTGAAAATATCACTGTTATTCACCAAGAAAACAAAGGTCCTGCAGCAGCAAGAAATACAGGCGTAAGAGTCTCTCAGTCTGAATTCCTATTGTTTCTTGATAGTGATAATAAAGTTAGACCTGCCTATATTAGTAAGGCGCTAATGGTTATGGAGCAAGATAAAGAAGTTGGAGTAGTATATGGAGCTCCAAACTTCTTTGGAGATTCTACAGAAGCTCGCTTTACCCCTGGAGACTTTAATCTATTTACCATACATAAAGGCAACAACATCGATATGTGCGCTGTGGTGAGAAGAATTGTTTGGAATAGTGTAGGTGGTTTTGATGAAGACAGGATATTAATAGGTCATGAGGATTGGGACTTCTGGATTATGACAGGAGCAAAAGGCTGGAAGTTTCATTTTATAAATGAAGTTTTATATGATTATAGAATCAGGCAAAATTCTGTAATTGTTAATGCGAATGAAGGAAATAAAGTGGAAAGAGTATTAAATTATTTCCATATTAAACACAGGGAATTACTCCTTCGGAATTATGACTTACTTTACAACAAAAAGCTTTTTTACGAGAAGGAGCATAAGAATCCTTTCCGTCTTTTCGTGAAATATTGTTATCACAGGTATTTGGTTAAACTACTTAGTTTTAATATTGGGAGGGGAGATTTCAAAAGACTCTAAGTGATAAACTGTTAGATATTTATATTAAAAGCTCTCAGGGAATATAAAAAATACTGCTAATTTATTTATTAGACTACAGTTAAAGATAAGCTATCATGAGAAAGGCTGTTGTAACTCTAGCAATAGGGGAGAAATATGAGAGAATGTTTGAAGATTACTGCAAAGATAATTGGCAGCAGTATTGTGATCGTTTTGGGTATGAGTTGATAGTTATAACAGAGCCTTTAGACAGTTCAGCACGCGCAAATCTCAGATCTCCCGCATGGCAAAAGTTACTCATTTTGTCTCAAGATTGGTCTGCAGAATATGATAGGGTAGTATGGATTGATACTGACATTGTTATTAATAATGCTTACGCAAGTGATATTTGTGAAGGAGTACCTATAGATAAAGTAGGTGCAGTTGAGGCTTATTCAATTCCTTCGCGAGAAATACATGATATTACTTTAGAGCGCATGTATCGTTATTGGGACAGAGAAAATATAAAATATTTGGACAATAGAACGCCTAAAAGTTACTATACAAATAGAGGCCTTCCTGAAAATAGTTTAAAAGAAGTTGTACATACAGGCGTGTTTGTATGTTCTCCTAAGTATCATCGGGAGATTTTTGAATATGTATATAACAATTATGAGGATGCAAGGGGTGCTGAGTGGAACTATGAAATGCCAATGTTATCCTTCGAGCTAGTAAAAGCAAATTTGGTGCACTGGATTTCGCCCCGATTTAATTTTGCTGTTTTATATGTTGCTGCTGCTTATTATCCAGATGATTTATTAGGTTTCGAGAAACCACAGAATAAGGCTGAAACATCTGCTCGGAGTAGATCTTTGCTAGAAAAAATATTACATATGGCAAGAGAGCAGAAGCCAATAAATATACTAGAGGAAAGAGAGGTTAAGTGTCTGAAGAATATATATGAACTATCTGTCTTTATGCACTTTGCCGGCTGTACACATTTAATACAAAAATCTACTTCATTCATAAGTAGTGGGAATAATTCAATTAACAGCATAAACCACAAGCCTGTTATGTGCGCTGTATCACGAGTTTAATTATTCAGATTTGCTTGATTTTCGCTACTTATATATTGAAGCTAATGAAAGTGTTTTTAAAAAGAGTTCTGCCAAGAGATAGTGTACTTTACAGCTTATGTAGGTTTGTATATAATTATAAACCACAAATATATGTTACAGCTGTTGCCTCTATAAAAGCTTATAATACTACTTTACTACTTGCGTTAGAAAACCGTTGGCTTCCTAAGCCTTGGAAATTTGATGCTGTAAATGCATATGCAAAATACAGAGGTAAAGTAGAGTTCATTCAAATAGGATCTAATAATGGAATTACTGGAGATCCTATTTCTGATTACATAAAAAATAATAACTGGACAGGGGTATTGATTGAACCTGTTCCTTATCTTTTCGAAGAGTTGAAAAATAATTATTCCAATTTCCAAGACAGGTTGCTTTTTGAAAATAGTGCAATTGCAAATAAAAATGGAAAACTAAAGTTTTATAGATTAAAGAAGAGTGACTTACCTGGACTTCCTGAATATTATGATCAATTGGGTTCTTTTAATAAAGAAGTAGTATTGACACATAGAAATTGTATCCCATACTTTTTCGATTTGTTTTTTGAAGATTATGTTAATGCTATTACATTTAAAGATCTATTAGAAAAATATAATATAGATAGACTAGATTTTGTACATATAGATACAGAAGGGTACGATTATGAAATACTTAAGATGTTGCCATTTTCTGACTTAAATATTGAGTTTATTATGTTTGAACACAAACATCTCAACGGCTCAGACTATAAACAAGCTGTAAAACTCTTAAAGCAAAATAGATTTAAAATAGGTACAAATGGAGGTGCAGATACAATTGCTATCAAAAAAAGTATCTATAATCACATTACTTGAATAAATAATCATTATTAAGCTAGGAGATATAATTACCTGCTGATGTATATTTAAGTTATTTCTATTGGCCCCCTTTACAATTTTAATGCTGTGTCTACTACTGTTGCATTTACCATATGTTCAATTAATTATCTCGCTCAAGCTATCACTCTTGGTGATTCTCTAAAAAAATCTAATCCTGATATTGAGTTTAGAATTTACTTAGTAGATAGGCTCACTACAAGTGGTGTTACAAGAGAACTTATACCTTATTCCTTGGTAGAAATAGAGGATGTGCCAATAGCCGGCTTTGAAGATATGTGTGTACGATATAATATTACAGAGTTGAATACTTCTGTTAAACCATATATCATCGATCATATATTCAAAACTGAATTTAGGGTAAAGAACATTATTTATTTTGATCCAGACATAATGGTGCTGGCTAGTTTAAATGAGTTAATAAAGCATTTACTAGTATATTCTATAGTCCTTACTCCTCATATATTGACACCCAGCGATGAAAAATCAGGTCTCCCGGAGAGAAGCTTTTTAGCAACTGGAATATACAATTTAGGCTTTATAGCTGTTTCTAAGTGTGATGAAACTGGAAAGTTTTTAAAATGGTGGAAAAAAAGGCTATTTACTCAGGGCTATGCAAATGCGCAGCTGCAGCTTTTTTATGATCAGAAGTGGCTAAACCTTGCTCCTGTTTTTTTTGAGAAGGTATATATTGAAAAAAGCCCTGGTTATAACATGGCTGGCTGGAATTTGCATGAGAGAGAAGTAACATCTAAAGAAAATGGTAAATATATCATTAACCAAGAGCATGAGTTAATTTTCTATCATTTTAGTGGTGTAAAAGCTAAGGAAAACGATGTATATAAGCATTCTAGTATTTCCTTTAATGACCGACCTGATTTACAAGAAATTATTGAGAATTACCGCAAGAACTTAATTGCTAATAAGAATGATTTTTATAAGACAATAAAATGTCATTACTCTAGTGTCTATAAAGGAATGACAGTCTATTACCCACGCTATCATTGGATTACACTTTATAGAAGAACTAGATTTCATATAGGAAAATATAGAAGAATTCTTTCGTCTACTTTGAAGTTTTAGCTATCAATATGTTCGATACCCCTGTCTTATTTCTAATTTTTAACCGGCCTGATCTAACTCGGCAAGTATTTGCTAAAATTCGAGAAGCCAAGCCTAAAGTTTTATTTGTTGCTGCCGATGGGCCTCGGTTTGATAAAGAGGGTGAAGCAGAAAATTGCAACTTAGCACGTAAGATAGCAACAGATATAGATTGGGATTGTAAAGTAGAAACATTATTTAGGGATGTAAACCTTGGTTGTGGTAGAGCTGTAAGCGAAGCTATAAGTTGGTTCTTCAATAATGTTGAGCAGGGAATTATTTTAGAAGATGATTGCTTACCTACTCCTTCCTTTTTTACTTTCTGTGATTTAATGTTAAACAAATTTAAGGATGATAAAAGAATAATGATGGTAAGTGGTTTCAACCACTTAGGGAATTGGAAAACAGAAAATGCTGATTACTTCTTCTCCCAATTAGGATCAATTTGGGGGTGGGCAACTTGGAAAAGGGCTTGGAACTTAAATATGGACTCTAAATCAGATTGGGAAACAGCACTCAAACAGGAGGTTTTAAAGAACATTATGTGGACTGATGCTCAAGCTTTTCATAGAGAGAATGTAACTGATTTAACCTTTAGAGGTGTTATTGATACATGGGATTATAAATGGACGTTCTATAGGCTTGCCAACTCGGGTTTGTCTATTCTACCTTCTAAAAACTTAATTATAAATATTGGTTTTGGTGAAGATGCTACCCATACGATAACGCAGGACTCTAAATTTGATAATTTGATGACTTATAATTTTAATTATTCAGCATTCAAAGAGCCAGAATTTGTTTATGTAGACAGAGAGTATGATTTGCAGGTTTTTAATAAATTCACTCTCTCAAATCCTGAATCACAAAAAGGGTATTATAATTTAATGAAAAATAATATAGCAAAATATTTAAAGAGTGCCTCATCAAAATTGTTATCTCGCGCACCAAATTCATATATGATAAACGAGCCTCAAACAGAATTCTTTAGTAAAAATATCACAGGTCAAATTTTAACTAAATTTAAACAATACATACCGCATAATTCCTCATCTATAGATTTCTTGTCTTTATCATTGATTTTAAATGATATTGTTATTAATAGGAGAAAATCAATTGTAGAACTAGGAAGTGGATTCTCAACAATAGTTATAGCAAAGCTTATTCAAATAAATAATTTAAGTTGTAAATTCTTATCAATAGAACATGATCCTGAATGGATAATACTTCAAAAAGAATTACTAAAAAATGAGGGTCTTGAAGGAATAGTTGAGATACAGCTTATGCCACTCATAAGTGGTTGGTATTGTGAAAAGTTTATTGCAAATATAAATAAAAGCCCTGGTTTCATTGACTGCTTAATAGTTGACGGCCCCCCTGCATATAGTAAAGAAATAGAAGATTCAAGAAGGCCTGCGCTATATAAATTAAACGAAAGTTTGGCAGTTAATTCTTTTATTCTTCTACATGATACAGATAGATTAGGAGAGAGTGAGATAATCAAAAGTTGGGAAAATACTTTTAAACTAGACTTTATTGACTCTGGTAAATCCTCCTATTGTATCAAAGGCAACGGTTTTAACATTAGATAATGTTTTAATATATGCTACTTTTACATTGATACTTTACTTCTAATTTGGTTTTCCTAATTTTCTTGAGATGAGAAACAATTAATTTTTAATTAGAATGGGACGATTGACATTAAACAGATATGAAAGTATTACACATTAGTACTTATCCATGGGGAGGTGCATTTAATGGAACATATAGACTACACAAAGCGCTTTTGTCTAGTGGTATTGATTCAAAAATTCTTGTGAATCATGAACCTATAAATGCTAATTTGGATAATGTACATATTTATAATACACCAAAAGTTAAAACTACCTATTTCAACAGGCTTACTACAAAACTAGGATTTCCGACAACTTTCTGTCAAAAAAAGTCTTTTTACTCTTCAACACATTCCCCAAATTACGAGATAATAACATTTCCATTTTCTGATTATGATATTACCAACTCCATCCATTACAAAAATGCAGATGTTATTAATATACATTGGATAGCAGACTTTCTTGATTACAAATCCTTTTTTAAAAAAGTTAATAAACCCATTGCCTGGACACTTCGTGATCTTTCTCCTTTACAGGGAATATTTCATTATGAAGAGGATATAACTAGAAATATTGATACGCTAGGTGATGTAGAAGGAATGTTTACATCTTATAAAAGAGATGCCATAAAAAGGGCTAAAGTGCCAATCTCTGTGATTGGAATTTCGAACTGGATTACCAAACAATCTAAGAGTAATAAAATTTTTGAAGGCTTCCCACATCATACGATTCCTAATTGTATCAATGTTGATGATTTCCCCCTGCTTGAAAAGGCTGAAGCGAAAAGAAAGCTAAATATTAAAGCGGATAAAATAATTTTTTCTTTTGCTAGTGACGATTTATTAAATCCTAGGAAAGGACTGGATTTGCTTTATGAAGCAATACTACGCTTGCCTATGTTAGAAGATGTAGAGGTATTAACATTTGGTGGCGGTACTCCTCCTGTTTTTCCCTTGCAAGTTATTCATAGGCATTTTGGACATTTAGGTACAAAGGACTTAGGTACAGTGATGTGCGCTTCTGATGCCTTTATCTTTCCAACGAGGGAGGAAGCTTTGGGGAATGTAATGCTAGAAGCAATGGCTTGCGGAACTCCAGTAATTGGTACTAAGGTAGGAGGGCTTGTTGATGTTATTAAACCTGGCTTTAATGGAATATTCTTGGATGAGATTTCTTCAGAAAACCTTTCCTTATCTATGATGAAATTTATAGAAGTCAAAGAATCTTTTTGTAGTGAAGCTATCAGAGAATTTATTGTTGAAAATTTCTCTGAAAAAAATATAGTGGAGCAATACATGCATGTCTACAAATCTTTATTAAACTCTTATTAGTTTGTTAAACGTTTTGGAGAAATTTTTTAGGGGTTAGCACTAAAATAATTATAAACAGTTAGTAGAAATAAGGAATGGTTAAATCTGTATATTTTATTTGCTGCTCACCTAGTCAACCAGAAAGAACAGGATACGAACATCAAATTTTAAGTATTGCAGAAGGATTGAATTGTTTGGGAGTTATGTCCTACTGCAACATAAATTATTGGAGGGAGAGAGAGTCTGAATGTAGCTATGTAATAAAAAATAATCCAAGCATTAGTTTTAAGGAATGTGATGTAGTAGTTTTTAGTTCAAATTTTTTGTCTACTGAAGGGATTGGTAATCTGCCTAAAAAATTATTTGATAAAGGAAGGAAATATAAGCTGATATTCATTGATCAGGCTGATGGGGTAGTTACCCCTGGTTTTGATATACATAATGAAGTAGATATTGTTCTAAAATCACATTATAATTTAAAATATAATTACCCTAGAAACTTCAGGCCTTGGCAATTTGGTTTAACAAACAGAATTATCAATGCTACATTACCGGAAAGAGTTACTACAAGGAATAATGATATACTTGTGAACTTTCGAGTTAAGCACTCTACAAGAGAAATTGCATCGAAATGGATCTTACCTGTAATAGGTAAGTATTTAACTCCTAATGAAGCAACTGAATCATTAACAGAAAATGTGTCAAATCTTGATCGGCTGTTCTGGCAACAAACCGGCAGAAGGCATTATGCTAGTTACTATAGAAGGTTAAATAGTTCAACAGCGTGTGCATGCTTTGGAGGATATTTTCAAAAGTCTATTCCGTTTCAACAAAATAAAATAGGATATTTCCTTAGTCACCTAGATTATAAATTCAAGATATTTAGCTTTAATAAAGTGTACCAATATGATTCTTGGAGATTTTGGGAGTCATTAGTGGCGGGATGCTGTACTTTTCATATAGATTTGGAAAGATATGGAGCTGTTCTACCTGTTATGCCAATAAATGGCATACACTATTTGGGTGTTGATTTTAATAATCCGTCAACTTTTGAAAAACAATTAGCTAAAGGTATTGAGCATTTGCATAAAATTGGGGAGCAAGGAAGAGCATGGGTGCTTGAAAATTATTCGCCAAAGGCAACAGCTGAAAGGTTTCTTGACTTAATTAAGTCATTTAGCAATTAGATACATTTGTTGATCGTGTTCAAAAAAAGGAATAGCACGAATTTACGCAGAACTCTTTGTCCACTTGACCCATATAATTACGAACTAATTTTATTAACTTTTATGGTAAGGATAAAAATATTTCTTAGGAGAAGAATGCAGTTAATGCTAAACCTATTCTTAAAAGTTTATAGAAAGAAGTATCGACCAAGAAAAGTAATATATGGAAATAATTCTGATGGTATATCTTTCTGTTCTTTTTTAGTATGTGAGAATGATCTTCTTCCTAAAAATATTTTGTCTGACATAGAAATAATTAAAAATAGAGTTTACATACCTATTTATTGTATATCAAACGGTAGTATCAATACTGATAATTGTGTGAGCGACTGCTTTATTACTAGCAAAGGTGAATTGATAAATGATATAACATATACATGTGGAAGTAATACTGCGGAAGGGAAGAACAATATCTTTTCTAGGTTTGAAAAAACTAAACGGCCTAAAACTATAAGTGGAGTCGTTTTCTCCTTATTATCTGGTGGAGGGGCATATCATAATTATTATCATTGGCTTTTTGAATCTGTGACAAGACTAAAAATCCTTAATGAAAGCCCATATAAAGAAATGGTAGACTTTTATGTTGTTCCTAACTACGCAGCATCATTTAAAAAGGAAACATTATCAGTACTTAATATAAGAGAAGAACAGATAATAGATTCTAAAGACTGTCCTCATTTAAAAGCAGACTACGTTATTGCAACAGGCCATCCTAATAGAAACATACTAAGTACAGCATGGAGTAGCTCTTTTCTAAGAGAAATATTCATGTCAGAAAATGATGAAAAGATAAAGCCTTCTGAGCAAAGGAAAATCTACATTAGCAGAAAAAAAGCATCGACAAGAAGAATAATAAATGAAGAATTACTATTTCAAGAGTTAGAAATACTTGGTTTTGAAAAGGTTTTTCTTGAGGACTTTCCCTTTATTGATCAAGTTTACTTATTTTCAAGTTCAAGCATTATTGTCTCACCGCATGGCGCAGGTTTAGCCAATCTTACTTTTGCCAAACCTAACACAATAGTTGTAGAAATATTCCCCCCAAATTCCGAAAGCTCTATTTATAAAAATATTTCAATGGTACAAAATCTTAACTATGTGAAAGTCAATGGTGTCTTAAAGGAACGATCTGATGAAATATTAAATTTACATTCTGATTTCATCGTTAATGTTCATGAGATATTAAGTAACATAGTAGAGAGTGCAAAGATTGATAGTGATTTGAAGAATTATTAACTTGAGGAAGCATTGAGATATTATATCGATGAAAATTATTTAGTTACATAGTAGAGAATTACATAATTAAAGATTTAATTCTTTTGATGAGTTTTATTGTGAATGAGCTTAATTTAGAGAAAAAAATACTACCTAAACCAGAAGAAGATAGAACTGGATGGCCTTGGGATATTAGTACTAGTTTATCCCGTTGCGATAAGAACGTTTGTTGGCCAAAAATCTCCATTGTCACCCCCTCTTTTAACCAAGGTAAATTCATTGAGGAAACAATAAGATCTGTGGTAGCACAGAACTATCCTAACCTAGAATATATTATTATTGATGGTGGCAGTACAGACGAAACAGTAGATATTATAAAGAAATACGAACCTTGGATATCTTATTGGATAAGTGAACCAGATAATGGACAAAGCCATGCGATTAATAAAGGCTTAGATAGATGCACAGGTGATATTTTCAATTGGCTTAACAGTGATGACTGGTATATGTCTAATTCTTTATTTGAAGTAGCAACCCAATTTATAAATAACCCCTCTGTTAAGGTTGTTTCAGGTTTCGAGAACCATCTGTTTGAAGATGGTACAACTGAGTTATGTAAGGGTACTTTCTTAGAAGATACGCTCGAAGCAACTATAGAGTGGTGCCAGATAGCACAACCATCCACATTCTTTAGGATGAACATCTTAAAAGAAATCGCCCCTATACCAGAAGATATGCATTATATCATGGATGGTGAAATCTGGGTAAGGTTCCTTCTAATGTACGGTCAAAAGTACTTTTTAAAGATTTCTCAACCATTGGTAAACTTCAGGCTGCATGAAGGGTCTAAAACGGTTAGTAATGCAGTAGAGAACAACTTTTTGTATGAAAGAAGCAGCATTATTACAGATTTGCAACGTTTTGTTGGCTTACCCACTGAAGTTATAAATTTTTGGTCTCACCATGTCTACAAAACTCCCAAACTTTTAAATCTGAACAGGAAATGGGAGGTAAATGAAAATATTATTTCTAAACGAAAGCTTCGGATCTATTTCTTAAGGAAGTATGTAAACCATCATTTTCACCATCGAAACATAGAAAAAGCAAAGTGGGGTACCAAACAATTGTTACTTAATATTGCTTTCGATTATTTCATGTTCAAGAGTCTTATTAAAATAGGAATAAGAGCAATATCCGAATAATGAAAAGTACTCCCCTGGTTTCTGTAATTATACCTTGTTATAATGTTTCGGATTACGTAGAGAAAGCTGTATCGTCAATTCTAAGTCAAACCTATACAAACCTGGAAATACTTATAGTAGATGATGCCTCTACAGATGATACTTTGTTGAAGGTTAAGTCATTTAAGGATAAAAGAATCAAAATACTAGAATTTCAGGATAATACTAAAAAGATAGAAGCCGTTAATGCGGCTTTAAAGTTATCTACAGGTGATCTTATCTCTTTTCAGGATGCAGACGATTGGTCTGAACCTGAAAGAATAGCGAAACAAGTATCTAGGTTTGCTGGTGTTGAGGATCTCGGAATTTGTTTTACAAAGTATAGATATACTGGTGCAAAGCCATCAGAGCCTGCTAGCATTTCCGTTACGGACGAAGAATTAAAAGACGAATTTTTGAAATTTGGTAATCGAAGCTTTACTCACCTTGCACCAACAATGTGTGCAACAATGATGATTACCAAAGCAGCTCTGAATGACACATGTGGCTATCACCCTTATTTTACCGGAAGAGTTGCTGAAGATATTCACTGGGTGTATCGAATCTTAAAGAGATATAAAGGGTCTGCAGTGGAAGAGACTTTATATAATATCAGAGTGAGAGAGGGTTCATTAACAAGTTTGCAGTTTACCGGAAAGAATGTTAAGGCAGCTTATTCATGGCAATTACTTTCAAAGGTTATCTATTATGATATACAGAAGGGAATCGATGTACTAGACCCTATTCAATTCGATTTTATGAAACGTGTTGAGCTAGAGGCCTGTGAAGAAGCTCTTACGAAAAGTATTTTACAGATAAATAAGCTAAAATTATCCTATGAAAGCAGTACCCGATATAAAATTGGTAAACTGTTGCTAAGCCCATTTCTTTACCTAAAGTCGCTCAGGTAAATCAATTCAATTTCAGATGGCAACAATTCTAACCATTATTCCATACTCATTTTACCCCCCGGTAAATGGTGGCGCGCTACGCTGTTTCTACCTTCTCAGGGAGATGTCCAGGTATCATACCATATATGTGCTCACTACTCAGAAATCCGAAGATTTTAAACTACATGCGGAGCCCGAGTTTCCTGAAAATATTCAAGTTGTTAGTACTCATGGTGTTAAAAAATACCGTTCTATTTTCAATGTATTGCCAGCCAGAGTTGCCGATGCCTTGAACTTCAGGTATATTGTAAGATCTGTGTCTGCTACAGCCAATGAAACGCTGTTAAGTTCTTACTCTACTCTGCAGAAACTACTTCATGAACAAAGGTTCGATATTATTTTTTATGAAAGCCTAAACGCTCTGGGGCTCTTCAGGGATATTATCAGGCGGAACGTTCCTGCTGTTTTCCATCTATACGATGCCCATAATGTTGATTCTCTGTTATGGCTGCAGCAGGCTGAAGCACAAAAAAGTAAAAAGCTGGAATCATATGCAAAAGGTGCTCTCTCTCTTGAAAAAATGCTTTATAAGAAAGTAGATGCTTTTTTTTGTTGCAGTGAAGAAGATCTTATTAAACTAACATCCCTGAATGGGAATAGAATACAGGGTATTGTTATTCCAAATGGAGTAGACATTGCTAAAAATTCTTTTGATGAGCGGAGTGATAAACATCTAAGTAAGCAGCTCATATTTTGTGGAAGTCTAGATTATTTGCCCAACAGAGAAGGTCTGCTTTGGTTTTATATAAATGTGTTTCCTCTGGTGAAAAGCAAAGTTCCTGGTGTTAGCTTAACTGTAATAGGAAGTAATTCTCAACCAGATGCCTATGAACAACTAATGGAAGACACCGCAGTTAATTTTGTGGGGCGAGTAGAGCATGTTGTGTCTTTTTACCATCAGTCTTCTATCTCTATTGCACCTTTACTAAGCGGGAGCGGTACACGTCTAAAAATACTAGAAGCCATGAGCTTAGGGAATCCAGTGGTCTCTACTACAGTAGGAGCGGAGGGTATATTATATAAGGAAGGGGAGCATCTATTGATAGCAGATATCCCAGAGCAATTTGCTGAACATATTGCTAATTTATTAAGCAACAGTATAAAATTTAATACGATTCGAACTCAAGCTTATAAATTGGTGAAAACTACTTATAACTGGAAGAAAATAGGGAAATATGCTAATTATAATATTAGTAAATTAACCAGCTTATAAAATCCATACTTTAATGGTGTTTAGTAGCCCTATCTTTCTATTCCTTTTCTTGCCTTTAGTACTGAGTTTAATCTATCATTACTTCAATTAATATAAAAATATTTGTCTCTTTCATTTAAACAATAGTGCTTTATGCTTTTAACTCTAAGAGAAGCTTATAATCAATTTAAAATAGAATCACCATCAGGTGAGTATATTCCGCTTCATTCCCATACTTCTAAGGAGCAAGGACTGTTTCTTCAGAATATACTTGAGGAGATCAGGCCCCAGAGGTCACTAGAAGTAGGATTAGCATATGGAATATCTACATTATTCATATTAGAGAAACATAGAGAGTTTGAGAATAAGACAAAGTCGCATATAGTTATTGAGCCATTTTCATGGGGAGGTGTAGCTGAACATAATATTGAGAAGGAAGGTCTCGCTGAATATGTAGAGATAAGGTATCAGAGATCAGATGAAGTTTTGCCTAGGTTATATTTCGATAATATTAGAATTCAATTTGCATATATAGATACTACAAAAGTTTTTGACACTGTCTTACAAGATTTTTACTTCATTGATAAGATCCTTGATGTTGGAGGTGTTGTAGTTTTAGATGATTGTAATGGAAAGTGGCCAGGTGTACAAAGAGTTGCCAGGTTTATTAATGTTCTTCCACATTATAAACTGATGGCTGCTCACAATAAAAGTAATCTTACTCTCAAGAAAAAGCTTGCTAATTTAGCAATCTCTAAATTTATTAAGCTTATACCTTTTAAAGATAAGATCCACCCTACTTCGGATTTTGAGAGTGACATAGATTTAGGACTTGATTATAATTGTCTTGTATTTCAAAAAGTATCTGACGATGAAAGGAAGTGGGATTGGGATAAACCATTTTGATCTAGTATAAGAATATAGATCGTGCTATAGTTTAGTAAGTTAGATGCATTTGTAAAATGACCTTCCTAAATTAAGATAATTTTTAAGTTATTAAAACTTTAACTATTGATGGCAACAACTAAACTTAAGAATCAATTAAGATACAGCGCTATTAAATCATTAAAAGCATTACGTTTGCCCTCGCTTCGTTATTACCCATCAAAAGAAATTAGTCTTAAAGAATATCTCAAGAAGGGAAGGTTATCCAAAATTAGAGACTTAGGCGAAGATAAATTCATTCTTACTTTACCAAATGGCAGAGTATGGAGTAGCAACGGTACTATCATTACAGAAGATAATACTTTTATCAAGGAAATAAACAGAAACTCAAATGATGGTAGTAAAAATATAATCTTCTACCAAAAGTCTATAATTAAGCCAGTAAAAATAGATGGTTGTGCAGTTGTTGTTGCAGTACCATGGGGTAGTGTTTATTATCATTGGATGGTGGATGTCCTTCCTCGGTTAGAATTAGTTAAAGAGGCAGGTTTATTTGAGAATATAGATCACTTAGTTATTAATGAAGTACAAAAAGATTTTCAACTAGTAGTACTAAATAAGATTGGTATTCCCTTGAGTAAAACCATACAGGTAAAAGATATATGGAATACACATTATCAGTTTGATCAGCTTATTGTGCCATCCTTTGTGTCTGAGCCTAATCGCTCTGATTTGCTAACTATTTTGTCAATAGAAAAGCATTTTCCTTCTTTAGAAACGAATTCCAGAATTGAAGATTTACCCAAGAAGATTTACTTAGGACGGACAAAGGCTAATAATAGAAAGCTACTTAATGAATCGGATATTTTACCATTTCTAATGATGCATGGTTTTGAAGAAATATTTCCTGAAAACCATACAGTGAGTGAGCAGGCAGAGATCTTTAGAAATGCCCAAATTATAGTCGGAGTGCATGGGAGTGCCTTAACAAATATAGTTTTTTGTAAACCTGATACAACAGTTTTTGATATTGCAGCCCCGGAATGGATAAATAACTGTTTTCAAGACATCTGTGAGCTAAAAAAGCTGCATTATATAAGAATTATTGGAGACAAGTTTTTGAGAACAAAAGACATAGATAAAGGTGCAGATATACACCTTAGTAAAGCCAAAGTTATTTTCCTGCAGGAATCGATATTACAGCTTCTATAAAGCCATTGAGTTTAGTAGCAGTAACAGATTAGCTCCATTTTCTAATTAGGTCTGCTTTTGTTCTTAAAACTGAATTGATTAGCAAGATCACAATTTAAAAGTCTATGCATGAAAGGCCATTAATAAGCGTGTTGATGACGGCTTTTAACCGGGAGAAATATATTGGTGAGGCAATCAAAAGTGTATTAGCTTCTAACTATGTAAATTGGGAGCTTATTATTACTGACGATTGTTCAACAGATGCTACTTTTAAAATTGCACAGAGTTATGAACAACAGGATAAGAGAATCAAGGTCTATAAAAATGAAGCTAACTTAGGTGATTATCCCAATAGAAACAGAGCTGCAAGTTATGCTAAGGGAGAATATTTAATGAACGTAGATTCAGATGATCTGCTACATAAGGGTACAATGGATAAATGCTTAAATCTTTTCAGAAAGTATCCACTTGCTTCTTTTGGAATATACTGTCCGAATTATTCATCAGATCATTTATTAAGCCCAGTACAGGCTATATCCAAGCATTTTTTTGAAAAGCCGCTCTTACTTATTGGTCCAGGAGGTACAATCATAAAAAATAAATTTTTTAAGCAATTGGGAGGATTTCCTACCAAGTATGGCCCGGCAAATGATGGCTATTATAATTTAAATGCGGCATCTCAAACTCATACAGTATTAATCCCTTTTGAACTGGTTTATTATAGGAGACATGAAGGCCAGGAGATTAACAACAAATACGCTTATTTGTATAATAATTACCTTTACTTGAATGATGCTTTAAGAAACATAGAGTTGCATCTTAAGGCTTCCGAAAAAAGGTTTATTATTAAAAAAAATAAGCGCCGTTTCCTGACGAATATTGTTAATTTCTATTTAGAAACGAAAGACTGGAGTAGAACAACTGCAGCATTAAAAACAGCAAAGTTTAATATCAGAGATCTGTTGGCAGCAATATTCCACTAATTTTTATTTAACTGTTTATGCAGCAACCACTGGTATCCGTTATAATTCCTATTTATAATAGCCTGCCTTTTATAGCTCCGGCTGTTGCTGCTTTGCAGGAGCAGACCTACCCTAATATGGAAATTATTATTGTTGATGATGGCTCTGTAGATGGAAGTTTTGAAATAGCAAAGCGCTTTGAGTCTGATACCTTAATAGTAGTAAGGCAGGTAAACAGTGGTGCTGCCATTGCACGTAATAACGGGTTAAAACACGCGTCTGGAGAGTATGTGCAATTTCTGGATGTAGACGACTATTTATCTAAAGACAAAATTGAAAAGCAAGTTAAGGCATTAGAGGGGCATGCCGACAAGGTAGCCGTATGCGACTATATTGAATTTTTTGAAGAGAGTGAGTTACAGGCACCTAAAATTATCGATCATTCTGCTTTTATACACTCATCCGATTCACCAGCAGATTTTCTTATAAACCTGTATGGTGGAAATGGAAGCGCAAACTTTATACAAACCAATTCATGGTTAACTCCACGCCACCTGATCGATAAAGCAGGAGGCTGGAGGGAATTCAGGTGCCCTGATGACGATGGCGAATTCTTTGCCCGCGTAATATTGGCTAGTAAAGGTATCGTACATGTACCCGGTATATTCAATTATTACCGAAGATCTGTGAGTGAGTCACGCTTAAGTAACAATTCGAATAGAAAGTATCTACAGAATTCGTTGCTTGCCATTGATCTTAAATATCAATACCTGCTGCAGCATAAGAATAGCATTGCACTACAAAAGGCAATGGCCACTCAGTATCTCCGGTTTGCTGTAGCTGTTTTTCCTAAGCATAAACAGCTTTCAGAGCTTGCTTATAAGAAGTATAAATTACTTTATACACCTGCTATTGTCCCTAAGTTAGGTGGCAAGATAGTGGAAGCAATAAAGTATACGCTTGGCTGGAAAGCAGCCCGGTTCATCAGGTATTATTTGCGGGAAAAGAATATATGAAAAGGATACTTTTTCTTACATCTAATAGTCTAGCAACAAATCCGCGTTTGGTAAAAGAGCTCGCGCTGGCTGTTAAGCAGTTTGAATGTACGGTAATCTCTTTTAAATTTTACAACTGGAGTGATGCACTGGATGATGAAATAAAGACATTCTTTCCTAATGTAGCATTCAGGGAGCTATCTGCTGGTAGAAAACCACTGATTCCCTGGCTTTGTAGTTCGATTGCGGTGAGACTGTCGCAGATTTTATACCCGCTTTTCAGGAACAATCTCTTATTAAATTCTTTTGCGCATTCTAAAAGAAGCTTCTTGTTATGGACTGCTTTAATGAGGCATACCAAAAAATACGATCTGGTGATAGCTCATAACCTGGCATCACTTTATCCGGCTTTTAGTTTTGCAATGGGAAATAATATTCCTTTTGCTTTTGATCTGGAAGATTATCATCCGGGTGAATCGATAGGATCAAATCCTGAAAATGAGATCTCAAGAAGAAAATACTTAATGGCAAAGCTTCTTCCTGAAACATTGTATGTCAGTTATGCTAGTCCTCTAATTGGAGATGCTTTTCTGAGTCTTTTTACCGATAACTTTAAGAAAAGACATTTTTTGGTTAATAATTCCTTTCTTTCAAAAGATTTCAATATCACACTGGAGCCTGCTTCAGAAAAGCTGTCTTTTGTTTGGTTTTCGCAGCACATTTCATTTGGAAGAGGACTGGAGCTAGTGGTCCCCATACTTTATCAATATCGTGACCAATTGAGTCTGACACTGATTGGCAACCTGAATAAGAATTTTTATCAAAGCTTCTTGAAAGAGTACGATGAAGTAATATCTTTTACTGCATCCATGGCTCAAAAGGAGCTGCATATTGCTTTAACAGCTTTTGATATTGGGCTGGCCATTGAGCTAAGTGCTGTCGATCTGAACAGGGAGCTTTGCCTTACAAATAAGATTTTTGCCTATTGTCAGGCAGGGTTATATATTCTTGCAACAGATACCAACGCACAGCAACTGTTTATGAATCAGTATCAAAATGTAGGTGAAGTAGTAAAACAATCTGCAGAAGAATTCGAAACTTCAATTCAATCAGTTTTAGCCAAGGCTGATGAGATTAAACGAGGTCGAGAGAGCCGCTCTACCACCTCTAAACAGCTGGCATGGGAACATGAATCTGAGAAGTTATTAAACGCTTGGAGTCTTTTGTTGTAAACATGAAAAACCTGCTTATCATATACCCCCACTGGCCACCTTCTAACTTAGCAGGTGTACACAGGCCCAGGCTGATCGCTAATTTTACAAAAGAGTTCGGCTGGAAGTCAAATGTGCTCACTGTATCTTCTGAATATTATGAAGAAGCACCAGACCTAGACTTGAACCGGACAGTTTCTTTTGATGTTGAAGTTTTTTATTCAAAAGCCTTAAAAGTTGGAAAGCCACGGATAATTGGAGACATTGGTATAAGGGCAATGCCATTTCTATACAAGGCAGCCCTTAAAATTATTCCGGAGCAGAAGATAGATTTTATCTGGATTCCTATTCCTTCTTTTTATACAGCTTTATTAGGCCGGCTGTTGCACGAAAAAACTGCTGTACCTTATGGTATTGACTACATTGATCCTTGGATTCGGGATATCAGTAACAGACCAGGATTACGGTCAAAGTTAAGCTTACTTGCCGCTAAATGGCTGGAACCAATAGCTGTGAAGAATGCTTCTTTAATTTCGGGCGTCTCAGAAGCTTATTATAAGCCTGTACTCACAAGAAATTTTAAAAGGAAAAGTATTGCTCACGTTGGTATGCCGTATGGTTTCGATCCCGCAGATCATGCAGTAGAGATCAGAGATCTTAAGCTTCCGTGGGATGATATAGAGGGTTGTAAGCCACTGGTATATGCTGGTGCTTTTTTACCAAATGCTCATTTGTTTGTTACTGCACTTTTCAAAGTTATATCAGTAATGGTAGCCCATGGGGAATGGGATATGAATAAGCACTTGTACTTCTTGGGGACAGGGTACTATACTGGTACTACAATTGCAGATTATGCGGATCAGTATGAAATAAAAAACATTGTACATGAAACAAGGGAACGTTTTCCTTACCTGCATGTGCTGAATTTCCTGTCAAGTGCTTTTGCTGTAATGTCCATTGGCAGCACAGAAAGGCATTATACGGCTTCTAAAATATTTCAGTCATTACTAAGCAGAAGACCAGTATTTAGTATATTTCATAAAGAAAGTAGTGCTGTTACTATACTTAAGGAATGTAATGCTACTGATTACCTTATAGAATATGATCCTGATATTAGTAACGAAGCACTTGAAATACAGCTTTCAGATAAATTGGACCTGTTGATCAACAATGAACAACACTGGCAACCAAATCTTTATAACTTAGACAAATACTCTGGCAGAGCATCTGCTTATGAGCTGATAAGTTGTCTTAATAAAATTATATAGAAGACTTTTACTATTTAGCATATGCATATAGCAGCCCATATAACATTTTTTTTTGTTGAAGACCGCATTAGCTACTTGAAGGAAGTTGTTCATAACCTGCAGATGTTACCGCATGATAAAACTATATTTATTTATTCAAATGGCAAGGTAAATAAATTTATTCAGGATGAGAACATCATTTTTTTAAATTATAATTATAAAAAGCGAGCCTTCTTCATGTTAGAAGGGTTGCATAATGAATATCTTAAAAAAATTGGCTTAGTTAGCTTAGTTCATCCTTTTTATCTGGCATGGGAAAGCCGAACTCATGTTCTGAAAAATATTGAAAACTTTGATGTACAGCTATACCTGGAAGATGATATAGGATTTGATGTAAATTCATTGAATTATTGGTTAGAGCATAAAGATATTTGTCTAAAACATGGGTATAATCTGGGGTTTTTAAGGATTGAAACTACAGGAAACGGGGAAGCTTTCATTACCGATCTTACAGGCTATCCCGGCAGAATATTAAAACTCGATGGAAAGCCTTACTTAATAAATGATGTCAATCCTTATTGTGGGTTCTGGATTTATGATAAAAAAGAATTGAGGACTTTTGTTAAAAGTAACGAATGGAAATTTAGATTTGATTACTATGGAATTCGGGAAAAGGCAGCGATTGGCTGGCATGGTATAAACATGAGTAGGTATAAGGGTACCATTATACCAATTATTAAAAATGATTCAGGCCATTATGAGACAGATGCTAGATGTGCCGTCCGGCACTTAGCAAATAATTATATTGGCCGCTATGCGTTTTGTAAAATAAAATTTCCAATTAACCTGAATGAGATTGAATAATAATTTTATTAGAAAGCCCCTGATCTTAAGTAGGTATATAAGTAGGCTTGGATTTTCATTTACTTTCAGCTATCTCTTTCAGCGTTTTATTCTAAAAAAAGAAATATTATCATTAAATCTACAGAATTTGGAACATAAGGTGTTCTTAAGAAATAACCATTCAGATTTCCAAGTATTCAGTCAGATTTTCATTGACAAAGAATATCAGACTGATTCATCCATAGAACCTAATATCATCATTGATTGTGGTGCAAATATAGGATTAGCTACCCTCTTTTTTATGAGGTATTTTCCGTATAGTCACTATATCGTAATAGAGCCTGAAATGGGTAACTTTAATATGCTTACACAAAATTTAAGTAAATACCCTAATGTTACACTGATAAACAAAGCTGTCTGGAACAAGAAAGGGCATATTGTAATAAAAGATAATGGATGGGGAAATGCAGGGTTTACAGTACAAGAAACTAGAAGTTCTGAAGTAGACAGTATAGAAACTATCTCTATTAATGATATCATAAAAGATTATAACCTTAAGCAGATAGACATACTTAAGTTAGATATAGAAGGTAGTGAAGAACAGATATTTTTGGAAACTTATGATCAGTGGCAATCAAAGGTCGATTTGATATTTGTAGAGATTCATGAGAATTTAAAACCAGGCTTGATAAACAAAATCATAAAAATTACTTCGGATAATTTCTATGTAAGCACAAGTGGAGAATTCCATATTTTTAGAAGAAAAGAAAAATGTTAGCTTTTGTAGTACCTATAAAACCTAAAATTAACTCAAACGACTGGGAAAAGGATAATCAACTTCTATCTAGAACGTTAAAGTCTATATGTAATCAAACTGATAATAATTTTATAGCATATGTAATTTATCATGAAAAGCCTGTTGTGGAATTTGAACATCCCAATATAAGGTATATATTTTTCCCATTTGAATATACTTTAAGTGAAGATATAGAAGATTTGGAAGATTATGCTCTAAAGTACTATGGAAGGCAATATGCGGAGTATATGTTTGATAAAAGCAAGAAGATTACATATGGTTGTAAGAATGCAATTGATGACGGTTGTAAGTATATAATGGCAATAGACAGTGACGATCTAATATCTAATAAGATTGCTGAATTTATTAATTCATCTGATACTAAATGCCCTGGTTGGGTTGTTGAAAGAGGCTATATTTATCTAGAAGGGTCAAACTTTTTGATAAAATCGAATAATTTACATGGAATAAATGGAAGTACACACATTATAAAAAGTGATCTTGTTCCTGTTCCTGATTTACAAGTCAATAAGCTTAAGCATTTTAATTTTTTCGAAGCTCATGGATATCTAAGGCAAAGGATCATAGACCTATATAATTTGCATTTACAGGTGTTGCCTTTTTATGGTACTGTGTACACTATCCATAAAAATAATACGTCTGCTATTTCGGATATAATCAATAGGTTTCAGCTTAAGACCTATTTAAAATATATACTTAAAGGAAAATTAGTGGATAAGGCTGTAAGGGAGCAATTCAATTTATATAAATTATAATATCACTTATAACTTGAAGCAGGAAAGAATAGCTATTATTTCAACTCATCCCATCCAATACAATGCCCCATTATTTAATTTGTTGGCATCACAACCTATACTAGATGTAAAGGTTTTTTATACTTTAGGTACTTCATATGCTGATTTGAAAGACAGAGGTTTTGGGAAAAAAATTGAATGGGATGTTCCGCTGCTGGATGGATATAACTATAAGTTTTTGAAAAATTCTTCTATTAAGCCTGGTACTGCTCATTTTAATGGAGTAATCAATCCAGATATTATAGATGAAATTGATGCTTTCACTCCAACAGCTATTCTGGTATACGGTTGGAGTTTTAGCAGTCACTTAAAAGTTCTGCGTTACTATAAAGGAAAAGTACCTGTTTTCTTCAGGGGAGATTCTACCTTGTTTAAAGATAAAACAGGGATTAGAAAGTTTTTTAGAAAATTGTTTCTAACCTGGGTCTATAGCTTTGTAGATAAGGCTTTTTACGTAGGAACAAATAATAAACAGTATTACCTTAGATATGGGGTAAAAGAGAAAGAATTGATTTTCGCACCTCACGCCATTGACAATGAAAGGTTTAGTAAAGATATACTGTTCATGTCCGAATCTAAATCGATAAGAAGAAATTTAGGAATCAAGGAATCTGATATTGTTTTTGCTTTTATTGGTAAGTTTGAAACTGTTAAAAACCCACTTTTGCTGTTAGACGCTTTCCGGAAGTTAAAAGAAGATAACCTGTGTTTATTATTTGTGGGCAATGGACCTTTAGAGGAAGAACTGAAATCAGGAGCAACCGGGATATCAAATATTTACTTTCTACCTTTCCAAAACCAAAAAATCATTCCTGCTATTTATAGAGTTGCTGATGTCTTTGTGTTGCCATCTTTAAGTGAGACCTGGGGATTAGCAGTAAACGAAGCCATGGCTTGTGGACTTCCTGTAGTAGTGAGTGATAATGTAGGTTGTGCGGTTGACCTAGTGCAGGAAGGAAAGAATGGTTATATCTTTAAATCAGGTAATGTGCTAAGTTTAACCGGTAAGCTAGAAAAGTGTATAGACAAGCCAAAATCTGAACTAAAACAAATGGGTATTGTCTCTAGAAGTATAGTAAATAGGTGGACTTATGAGAAAACCTGCAATGCTATACTAGAAACTTTAGTGGAATAGGCTTAATCATTTTTATGGATGTGATAGAGGTAAATTCGCGAGAACCAAACAAAGCTGTGTTTCAGCTTTATTCTTTGCTCTTTTTGGCTATCATATTATTTGCTTTTTCGTCACTGTCGTACCTAGCAATTTTAGGTGTTTTGTTCTCATTATATATCCTTAATGAGCTGATCTATGGCTTTGGGAAGGGTTTCCCCGTAAACTTAGTGATCTCTTTTTTAGCTTGCCTGCAATGGATCATAGGGCCTGTATTAAGCTACTACACTGGAATTAACCACCCATTTTATGGTATGCAGGTGCCTGAGGATTATTACTTCTCATTTATTATCCCTGGTGTGATTCTTTACCATTTTGGGTTGTCGCTTCCTGTTCTAGGGGTTAAACAAATTCCAAAACTCGTAATTGAGTCTATGAGAGAAGATGCGTTAGCTAAAGTAAAAGGAGCTTACTATTTAATCGGTTTAGGTTTTGTGGCTGGTTTCGCAGCAGCTTTTTCTCCTCCATCTCTTATTTTCTTTTTGTATTTACTTTCACAAGTTAAGTTTATAGGTTGTTTTTATCTTTATGTTAGTAATTCAGCAAGTAATAAAGTACTTTATTTAGTATTCGCTACACTTGTATTGAATGCTTTGGCTTCAGCAATGTTTCATGATCTGCTTTTATGGAGTTTGTTCTTCTTGTTTGTCTTTAGTATCAAGCATCACATAAGCCTTAAAACGAAATTTTTAGGACTGTTTGCTGGGTTATTCTTACTACTGTTACTACAGTCTGTAAAGTATCAGTACCGAAATATTGCTTGGTCAAATGCTTCTCTGGGTACTTTCGCTCAATCTGAAGTATTTTTTGGGATGGTGTTTAATAAGTTAATGTCTCCGAACGAATTATTTGATGCTAAGGCAAATGAAACATCAATAACGAGGCTAAATCAAGGGTGGATCATTTCCAGAGTTATGAACTATATTCCTTATGTTGAGCAATTTGCAGATGGAGAAACTGTTGAAGGTGCTTTTAGTGCGGCGTTGCTACCACGCTTCCTGTCAGAGAATAAAGCGATGGCTGGTGGTCGGGCCATGATGGAGCGGTTTACTGGGATCATCTTACAGGAAGGAACCAGTATGAATATCAGTCTGATAGGAGAAGGTTATGGGAATTATGGAAGAGATGGTGGAATAATTTTCATGTTCCTGATCGGGATCGTGTTTAGCCTTATACTTAGGCAATTGTTTATTAAGAGTCAGGAAAATCCTACCATCCTGTTCTGGATTCCTTTTCTGTTTCTGCAAGTAGTAAAAGCAGAGACAGATCTTACTACTACTCTAAATTACCTGGTGAAGGCTAGCATTGTGATGATCCTTGTTTTCTATGGTTTTAGAAAATTTTTAAAGATAGAGTTGTGAGCGAAATAATAGTATCTTTTTTTTTTCGAAAACCAGGTGCTTCCTTTCATAGCATTGAGACTTTGTTTGATACCATCATAAGCAATTTACCTTCTGCCAAAGCCAATAAATTTTTTCTGCCTTACAAATCAGCTAGCCCATTAAAACTACTTCAAAACAGCTTTTATGCAGGCGCCAAGCAAGCACAGGTGAATCACATCACAGGAGATGTTAACTACCTTGGCTTGTTTCTAAATAAAAAGAGAACCATTCTAACAATTCATGACATTGAATCCTTAAAAAGTAGAAGTAGATTTAAAAATGTTCTGCTTAGGCTTTTCTGGTTACATTTTCCCGTCGGAAGGCTTCAGTATATCACTGTAGTTTCAGAACACAGCAAGAAGCAGTTGTTATCGGTAACGAAGGTCTCAGCTGATAAAGTAGTAGTTATACCTAATTGTGTTCCTTTCTCTGATAAAGATTTCCTGCCAAAGGAAACTATAAATAAAGAGTGTCCGGTTCTACTTCAAATTGGTACAAAGAGTAATAAGAATCTAGAGAATTTAGTCAAAGCGATAAAGGGACTTAGCTGTAGATTGATCATACTAGGAGGCTTATCAGATGCTCAGGTTTCATTAATGAAAAGTAGTGGTATCGTCTTTAAAAATTATGTCTCTATTCCTTATGAAGAGGTTGTTGAGCTATACTACAAAGCAGACATTGTAACTTTCATTTCCTTTTTCGAAGGATTTGGCTTGCCTATTTTGGAAGCAAATGCCTTGGGAAGACCTGTTATTACCAGTAATGTTGCTTCTATGCCCGAGGTGGCGGGAGATGGAGCTATATTAGTTGATCCACACAGCCCTAAGAACATCAAGGATGCTATACTTAAGTTAGTTGGCGATGATGACTTCAGGAATAGCCTAGTACAAGCCGGCTATAGGAATGTACAGCGTTTCAAACCAGAAGTGATTGCAGCTAAATACGAGGAATTATATAAGCGGATATTAAAAGAGTGCGTGTGAAGGTAAAACCCACCATATTGATCTTTATTGACTGGTATCTGCCTGGATATAAAGCAGGTGGACCAATACAGTCCTGTGCCAATCTGGTGGAGCACCTGAAGGAGGAGGCAAACTTTTACATCGTAACCCGGAACACAGACTATTGCTCTGATAAGCCTTATTCTTCTGTTACTTCTGATGAATGGAATGAGCAGAATGGTGCACAAGTTTATTACATTTCCCGATATCAGCTGAATATCCAGACTCTGAGGAGGCTTCTTAAAGGTGTTGATCCGGATACGATATATATCAATGGAGTCTATTCACTTTTCTTTTCAATTCTTCCTGTTCTGTTGGCAAAGAAACTAAACAATAAACATGTTGTAATTGCCGCAAGGGGTATGTTTGCCGGAAGCGCTATCAATGTAAAGGGGCTGAAGAAGAAAATGTTCTTCGGATTGGCGAAAATTACTAATTTGTATAAAGGTGTTACCTTCCATGCTACTAATTCAGCTGAGGAAGGTGATATCAAAGCTGTATTGGGACATGTTACGCCCGTTCATGTAGCTCCGAACCTCTCAGAGGTTCTTGTTGATACTCCTGCCCTGCCTGAAAAGAGGCTAAAAGCAAGGGGGGAAGTTAAGTTAGTTAGTATAGCCAGAATTTCACCTGAGAAAAATACTAAATATGCCTTAGAGGTGCTAAGGGAGTATAAGGGGCAGGAAAAAGTAAAGCTGGACCTTTTCGGTCCGGTTTATAATAAAGAGTATTGGGAGGAGTGTTGTGCAGTTATAGAGGAGATGCCAGCAAACGTTTCTGTAGATTATAAGGGGAGTTTAGAAAAGGAGAAAGTGCACCAGGTTCTTCAGCAAAATCATGCGCTATTTATGCCTACAAAGGGTGAAAATTTTGGACACATCATCCTGGAAAGTTTAACTGCAGGATGCCCTGTGATCATTAGTGACCAGACTCCCTGGAAGAAACTGGAGGCAGCAGGGGTAGGATATGATCTGTCTCTAAAAAACAAGGATGGTTTTAAAGACGCCATTCAGTTTCTTGCAGGACTAGATCAGGAGAGATATGACAATCTTTCAGATAAGGCTGTAGCCTACGCACAGACTTATATTCAGAATAGTTCTAACGTTGAGGCAAATAAAGCGCTCTTTAATCTTTAGCATAATTAATAACTAGGCCATTGGAAATTCAACAATCAGAAAAGCGCGTCCAGTTGGATACTTATAATAATTCGTGGTATAAACCTGGGGCAAGTATTGTAAAGCGTTCTCTGTGGCTTATAGCTAATGCCTTGTTCTTTATAAATCCGCTGAATCCTTCTTCTGCCTTGAAGATATCTTTGCTTCGTTTATTTGGAGCCAGAATAGGTAGGGGGGTAAATATAAAGCCAACTGTAAGTATCAAATGCCCTTGGTATTTAAGCATAGGCAATAATGTGTGGATAGGAGAGCAGGTGTGGATTGATAATCTTACTACTGTTTCCATTGAGGATAATGTAACCATCTCACAGGGTGCTATGCTACTAACAGGGAGCCACGACTATACAAGAGTTGGCTTTGACTTGAAGGTTGGAAAAATAAAGGTTGAAAGTGGTGCTTGGATTGGCGCAAAGGCAATTGTCTGCCCCGGCGTTAGTTGTGGTTCGCATAGTGTTCTGGCAGTTTCCTCCGTAGCAACAAAGCACCTGGAGCCTTACACCATTTACCAGGGAAACCCGGCTGAGCCTAAACGCCAGAGAAGAATTGAATAGTTTTTCCCCATGAAGATCTCCATCATTACCATTGTCTTTAACAGGTGCGACACCATTGCAGAGACCATTGAGTCTGTGGTTGGTCAAACGTATCCTGACATTGAATATATTGTGGTGGATGGGCTTTCTACAGATGGTACAGTGGAGATTGTGCAAAGTTATGGTGCACGTATAGCAAAATTTGTGTCTGAGAAGGACGATGGCCTTTATGATGCGATCAATAAAGGAATTAGCCTGGCAACCGGTGAAGTAATCGGACTTCTACATTCTGATGATATTTTCTTTTCGAAAGATTCAGTAGCAATGATTGCGCGTACATTCTTAGATCAGAACACAGATAGTGTATACGCAGATCTGCTGTATGTTCAGAAAGAGAATACTAATAAAACAGTTCGCTACTGGATATCCGGCCTATATAACCGGAAGCGATTTCTGCGCGGCTGGATGCCTCCCCATCCAACTTTTTATGTGAGGAAGAGTCTCTTTGATAAACATGGGGTTTACAACACAGACTTTAAAAGTGCTGCCGATTACGAACTTATGCTGCGTTTCCTGTATAAGCACAAGGTGTCTACAGCCTATCTGCCTGTTAAGCTTGTGAAAATGCGTGTGGGGGGAAAGAGCAATATCTCCTTACAGAACCGAATAAGAGCAAACCGGGAAGATCACCATTCCTGGGTTGTTAATGATTTAGTTCCTAAGTTTTATACGCGGTATTTTAAGCCATTAAGAAAGTTGGTTCAGTACTTAAAGAAATGATTGAGGGGCTATATTTTATATCATATGTCATTATTATGGGTAAAGAATGGATACATTGGCTATATTCATCCTTTTAGATTTAAATAGTACAAAACTATTATATGCAGAGGGTATTTGTAACAAATTGTGATAGTTCTCCAGGCGGTGGTGCAGCGCAAATGAGAAAAATGCTAGAACTGTATGAATTATCAGATAAAACACATCAACTAGTAGATGATCCCGATACTGCAGATTTTATACTTATATGTGATTCGGAATTTGATGATTATGCTTTTAAGATTAGAAACAATAGGCTTGTTAGAAAGTATCCAAACAAGTGCTTTATCCTTTCTAACTTTGATAAACCCTTTTATTATGCCCGGGGAATTTTAACTAGTGCAGAAAAGTCGGGAAATAGGTATGAAAGATTTAGATCTACTTCCTATTCTGCTTATTATGACCCTTACCACAACCCATATATCCATCAGCACCAATCAGGAAAGGACAAAGGAGAAAAAAAATACCTCTTTAGCTTTGCAGGTAGAAATTCTCACCCAATTAGAGAGGCAATATTCAAACAAAATTTTTCACGAAAAGATATATTAATTAAAGATACCACTAAAGTATTTGATTTATGGAGTGGCAAAACAGGAAATAGCATACAGGATTCGTACTATAGGCAGTTACTTAGTTCAAAGTTTGCTCTCTGCCCTAGAGGCAATGGACCAAATTCTATTAGGCTTTTCGAGGCTATGAAGCTAGGGATAGCTCCAATTATAATTTCTGATAACTTTATTCTCCCCCGTGGCCCACACTGGGAAGATTTTGCTATTTTTATAAAAGAAGAGAACATTGAAGACTTAGAGGAGATTGTAGCAAAGTATGAAGGTAAATACCATGAGATGGGAGAACTAGCAAGAGAGAACTTTGAAAATTTCTTTTCTGATAAAATGTATTTTAACTATGTTATTGAAAACATTAAAGATATTGCAGAAAAACAGATTATTCCAGAAGTTTTGTTTCACTACTATACTGATTTTTTAATTTTCTCATGTAAGTGTAAGCAATTTGTAGTAAGAATCAAAAACAGGCTAAAGCGCCTACTTAAAAGCAGTGAGGTTGGTTCAACACATCCATAACCTATTGATGTGCTGTTTTAGTCCATTCAGAAGATGATTTAGATTTCCAAGTATTACAGATCATGAGCAAATAGTAAATGAAAACAATAGTAAAGAAGATATTACCTCATAATAGTTTTGTATTAAGTTTTTATAGAAAACTCTACTGGAGATATGTTAGCTATAAAAGAGGACATCCTGTTGCTTGGAACTTTGACATTTTGAAAACCTACGCGCGCATTAAAAATCACGTAAATTTTTTACAAATTGGATCTAACAATGGAATATCAGGGGATCCTATTTGCGATTTAATTAAAGAAAGAGGTTGGCAGGGAGTTCTAGTTGAGCCAGTCCCATTTCTTTATGAGGAGTTGAAGCATAATTATAGAGAATTTCATGATCAACTATCATTTGAAAACAGTGCCATAGCTCATGTAAATGGTAGACAAAAATTTTATAGAATAAAAGAAGTGCCTGGGCTCCCTCAGTGGTATAGTCAATTAGGTTCTTTCAATAAGGATGTTATTGTTGGTCATAAAAGTTATATTCCAGATTTTGATAATTTGTTTATTGAGGATTATGTTAATACAATCACCTTTAATGATCTTTTAGCAAAGTATAGTATTAAATCCTTAAATTTAATTCATATCGATACAGAGGGCTTTGATTATGAAATTGCCCAGATGATTCCCTTTTCGTCTTTAGATGTTGATCTGGTAATGTTCGAGCATAAGCACTTATCAAGTTCTGACTATGCGGGAATCACGAAGCTTCTAAGGGATAAAGGATATAAGGTAGGTAAGAATGATAGTGTAGATACAATTGCTGTCAAAAAGAAGATTCTTAGAGCCCTACAACTTACTTAAAGACCAATTAAAAGAACTCAAAAAATAAGAATATATTGAGTGTAAAAGATAAAGACAACAATATAGGATTAACTACAGGTATTTATTGAAGTTTCCAAAAACAAAAAAGCCTGAAGATTTCTCTTCAGGCTTTTGCGGTCCGGACGGGACTCGAACCCGCGACCTCCGCCGTGACAGGGCGGCATTCTAACCAACTGAACTACCGGACCAATACTTTTCTAAACCAGAGCCTTTAGCTCTTTTGCGTTTCCGCAGCCTTAGCTGCGGTCTGGACGGGACTCGAACCCGCGACCTCCGCCGTGACAGGGCGGCATTCTAACCAACTGAACTACCAGACCGTTTGTCTTTTCCTTAACTTTGTCCGTTAAAGTGATGCAAATGTATAGCCTTAATTTTGATTGTGCAAGTGTTCTGTAGCTTTTTAGGAGTATATTTTCAGTTATATATCGTAAAAGCTTCATTTACAACCGCATTATTTTACCACTTGATTATAAATTTCAGCTTTCTCTATTAGTAATAAGCTAAACTGTTAAATTTGTAGCTGAAAACATCGAAGGAATATGCTTTTAGATTTCGAACAACCGATTGCTGCCTTAGAAAACAAGCTGCAGGAAATGAAAAAACTGGCCAGCGAAAGCCAGGTAGACGTTTCAGAAGCGGTTAAGGCACTAGAAGAGAAAATCAAGAATCTCAAGAAGGAGACATACGCCAATCTTACAAGATGGCAGCGCGTACAGCTTTCTCGTCACCCGGACCGTCCTTATACCTTAGACTATATTCATGGAATAGCATCTAAGTTTGTGGAGCTGCACGGTGACCGTACCGTGAGCGACGATAAAGCAATGGTAGGTGGCTTCGGTGAAATAGAAGGCCGCAGCGTCATGTTCATTGGTCAGCAAAAGGGTAGGAATACGAAGCAGCGACAGTTGCGTAATTTCGGTATGGCAAATCCCGAAGGCTACCGTAAGGCACTTCGCCTGATGAAGATGGCTGAGAAGTTTGGTAAACCAATCGTTACCTTCATTGATACCCCGGGTGCATTCCCCGGACTGGAGGCGGAAGAGCGTGGCCAGGGAGAAGCCATTGCCCGTAACCTGAAGGAGATGTTCATGCTGAAGGTACCGGTTATCTGTATTATCATAGGAGAGGGAGCGTCTGGCGGTGCGCTGGGCATAGCAATTGGAGATAAGGTGATGATGTTGGAAAATACCTGGTATTCTGTTATCTCTCCGGAGTCTTGCTCTTCTATTTTGTGGAGAAGCTGGAACTATAAAGAGCAGGCGGCTGAGGCACTGAAGCTTACTGCAACAGACATGCTGCAGCACAAGTTGATCGACGGAATCATAAAAGAGCCACTTGGTGGGGCTCATACAGAGCCTGCCAAAATGATGCGCATGTTGAAGAAGGAAATCCTAAACCTTCTGGATGAGTTGGAGGCAGTAGATTCCGAAGAACGCATCATGCAACGCATAGAGAAGTTCTCTAATATGGGCGTGGTGCTGGAAAGCTAAGAAGCTGTTGGAATCAGAGATCCAAAATTTAATATAATGGTAAAGTGGCAGCGGGTATATAATACTTGGCTGCCATTTTTTGTTTTAGTACATTTAAAGTATAAACTACTATACAGCACCTAATCTTCAAATCCCTATAAAACAAATAAAATCTATGAAGCTACACGTGATCGATACCGGGTTTTTTAAACTTGATGGAGGAGCCATGTTTGGCGTAGTGCCTAAAACACTATGGCAACGAACGAATCCTGCTGATGAGAATAACCTTTGCACCTGGGCGATGCGCTGTATGTTAATTGAGGATGGAGACAGGCTGATCCTGATCGACAATGGGATAGGAGATAAGCAGGATGCTAAGTTCTTCAGCCATTATTACCTTCACGGGAATGCCAATCTTACCTCCTCACTACATAAAGCGGGCTTCACCCATGAAGATGTGACTGATGTTTTTCTCACACACCTGCACTTTGACCATTGCGGAGGTGGAGTTAAGTACAAAGGCAGTGATGGTAAGCTGGAGCTTGCTTTTCCAAATGCCACTTACTGGTCTAATGCGGATCATTGGGAATGGGCAACAAAACCAAATGCACGTGAGAAAGCATCTTTTCTGAAAGAGAACATTATCCCGATGCAGGAAAGTGGCCACCTGAAATTTGTAGACCCTAGCCAGCCTTCACCGTTCTCACAGTTTGATATATTTTATGCAGACGGCCATACTGATAAAATGATGGTACCGATCATCCCTTATAAAGGAAAAAAAGTCGCTTTTATGGCTGATCTGCTTCCTTCTACGGGACACATTCCGCTTCCTTATGTGATGGGGTATGACACAAGGCCATTGTTAACCCTGGAGGAGAAGTCTGTTTTCTTAAATAAGGCAGCCGACGAGGAACTGGTTCTTTTCTTCGAACATGACCCGGTAAACCAGTGCTGCACCGTTCAGCACACAGATAAAGGAGTGAGGTTGGATAAAACGTTTGCCTTAAACGAACTATAATATGAAAGTAGGGCTGGCCCTGTCTGGTGGGGGAGCGAGAGGGATAGCTCATTTAGGAGTACTAAAGGCACTGGATGAACTGGGAATCAAAATAAGTATGATTTCCGGTGTAAGCTCCGGAGCGATAGCTGGTGTGTTGTATGCGGCTGGATATACGCCTGATCAGATACTGGTGTTGATAAAGGAGTTAAGTGTTTTTAAAATTGTACGTCCTGTTTTTGGTAAAGCTGGCCTCCTGCACCTTGATGAAGTTGAAAAGCTGTATGTGAAGCACCTGGGAGCGGGTGTTAAATTTGAGGATCTGAAGATACCTGTAGTTATTAGTGCTACGGAAATGAATGAAGGAGTAACAGCTTACTTCTCTTCAGGAGAACTTATCAAGCCTTTGCTCGCTTCTTCTGCTGTTCCTATCCTATACCACTCCATAGAGTACCAGGGTAAGCTTTTAAATGATGGTGGCTTGCTCAATAACTTACCAGTAGATCCCCTGCACACTAACTGTGATGTAAAACTGGCAGTGCATGTGAACCCTATCAATCACCAGGCCCACGTAACTACGCTTAGAGGTATGATTGAGCGAACGGTGCTTTTAGCTATTAATAACAATGTAAAGCTTCGGATGCATTTGTGCGACCTCCTCATTGAACCCCAGGAATTGAAATATTACAGGCTGACAAATTTTAGAAAAGCGGATGAAATTTTTGATATTGGTTACAGATATACCTTACAAATGGAGAAACATATCCGACAATTAATATAAATTTGGTAACCGGTTAGCCTCTTATAGTAAGCTTACTACAATTTATAGAAGCCTTCTGAGTTATATATAGAAAAAAAGAATATTTATTATTAAAGTTGCTTAAATTGTGAAGCCCAAATTATTTAATTTATGAAAAGACTTTTACTCCTCCTTTTCTTGATGTTACCAATGCTGTCGATGGCACAGGAAAACATGAGTCACCTGATCCGAGCCAAAGTGAAGCAAGGCTCTTTTTTGTTGGGAGGCACAATCAATGCAACAGCTTACCAGGTTACAGATGAACTTTCAGTTCCTGACAAAACACTGGAAGGCATGAAAATCAATGCAGCAATCAGCACCAAGAATGGCTACTTTATATGGCATGACTTTGTAGCCGGACTTGATATGACTTTGAGTCATGAGAGTATAGATGTTACGCTTCCGGATGTGAAACAAAAGCCAGACAGGCAAACCTTTATGCTTTTGGGTCCTTTTGCAAGATATTATCTGGATAATGGCATTTTCGGAGAACTGACGATTCAGGGCGGTCTTCATAACTTTACCAAGGGCGGTCATAAATACGATCTTTATCAGGGTAGCCTGGGCATTGGCTATGCGCACTTCATTAATGAGAAATTTTCTATAGAGCCAGTCATATCGTTTAGGTATTTCCAGAGAACGGAAGATGACAGGAGCTACATCACGATGGGACCTGTCTTGGGTGTAGGCATCCAGGCGTACATCATCCGAAGAAAGGCGCACGTGATCAAGAACGCTCTATAAGCTGAAACCTAGGTTAAGTTTTTATAATTAATTTAGCAGCTATGCGGGAAGGCTCTCGCATAGCTTTTTACTTATTATTAAATGTTAGCAAAATCACTTTCTAAGTTCTTTTTCAAACTTGCAGGCTGGAAACTAAATGGAAATTTAAGCCCCGACCAGCGCCGCTCTGTTATGGTGGCAGCTCCACATACCAGTAACTGGGACTTTATTTATGCGCGTGCAGCTTTCTACTTAATGGATGCCCCAATTCGCTTTACTATAAAGAAAGAATTCATGCGTTTTCCTTTTGGCGGATTATTGCGATCCATGGGTGCCATACCTATAGATCGTTCCAGGAACACCAAAATGGTAGATGCTATGATCAATATTTTTGAAGAGACACCGGGAGATATATGTGTGATGGTAACTCCGGAGGGAACCCGTAAATACCAGCCACGGTGGAGGAGAGGCTTCTACTATGTCGCGCTTGGCGCGGGCGTGCCTATTGTTTTAGGCTACCTGGACTATGCAAAGAAAGAAGCGGGTATCGGACCATCCATCATTCCTACTGGTGATGTAGAGGCAGACATGGAAAAGATCATGGCCTTTTACCGCACCAAAACTGCAAAGTACCCGGAGCAGGGTGTAAGATAAGTTAATACCATGAACATAGAGAAGCTTCGTGAACTATGCCTAAGTTTACCGGGTGCAACTGAAGACATTAAGTGGGGTGCGGATCTGTGCTTTTTAGTGGGTGGTAAAATGTTTTGCGCCACAAGCATAGAGCCTCCGCATCATGTATCTTTTAAGGTGTTAGAGGAAAATTTCGGAGAGATGATAAATTCTTCTGAAATAATTCCGGCTCCGTACCTGGCAAGGTATAAATGGGTTCAGGTGAAGCAGTGGAACAGCATAAAAGATGAAGAGTGGGAGTTTTATGTTAAGCAGTCATATGAACTCGTGAAAGCTAAACTGTCTAAGCAAGTACTAAAGAATCTCTAAAAGAGCAAGCAAAAGAAAAGGAAGGCGTA
>NZ_JBHULU010000021.1:805957-817570 GCF_042684605.1 Pontibacter locisalis
TTTGTTGTGCGTTACCACAATAAACTGAGAGTCATCAGAGAACTTACGGATAATGTTATTGAACTTGTCAATATTCGCATCATCCAGAGGAGCATCTACCTCATCAAATATACAGAATGGGGCAGGCTTTAACAGGTAAATAGCAAACAGCAGGGAAATAGCGGTTAGGGTTTTCTCGCCACCTGACAGCTGGTTGATGGTGAGAGGGCGCTTCCCTTTTGGCTGGGCCATGATCTCTATTTTAGAATCCAGTGGATTCTTTGGATCAGTAATCACCAGGTCGCAGTTGTCTTCTTCTGTGAAAAGGCTTCTGAACACCAGTTTAAAGTTGTTCTTTATCTGTTCAAAAGAATCCAGAAACTTCTCCTTTGCCACTGTATCGATTTCATTAATAGTATCGATAAGAGTGTTTTTAGCATTTATAAGATCATCGCGCTGCTCGGTAATAAACTGATTACGCTCCTCTATTTCTGCATAGGCTTCTGCTGCCATAGCATTCACAGGGCCCATTTTGTCTAAAGATGATTTAACTGAGGCGATGTGCTTGTTCAACTCATCATCAGTAAGCGGAATAAGCTCATTTGATTCAGGGGGAGCAGCGGTGAATTCTTCGGTAGAGATGTTAAACTCTGCAGCCAAACGTTCCTGTATAGATACCAGTTTTATCTGGGTATCATTAATAGTTTGCTGCATGCGCATAAGAAGCTCATCACTGTTCTGGCGCTTACGCTGGAGTTCACGGATGGTCTTTTCTTTTTCATCCAACTCACCCCTGAGGCTGAAGTACTTCTTCTCGATCTCTTCCAGTGCCAATCCAAATTCATGACGGGCATCTGCCATTGTTTCCACTACTGCTTCATTTTCTTCTATAAAAGCAGTGGTTTCCTCCTTTTCTTCCTCTGATTTAGCTAACTCAGCTTTTAAAGTTTGTATCCGCTCCTGGTTCGTTTCAACTGTTTTCTGCTTATAACTTATCTCCTGCTGTAAGCTGCTGAAGCGGTTCTTGAGTTGGTGGTACTGAATATTTTCCTGATTGTATCTGCCAGAGATGATGGTAATTTGTTCTTGTTGATGCTCTACCTGTGTGGCGACAGCAGCTATTTCCTGCTCCAGGCGCTGGAGCTCCTTTATATCGGCTTCTGCCTGCGGCGATACCTCCAGTGTTTGCTCGCGCAGCTCAACCAACCTTTCCTGCAGTTCATCTCTCTTCTGATCGAAGTTCTTCAGGTTCTGCTGGTATTGCTCGTGTTTAATACGCACGGTCAGGAGGTCCTGCTGTTGCTTCGCAACTTCTTTTTCCAGTAGCTTGATGGCTTCGCGTTGTGATTCGTTTTTATGGTTTAGCAGAATCCGGTTTTGCGTGGTAACACGACTCTGTAAAAGATCGGCTTGCTTCTGCAAATCGTTTACTTCAGCTTCTAATTTCTCCAGGTTTTGCTTTCGCCCTAACCTGTTCCCATCAAAAACTCCTACGGAACCACCCGATAAACTCAGCGGCTTACGTATAGCGCTACCATCTTTCAGAATGATGGTCTTGTATTCACTGCCGTACAGTTCATCTTCGGAGTCATCGCTGATGTAGACGTTGCGGAGCATGTATTTCATCAGACTGCTGTACTTCTTGTCAGCTGATGCTACCTCGTAAGCTGCCTTTAATTTCCCTTCGCTGAACGTTGCTGTTGGCTCCAGTTCTTCAATTTCAGAAAGTATGATAAAGTTAGCCCTTCCCTTATTCTGGCTCTTAAGTAAGCTGATAGCCTCCACTGCATCCTGCAGCTCATCAACTACAAAGTAGTTCATGTATTGCTCCAGGTAGCTTTCAATAAGTGGTTTATACTCAGCCTCACATGCCAGAATATCAGAAAGGAGAGGGGCAGGCTTTTTCCATTCATCTGATTTACTCAGGAATTTGATAGCTTCCGGAAAACCTTCCATGTTCTCTACCAGGGACTTTGTCAGGTTATACTGGTTTTGCCGGGAGTCAAGGGAACGGTTTAGCTCTACCAGTTGTGCTTTAAGCTCTTCAATGCCCTGCTCAGTAGCTTCAATATTTTGCTGTAGAGTTTCCTCATTCGCCTGAAGCCTTACTAACTCCGATGTTTTTTCTTCCAGAATTTCCTGTGCCTCCTGTAACTGCTCCTGAAGGATCCGGCCTTCTTCATCAGCATTCAACTGTTGGTTCTGAAGCCTCTCCAGTTCCTGGTTTATATTCTGGATCTGAACCTGGCCTATCTCCAGTGATTTGCTGAGCTGGTATACTTCATTCTGTTTAGCCTTGTGCTTCTGGAGTAGCTCCTGATACCCTTCCTGAATTTCTGCTTTCTGCTCATTGGCCTCCTGAAGCTGCTCCTTCATTTCTGCCACCTGCTCTTCGGCCACAGCAAATTTATCCTGCACCTCCATCAGTTCATCACGCAGCTCAAGGATACTTTCCTGGGTATGGTCCAGGTTAGCGGTATCCTGACTTATTTGCTGGCGAAGCTGTTGCATACGTTCCTGCAGGAAATTGCTACGTTCTGCCTTTAGCTTTATGTCGTTTTCCAGCTGACGGAGTTTAGCCGTCTGCACCTGCATTGTCTTCTGGCTTTCAGCCAGTTCCTGCTGTGTGTTGTTTAGTTCTTCTTTCTGGTCAGCGATCGCATCCTCTGCTTCCGTAACAGTAGCTACATAGCCCTCTTTCAGGTTTGTTTCCTGCCGTACATCCTGCTGCAGTCGCTCCAGTGTGTTCTGATACTGCGAGATATTCCTTCGGGCATACTCCAGGCTATGCTTCTTATAGTCTTCTTTTAACTGGAAGTATTTAATAGCCTGCTTAGCCTGGCGCTCCAGGGTTTTCATATTCTTGCCGATCTCAAAAAGCACGTCTTCTACGCGCTCCAGGTCAGCATCCGTTTCTTCCAGCTTTTTAAGCGTCTGCTTTTTACGAACCCTGAATTTGGAAATACCCGCAGCCTCTTCGAACAGCAAACGTCGTGAATTCTCCTTATCGTTCAGAATTTCATCTACCATCTTTAGCTCGATGATGGCATAGCTGTCAGAGCCGATCCCTGTATCCAGGAACAGCTCATTGATGTCTTTCAGGCGGCAGGGTACACCATTCAACAAGTATTCACTGTCGCCGGTACGGTAGTACTTTCTGGTAACAGTTACCTGGGAATACTCTGTTGGCAGAATTCCCCTGTTGTTGTCAAAGGTGATGGAAACCTCCGCCATCTGGGTTGGTTTGCGGGTTTTGGAGCCGTTAAAGATCACGTTCTCCATTTTATCGGAGCGCAGGTTCCTTGTTTTCTGCTCTCCGAGCACCCAACGAATGGCATCTACAATGTTAGACTTGCCACATCCGTTCGGACCAACTATACCTGTAATCCCGTTGTCAAAATTTATAACGACACGGTCGCCAAAGCTTTTGAACCCTTTTATTTCTAATCTTGATACTTGCATTCGCGTTCGCGGAAACTCTTCAATCCAGTTTCAAAAATAAGAGTAATTATTTAATGTATGCGTTTAAAGGAGAGCTTTAATTACAGACATTCTTATAATAATTAGTTTGTTTTTATATATTTGGTAAAACCACAACCGGCATGGACGATTTTAAGATCATTCTTTATATACTGGCAGCTGTAGCTTATTTTCTGCTTACACAGTGGCGTAAAGCTTTTAAATCGCCTGGAGAGGATGAGGAGGAGTTGCCGCAGCCGAAAAGAAAGCGTGTGGATCAGGATTTTCCTAATAGACCTGTTACTTCTTTTGAAGATATTCTGCGGGAGCTTCAACCTAAGGCCGAGAAAGGAAAAGCAGTGATAGAATCCGCAAGGGAAGAGGTAAGGGGGAATGTACCTCCATTAGCACCCGTCTTAGTACCAGAAAGAAAGTATAACAACTATGAAGACGTAGCTCCCAGAGCGCTATCGTGGGAGAAACGAGCTGAGGCGATTGAAGCTGCAAAAAACTCAGCAATGAAAAGAGAGAAGGCTTTTAAAGTATATGAGCAGGAGGAGAGAAAGCAGCCAACCAACCCTTATGCCGCACTATTAAAGAATCCTGCTACCGTTCGGGATGCTGTTATCTTAACAGAGATCTTTAACAGGAAGTACAGCTAAGATATATCAACTTATTTTTCTGCCCGAATCAATCCCCGCCTGAAATAGGGAGGCCTGATGTTCTCATCATACATAAAAATCATATACCCATCAGAGTAACTGGTTCTGAAGCCATAATCTTTTAATACGGCCGCTATTTCTTCCTCATCCTGTTGTTTGTGGTAAGTTGTTATGGCCACTTTAAGATGAGGCGTTGTTTTAAGAAGCGTTTGTGTTCCGGTTAATAAATCAGCCTCAGCACCTTCCACATCTGCTTTTATAAAATCAACTGTACCTTTTTCTTCAAAAAAATGATCAAGAGAAACATGCTGTTCATCGTTTTTATCACTGACAAACTTGTTCACGATCTCTACTTTCTCTTTCCAGGGAGCAAAGGTGGCCTCCAGGGCTTCTATCCATTCAGAATCCGTTTCAAATAAATACAACTTCTTAGCTTTCTCTACGACACTTAGCGAGAAATTGCCTTCAGCAGCGCCTGCATCAACGATCACATCACCCTCTGCTATAGTATACTTATCTGTCAGGTAAAGGTGAGGAGACTTAGGATCTTGCTCCAGTAGCAGGTATGTATAGCTTCTTTTTATCTTTCTTACACCCCAGCTTCTTTTAAAGTATAGCTTTTTACCTTCGTGGTTAATGTATCTCAAGCCAAGAAACTTATCCAATATCACCTCAACCTCCTTGTTTTTATACTTTTCCGTAAATGAATGCGGGAAAACATGAAGTCGGTTATGGCGGAGGAAGTGTAAAGCTTCTTTTTGCTCAGAAGTTAGTTCCTCTTCCGGAACCTGAGCATAATAGGAAAGTATGTCCTGGCGTAACTTCTTTTTATAGCCGCTGTCTACAAGAAGGTTGAATTTAGCTTTTAAGAGTTTAGTGAACATGGCTTTCCTTTTGGAAGCAAGTAAGGGTAAAAATTAATTGTAAACAAGCTTGCTAAACGTCGTGCTTAAAGAAAGCTTACCAAGGCATAGGTTATAATGTTTGCTCCCATGCGTAGCGCCTGCTGCCTGATTGGTTCTGGGTCGTTATAGATTTCCTGGTCTTCCCAACCATTACCTAAATCAGTTTCATAGGTATAGAAACAAACAAGACGGCCTTTGTGTATGATGCCAAATCCCTGAGGAGGTTTATTGTCGTGCTCGTGTATCTTTGGCAGTCCGTTAGGGAAATCATATTTCTGATGGTAGATAGGGTGGTCGTAAGGTAGTTCTACGAAGTCATACTCCGGAAAAACTTTTTTCATTTCTTTCCTGATGTACTTGTCCAACCCGTAGTTATCATCAATATGAAGAAAACCTCCGCTTAAAAGGTAGTTCCTTAGGTTCTGTGCTTCTGTATCTGAGAAAACCACATTGCCATGGCCGGTCATATGAACAAAAGGATAGCTAAAAATTTCCGGACTACCTACCTCTACCACTGCCTCCTCGCTCGCAATGTTCATGTTGAGGTTCTGGTTACAAAACTGTATCAGGTTGGGAAGAGAGGTTTTGTTCGCATACCAGTCACCTCCTCCATTATACTTTAGCTTGGCGATTTTGAAGCTATAGTTTTGGGAAAAAGTTGCTGGCACCAGCGCAACAATAAGCAGCAGGGTGAAAAGGTATTTCTTCATATGGAAATTAAATCGCTTATACCTATAACGGAGCGTATATGTCGTGCAGTACATTTAAAGTATGGCAAGCTACCAGAGCAGCCGTTTCTGTTCTTAGCCTGCTATTACCGAGTGTAACAGGACGTATACCTGCTTCATACGCAGACTTTATTTCTGAAGGCGAAAAGTCTCCTTCAGGTCCTATTAATATGCAGTACGGTTGTCCGAAGCTGTAGTAGTCCTTTATGCTTTTGGTCGCATCGTCTTCAAGATGAGCGATAAAAGTTGCTTCCGGTACAGCTTTCTGCACGAAGTAGTGGTAAGGAGTCATATCGTTCAGAAGTGGCATGTACCCTTTCTGTGACTGCTTCATGGCACTAACGGCAATCTTTTCCATCCTGTCCAGCCTAAGATTTCGCCGTTCAGAGTGTTCACATAGTAGAAAAGTAATTTCACTTACACCTATTTCAACAGCTTTCTCAACAAACCATTCCATACGGTCCATGTTTTTTGTAGGAGCTACTGCAATGTGTGTGATATAGGGTAACTTGCCGTACTCAATCTGCTTATCTATGATCTGTAGCTTACATTTCTTTTGATGAGCATCCTGTATGATGGCTGTATACATTCCACCGACACCATCAACCAAATAAACAGTATCGCCATGTTGCAAGCGGAGTACACGGGTGCAATGCTTGGATTCTTCCTCTGAAAGCGTATAGAAGTCAGAGTTGATATCTGGAGTATAAAACAGGTGCACTTTGAATTATTTTTTACTTTTTAGTTTACTAGGATATGAAGCCTTTGTCTTTATACGGTTACCGATACTAATAATGGGTAGCGGCAAGGCAAAAATAAAAGCCTTCCCGTTTATAACAGGAAGGCTTTCTTTATTTTACTTTAACTTAGTCTATTGAAACCTCTACCTGAGGTGCACCAGCTAAAATTGACTGATTGGCATATTCCGAATACTTCGAGAAGTTCTTGATGAACTTAGAAGCAAGATCCTGTGCTTTAGCATCATATGCTTCTTTGTCTTTCCAGGTATCGCGTGGATTAAGAACTTCTGAAGGCACGTTAGGGCATGAAGTTGGTATCTCTACACCAAATACAGGATGCTTCACATAGCTCACGTTATCCAGCTGACCGTTAAGAGCAGCTGTAATCATGGCACGTGTGTAAGGCAGCTTCATACGGGAACCAGTGCCATAAGGACCGCCTGTCCAGCCGGTATTCACTAGCCACACATTTACATTATTCTCTTCCATCTTTTTACCCAACATTTCAGCATACTTAGTAGGGTGAAGCGGAAGGAATGCTGCCCCGAAGCAGGCAGAGAAAGTTGTCTGAGGCTCCGTTACGCCCACTTCTGTTCCAGCTACTTTTGCAGTATAACCAGAGATGAAATGGTACATAGCCTGGCTTGTGTTCAGCTTAGAGATCGGAGGTAACACACCAAACGCATCAGCTGTCAAAAAGAAGATATTTTTTGGTATATCTGCTCTGGACGGCTCAAAGGCATTATCTATATGGTAAATTGGATAGGCCGTACGTGTATTCTCTGTAACGGAGTTATTGGTATAATCAACTGTGCGGGTTCCTTCGTAGAAGCGTGTGTTCTCTACAATAGCGCCAAATTTGATTGCATCCCAGATCTGAGGCTCCTTCTCATGCGTCAGATCAATAACTTTAGCGTAGCATCCACCTTCAAAGTTAAACACGCTGTCCTTGGTCCAGCCGTGCTCATCATCTCCAATCAGACCACGATCAGGGTCAGCAGAAAGAGTTGTTTTACCAGTTCCTGATAAACCAAAGAAGATGGCGGTGTCGCCTTCCTTGCCAACGTTTGCAGAGCAGTGCATTGACAGTGTCTGGCGCTCCTGTGGTAGTATGTAGTTAAGAACACCAAAAATACCCTTCTTCATCTCACCGGCATAACCAGTTCCACCAATAAGAATCATGTTCTTCGTGAAATTGATGATGGCAAAGTTTTCCTGGCGTGTTCCGTCTACTTCAGGATTAGCTTTGAACTCAGGAGCACAAATGATAGTGAACTCCGGTTTGTGGTCCTTCAGTTGCTCTTTGGTAAGACGCAGGAACATGTTATTGCAGAACAGGTTCTGCCATGCCTGTGTATTAACGATACGCAGGTTTAACCTGTACTCGGGGTGAGCGCCCGCATAAGAATCGCGCACGTACAGCTTACGATCCTTCAGGAAGTCGATCATTTTTTCCTGTAGCTGATCGAACTTCTCCGGGTCGAAACCTATGTTGATGTCGCCCCACCAAACAGTATCTTCTGTTTTAGCATCCTTCACAATAAAACGGTCTTTTGGGGATCGACCGGTAAAGCTGCCGGTGTCGCACATAAGAGCGCCCGAGTCAGTCAGTACGCCTTCACCATTTTTGATGGCTTCCTCCACCAGCTCGGCAGGGGTCAGGTTCCAAAGAACCTCTTTAGCCTCCTTGATGCCTAAGCTTTCAAGACCTACTGCGTTAGATTTATCTCCAGATTCTTTCATTTGAAATTTTTGGGTTTTTAAAAATGAACGGTTAGCTACATAAGTATGGTACAAAAATATAAAAAAAGTATATCAATATATCTTGTTTAGGAAATATTGTCAGACTGGTACAAAATGTGTGGGAGTGCTATAAAATATTTGTCAGAGTGCATTTAAACTGATATATTTACTTTCTTTGTTTGCTAAAATAATCTAAACAACCAACTAATTTACATCTATGTCTTTAAGAGAACATACTGTCACCGATAAAATAACGGAGCATAATGCCCCGATAGGTGCGGACCCGACAGGCCCAGAAATGTTTGGACATCCGAAAGGATTGTTCTATCTGTTCTTCGCTGAACTTTGGGAGCGCTTCAGCTTTTATGGTATGCGCGCCTTGTTGGTTTTATACATGGTGAACGACCTTTTGTTTAGTGATAGTGTCGCATTTGGTATCTACGCAGCTTACGGTGCCTTAGTTTATGCAACCCCAGTAATTGGTGGTATGGTTGCCGATAAATTACTGGGCTACCGAAAAGCGATCATGCTGGGGGCTGTTTTGATGGCTATAGGCCACTTCGCACTAGCTGTTGAGCACCCCGTGTTCTTCTACGGAGCTCTTGCTCTTTTGATTGCTGGTAATGGCTTTTTTAAACCAAATATTTCTACGCTTGTTGGTACGCTTTACAAGCAGGGTGATGCTAGACGTGATGCCGGTTTCACTATCTTTTACATGGGTATTAACATCGGAGCGATGCTTGCGCCTTTAGTGTGCGGTTGGCTAGGGTATACCTATGGATGGCACTATGGCTTCGGAGCGGCTGGTGTAGGTATGTTAATCGGTTTGATAATGTTCTGGAATGGTGCCAGAACAGGTGTATTCGGTGAAAATGGTTTACCTCCAAACCCAGCTGCAGTAAAAGAAAAAGTTGCTGGTATAGCAAGAGGTACATGGGTGACCATCATCACGGTGCTTACATTGCCTGTTTTTGGTATTCTGCTGTTTCAGGGTATATTGGAGTTACCAGGAATAGGCTCTACTGAGTTTGACGGTCATCTGATTGACTACGCTATGTATTATGCGTTGCTTCCTGCTATTGCTCTTATTTTAATTTACAACCTTGTAAAGGTAGATAAAGTAGAGCGTCAGCGTCTGATAGTTGTTATTCTTCTTACGTTCTTTATCACTGTATTCTGGTCCTTCTTTGAGCAGGCTGGTTCTTCGCTTACGCTTTTTGCAGAGCGTAACGTGAACCTGACCTTCATGAACGCTGCGCAAACAAATTCTATTAACCCATTCTTTATCGTTTTGTTTGCACTTCCTTTCTCAGCTATGTGGCTTGCTTTATCTAAAAAGGGAGTAAACCCATTCACGCCTGTAAAGTTTGCACTAGGTATTGCTCAATTAGGCCTTGGATTCCTGGTTTTTGCCTGGAGCGCAAACTATGCTGATGCTGACGGACGCGTTTCTATCTGGTTCCTGATCTTAGGTTACCTGTTCATCACTACTGGTGAGTTATTTATTTCTCCGGTTGGTCTTTCTAAGGTAACGGAGCTTTCTCCTAAGAAGATAGTGGCCTTTATCATGGGTATCTGGTTCCTTTCTTCCTCTTTTGCTCACCATATTGCAGGTATCATTGCGAAGCTTACGTCAGTGAGCGGTAGTGGTGAAGAGGAGGTTTCCGGAATGGCATCGCTATTGGTTTATACCAGCGTGTTTGAACAAATTGCTTACGTGGCCTTTGGGTTTGCTGTTCTGGCTTTAATCCTGACGCCGCTTATGCGTAAATGGATGCACGGAATTCATTAATTTATATTTTAGTAAAATATAATTATAAAGCACCTGTTCTAGTGAGCAGGTGCTTTTTTTTGTTTTAAGAAATTAAACTTTTTGAGTGCGCTAAAATGTTGACGTGCAAATTATATTGGTTTCCTTTACAGGAAGCCATATATTATTGATTCGCCATTTTAAAAATTCAACTTTTAGCCCTTATGTATGTAACCTTTACAAAGTTGCACAAATTTGTTGTGTCTGTTTTTCTGATATCCTTATCTTCCTGTGAGGTAATTAATGCCGTAGATGATCTTGTAGTTTCTCAGCAGAATAAAGAAACCTACATTATCAGCAAAGGCAAACACGATTCTAACAACGGCTTTAAAAAGCTAAGTACTTCCCTTATCCGCTTTGAAGCAACCTTCGACAGTTCTGCTGTTTATACAACTGTTGATCCTGCTAACCAGGCTGACATAAACAAACTGTATGGTCTTTCCGACTGTAGCACACAGCACCATACGAACAGTGCACGATTTGGGTGGAGATGGTATAACAGTAGATTAGAAATTCATGCTTATACTTATTTTAACAAGCAGCGCTCATCTGAGCTAATCACTACTGTAGAACTCAATAAACCGTACTTATATCAGCTTAGGCTGGAGGATAATGAGTATGTGTTTATACTTAATGATGTGAAGGTAAGCAAACCTCGGAATTGTAGTGGGCCCGGGGAAGGTTATCAGTTGTATCCTTATTTCGGAGGTGACGAGGTTGCACCACATAATATAAAAATTTATCTGAAGGAGCTGTAAAATATAAATATATATTTGATAGATCCTAAATAAAAGGTTTGCGTAATTGAGTTTGTGAGATTGGCTTTGAAGTTGGTAATCAATAATACACCACTAATTAATCAACTATGCTAACTTTCAGAAAATCTATCAGAGTAACAGCCGCTGCGTTGTCATTTGTGCTGTTACTAGCTTCCTGCGAAAAAGACGCTTCCTTAGATGTAGAACCTAATTCTGACCCTGTCAAGTCCATTGATGGCGGACTAAGTGTTTCACAAGATGCCAGAAAAGGAGGACAAACTACTTCTTATACAACCTACCTCATTAAAAAGGGCCAGCATTCTTCGAGTAATTCTGGATTTAAGTCTTTAAGCACTAGCAGTCTCAAGTTCGAAGCCTTATTTGATAGGTCTGCTATTTATCAGACTGTTGATCCTGTCAATCAGGCAGACATCAATAAATTATATGGCATGTCTGACTGTGGGTCTCATCATCAAACCAATAGTGCCAGGTTTGGGTGGAGATGGTTTAACAATGCTTTGGAAATACATGCCTATGTTTACCGAAATGGTATAAGAGCATCTGAATTAATCGGTACTGTCTCTATTGACAAAGCTTACCAATATGAGCTTATTCTGGATGGGACCAATTATATTTTCAAAGTAGCAGGAGTAGGGGAAGCTATTTTGGCACGGGGTTGCAATGGTAAAGGTTCAGGTTATCAGTTGTACCCATACTTTGGAGGTGACGAGGTTGCGCCACATGATATTACCATCAAAATCAGAAATCTCTAAAAAGAGTAGTCATTATAAATAACAAAAGGCCGGGGTTGTACAACCCCGGCCTTTTG